>JAAYZA010000415.1 GCA_012515055.1 Syntrophomonadaceae bacterium | reverse complement strand
TTCTGGTCCAGGCATTTTTACCGCCGCTGACGGATTTTTCCCAACCCGGACCGGCTTTTATTTCGCCATCATTAACAATAACGGTTTCCTGAATGGAATGATCATCATATGCCTTGATCTCCCATTCTACAGAACTATTGCCCCCAGCTGCACCAAACAGCGGGCTGAGAATAATAAAGCACAACATAACCATCACGGCCCCGGCCGCCCGCTTAAAAATGATCATCGTTTCCCCCCCTCGATGATTTTAAACCTGAATAAAGATTATAACATAAAACCTGTAATGACAACCAAAAAGTTCTGTATCTTATACAATACAGAACTTTTATCTGGTCTTTATGACTGCCTGTTTTATCTGATCGTCAGCTTTCTTGGCTGACAATCCCATCTGTATTATTTAACTTCTACACCAGCACCGGCTTCTTCAAGTTTGGCTTTGATCTCGTCGGCTTCTTCTTTGGTGATCTTTTCTTTGACCGGGTTGGGGGCTTCATCGACCAGTGCTTTGGCTTCCTTCAGACCCAGACCGGTAATTTCGCGGACTACTTTAATAACATTGATTTTTTTCTCGCCTGCCGAGGTAAGAACGACATCAAATTCGGTCTTTTCTTCTGCTGCTTCAGCAACAGCTGCTCCAGCGGCCGGTGCTGCTACGGCTGCGGGTGCCGCGGCACTCACGCCAAATTCTTCTTCCAGAGCCTTGACCAGCTCTGATAATTCCAAAACGGTCAAACCTTTTACTATTTCAATAACTTCCTGTACTTTACTCATGTTTATTTCCTCCCAAATTCATATTTTTATTAACTGGCCTGCTGCTTTTCCCTGATTTGGTCCAGAACTCTGGCCAAACCAGATATATTGGCATTGAGCACATACACAAAACTGGTGATAGGTGCCTGCATGGTTCCCAGAACTTGAGATACCAGTACTTCCCGCGGCGGCAGATCGGCCAGTGCCTTAATTTTTTCGGCACCCACTATCTGACCTTCCAGTATGCCAGCTTTTACAGTCAATTTTTTGTACTTGGCAATAAAGTCAAAAATCGTTTTAGCCGGACCTACCAGATCCTCATCGCTGAAAAGCACTGCATTGGGACCTTCAATATGCTGGATCATTTCTTCATAGCCGGTATTCTGCAAAGCGAATTCGGTCATGGTGTTCATCACAACTTTATAGGTAACTCCCGGAACTCTTAGTTTGTTTCTCAAATCAGTCATCTCTGCCACGGTCAAACCGCGGTAATCAGTAAAAATAACCAGTTTGGCATCTTTGAGCCTTTGTTCCGTTTCTTTAACGATCTGCTTTTTAGCTTCCAAATTGGGCATTAATTCACCCCCTTTTACCATTAGCTTTAAATTGATACCATCAAAAAACCTCTGCCGGAAACCTGCAGAGGTATAAACTTGCCCGTAAGCAAATATTTTTAACAACCTCGGCAGGCGAATGATCTGGCATTCATTATGGTTTTCACCACCGGCTTTCTACAGTCCATATTTTCTTTTTTTATTTACCGTTACTATTTTACTTGTTGGCTGCCATGATTGCAAGGGGATTGATCCTGATCCCCGGGCTCATGGTGGAACATATAGTAACTGATTTCAGGTAGGTTCCTTTAGCCGCCGCCGGTTTAGCCTTGATAAGAGCACCGGCAAATGCGTTCAGGTTCTCCTGTAATTTATCAACCTCAAATGACTTCCTGCCAATGGGTACGTGAACGATGGCGTTTTTATCCACCCGGTATTCGATTCTCCCGGCTTTCAGCTCATTGATGGTTCTTTCAATATCGAAAGTCACAGTTCCCGCTTTGGGGTTGGGCATCAAACCGCGGGGGCCCAATAGCTTACCGAGTTTACCCACAACACCCATCATATCAGGGGTGGCAACTGCGATATCAAAATCAAACCAACCGCCCTGGATTTTCTCCACCAGCTCTTCTCCGCCGACATAATCAGCACCTGCATCTTCGGCTTCCTTTATTTTTTCCCCTTTGGCAAATACCAGTACCTTTCTGGTTTTACCGGTACCATGGGGTAAACTTACAGTGCCCCTCACCTGCTGATCAGCGTGGCGGGGGTCAACACCCAGTTTAATGTGTATTTCCACTGTTTCATCGAATTTGGCCGTCGATAAATCTTTGACCATCTCCAATGCCTCAGCAGTGTCATATAATTTCCTGCGATCAATTTTTGCGGCGGCGTCATTGTATGCTTTGCCTCTATTCATTACATAAACCTCCTTGTGGTGATGGCGGAATTTCTCCTCCCACATATTAAAAGAATCAGTCTACCACTTCAATGCCCATACTGCGGGCCGTACCTTCGATCATTTTTACTGCCGCATCAACATCAGCAGCATTCAGATCTTCTTTTTTGATCTCAGCGATCTCCACCAATTTGGCCCGCTGGATCCTGGCTATTTTATTCTTGTTGGGTTCCCCGGAGCCTTTAGTGACATTGGCCGCTTTTTTTAATAAGTCCGATGCCGGGGGCGATTTTACTTCAAAGGAAAATGACCTGTCGGCATAGACGGTTATCTCTACTGGTACAATGGACCCAGTCTGATGGGCAGTTTTCGCATTGTATTCTTTACAAAAACCCATTATGTTCACCCCATGCTGACCCAATGCAGGTCCAACCGGTGGTGCCGGCGTAGCTTTTCCCGCTTGTATTTGCAAGGATACTTTGCCGATTACTTTCTTGGCCACGTTTTCACCTCCTATAATTTATCTATTTGTTCATAATCCAGTTCCACAGGTGTTTCCCTGCCAAACATAGAAATCGCTACTCTTATCTTGCCGCGGTCAGGCAAGAGTTCCTTGACCACACCCTCAAAATTAGCAAAAGGTCCGCTTTTGACCCGAACGCCTTCCCCAATATCTATGTCAATTATCCTGGGTTTGCTCTCCATTAGTCCCATCTGCTGCAGGATCTTGTGGATCTCTTCTGTCTGCAGGGGGATTGGTTTGGTGCCGCTGCTGACAAAACCTGTTACTCCGGGGGTGTGGCGAACCACATACCAGGAATCATCATCCATTATCATGTTGACAATAACATAACCCGGAAATACCCTTTTAGTGGTGACTTTCCGCTTGCCGTTTTTGTATTCCACTTCCTGTTCCTCGGGAATTATGACATCAAAGATCTTATCCTGCATGTTCATCGATTCCACCCGCTTGGACAGGTCTACTTTTATTTTGTTTTCATAACCAGAATAGGTATGCACTACATACCATTCGCCTTTAATTATCGGCTGGTTTTCACCTTCGTTTATATTCTGTTCCAATTCCTGGTCAGTAACTGGAACCACCTCCTCAACTTAAGCAGTCGCATCAAAAAGCAGCTTTAATAAAGAAGAAAGACCCCAATCGAAAAAATAAATAATGATTGCAACAATGGTTACCGCAAACAGTACTACACCGGTATAGGCAATCATTTGCCGCCTATCAGGCCAGTGGACCTTCTTCAGTTCGTTATAAACGCTGATGAAGTATTCCTTGATATTTTCAAATCGGTCTTTTAAAGTTACCTGCTTTTTTGCTGGTGTGTTGCTCTTGGCCATATTGTTCACATCCCTGACATTACTTAATCTCTTTATGGATCGTGTGAGCGTTGCAGAATCTGCAATGTTTGCGCAGTTCAATTCTCTCCGTATTTTTCTTTTTGTCTTTGGTTGTTGTATAATTACGTTGTTTGCATTCTGAACATGCCAAAGTGATACCTACCCTCACGACTACACCTCCGTCCCGTGGACAAAAATCCTAGAATACTCTATCACATGGTTAACACCTATGTCAATCATCCATGCATCACCCGGTAAAAGATAGGTCAGCAGGAAACCACAATGTTTTCCTGCTGACGGGTGATTATAACATCTATTCGACTAATTATGCATAAGTCTTGATAACTACTCCCGAACCTACAGTCCTGCCGCCCTCGCGGATGGCAAATCTTAAACCTTCTTCCATGGCAATGGGGGTGATCAGTTCGATGGACATGGTGATGTTGTCACCGGGCATTACCATTTCCACTCCTTCCGGCAGATTCAGGATGCCGGTCACATCTGTTGTACGGAAATAGAACTGGGGACGGTATCCACCGAAAAATGGGGTGTGTCTCCCGCCTTCTTCCTTGGTCAGCACATAGACTTCAGCATCGAATTTGGTCAATGGTTTGATGCTCCCCGGTTTGGCCAGCACCATGCCTCTTTCCACTTCTTTACGGTCTACTCCTCTTAAAAGGGTGCCGATATTATCGCCGGTTTCGGCATAATCAAGCAGTTTACGGAACATTTCTACTCCGGTGCAAACTGTCTTTCTGATTTCTTCCCTCATGCCCACTATTTCTACTTCGTCCCCTACCTTGACCTGGCCTCTTTCTACTCTGCCAGTGGTAACGGTTCCTCTTCCTGTTATGGTAAACACGTCTTCTACCGGCATCAGGAAGGGTTTGTCAACGGCTC
>JAAYZA010000203.1 GCA_012515055.1 Syntrophomonadaceae bacterium | reverse complement strand
GCTGAGCCAAGGGCTACCGTGCTTATTGCCGCACCTTTGATAAAACTTCGTCTTGATAGTTCATAGCGTTTTTCTTCTTTACTCATGGTATGTCCCCTTTCTTAATTTAACCTTTACGTTTTCCTCATCCCAATTAACCTTGCTACGGTTGGTACTATCAACTGCCGCAAAAAACGACACAATACGCAAAATTGACTGACAATTTCCTCCCTTACAGTATAGCAATATATCCTGGCTTTTTCATTGTAATTTTTTACGAAGCCAAAGAGGTATCATTGGAACAGCCTCCAATCACGCCGATTGCCTTCCGGATCCATATGTCCAAAAATAAGCGGTGATTACTGTGTAATTACCCAAAGACTTTTTCGTGTTTTTTGTCTATAATTATAAAAAATGGTCCCCCATAGGGGCCGGTTCAATCATGGAAACTGCTGACAGCAGAATTACCAATGCAGCAATAAATAGCGAAATGTATATCCAGGGAGGTTTTTATGAAGGATAATAATATGCAAAAAAAGAGTTTCCGCGAGAAATATTTGAACAAAAAGTTTATCCTGATCGTTGTGGGGGTCGGAATCCTTATCGGCGGAGTAACAGCGGGGGCACTGCTGAAGGCCAGTGAAAATCCTTCTTTTTGTGCTAACTGTCACATAATAAAACCCTATTATGTATCCTGGAGCGATAGTGTGCTGCTGGATCATAAACATGCCGAAGAAGATATAGAGTGCCTGGACTGCCATGTCCGAACCATTCCGGAAAAAGCCATGGAAGGCATAAATTTTATCACCGGTAATTATTATATGCCCCTGGAAGGTCCCCCGGGAGACCGGGCTATGTGCCTGGACTGCCACTCTGAAGATGGGGAAGGCTCCACCTGGGAGGAGATCAAGGCGGCCACTGATTTCACCGATTCCAACCCCCATGATTCTCATAATGGTGAACAGGATTGTAATGTCTGCCACCAGATGCACAAGCAGTCCACACCTTTCTGTGCTGAATGCCATGTCTGGAGTTGGTACAAGGATCTGGATGAAAACTGGGATGTTTAGTGCCCGGCAGGATCCGGCTGACCGCTTTTCTTCCCGGTCCGGGGTAAAACAAAGGCCGGGACATTAGCTGAAACGGGGTTACATTGATGCGCTTTTTCAAGTCCTTATCTTCCATGACCACCGGTCTGGTTTTGCTGGCTCTGGTGGGGGCGGCTGCTGCCATTGGTTCCAGCCTGTGGCCGGAGTATTTTTTCCGTTCCTGGCCTTTTCGTCTCTTATTGGCCCTCCTGCTGATCAATATGATTTTATGCACCATCAATACCAGTGGGAGGTTTTTCCGCCGCCGGGCCAGGATCAGCCGGGATTGGAGATTGCTCCTCAGGACTCTGGGCCTGGTGATGCTTCATGCCGGTATCGTTTTCATCCTGGTGGGGGCCAGTCTTTATTCCTGGCTGGGCCATAGTGTGCAGCTCAGTATCCGGGAGGGGGACACGGTCCAGATCGAGAATATCCTCCCTGTCACTAAACCCTTTGACCTGAAATTGGATAAATTTTATATAGAATTCCATCATGATGGTTCACCAGCACAGTATTATGCTGATCTCCAGGTTTTAGAAGGTGATAAAACGACACTGGAAAAAACCATCAAGGTGAATTATCCTCTGGTATATAATGGGGTGAAATTCTACCAGAGCAGTTATGGTTATCTGACCGAGGTACTGGTCAGGGACGGGGAAGAGACTCCCCGGACCCTTCT
>JAAYZA010000299.1 GCA_012515055.1 Syntrophomonadaceae bacterium | reverse complement strand
AGTGACTTCTCCTCCTTCGGTTAGTTTGGTTATCACTTACTAATTCGGCAAAAAGGGGGGTGAAGTCCTTTTTCTGCCCCTAAAAAAGCCCGATATTTCTTGGGCTAGCTAATATGCAAAACTCTCAGATATGACAACAACTGCCGGCGACAATGAACATATAATCGAATATAAACAGGTACAGGGCTTAGAACTCTTGGAGCAGATCAAAGAACTATTCGTAGAATACGCCCATTCCCTGAGCATTGATCTGGAGTTCCAGGATTTCACCGCCGAGCTGGCGGAACTGCCAGGGAAATACGTCCCTCCGGAGGGTTTTTTACTCTTGGTGCTGGTGAACGGGGAAACTGCCGGAATGGCTGCCCTGCGCAAGATTACAGAAGATACCAGTGAAATGAAACGCCTGTATGTGAGGGATAATTATCGGGGGCTGGGCATCGGCCGCCGTCTGGTCGAGATGATCCTTGAGGAAGCCAGAAGAATCGGTTACCGCAGTATCTGTCTGGATACCCTCCCCGAACAAAAGCCAGCCCATTCATTATATGAATCATTCGGTTTTAAAGACATCGAGCCCTACGTCTTCAACCCCGTGCCCGGCACCCGTTACATGGGCCTGGAGCTGTAACAGCAGGAGCACGCCATAGGGACAGCCCCCCTCCGGCTCCGGTTTGCTGCTCAGCCCGCCACAGGGACAGACCCCTATCTCCCCTTCGGCGCCGCTTCGCTGCGAACAATGGTTCAGTCCCCGTGATTCCTGTTTCCTTTGAACCCCGCGGGTCGACAGAGGCGTCGACCCCTACAACCGCGCACCAGCGCGGGCCCGCCTCACGCCTCACTCCTCTCGCCTCACGCCTACCCCTGCGGCTCCGCTTCGCTGCGGACAATGGTTCAGTCCCCATGGCTCCTGCTTCCTCGGCCCCCGGCCGTTCTCCCCTAACCAACTAACTAACCAGCCAACTAACCAACTAGCCCCCGGCCCCCCCGGGCCGACAGAGGCGTCGCCCCCTACAACCGCGCACCAGCGCGGGCTCACCTCACGCCTCACGCCTCTCGCCTCACTTTTTCCAACCTTCCACTTTCCACTTTCCACTTTCCACTTTCAACTTTCTACTTTCCCCTTTTCCAACTTTCTCCCTTTATTAAGAAATTCTTAAGATTTGCGCCCACAATTCTGTAATATTTGCCTGTTATCATTAACTCAGGAAGAATAAAAGGGTGTGATATAATTTGTTTGATTTGATTTACAGGGGTGATTCGTCATAAATATTCTAATTTGCGATGACGACAGAGAAATATTGGAAGCTATCAGGATTTATCTGGAAAATGAGGGTTATCAGGTTTTCAAAGCGGCCAATGGGCTGGAGGCTTTGCAAGCGGTGGATGAAAATGATATCCATCTCATCATTATGGATGTGATGATGCCTGAAATGGACGGTATCAGGGCTACCATGAAGATCCGGGAAGAAAAAAGCATACCGGTGATCATGTTATCCGCTAAATCCGAGGATACTGATAAAATTCTGGGTTTGAACATGGGAGCAGATGATTATATGACCAAGCCTTTTAACCCCCTGGAACTGATTGCCCGAGTCAAGTCACAGCTGAGAAGGTACACCAGTTTAGGCAGCCTGGAGGCAAATGACCGGGTCTTTTGCAGCGGCGGTCTGATGGTGGATGACGAGAAAAAACAGGTAACCGTTGATGGGGAGGAAGTAAAGCTCACTCCCGTGCAGTACAAAATATTAAAGCTGCTTACGGCTAACGCGGGACGGGTATTTTCCATCGACGAAATCTACGAAAAGGTGTGGAACGAAGCAGCCTTTGAAGTGGAAAACACGGTAGCCGTTCATATAAGAAGGATAAGAGAGAAAATTGAAATAAACCCGAAAGAGCCCAAATATTTAAAGGTGGTGTGGGGCATTGGATATAAAGTGGAAAAAATTTAGCTATTCTATTATTACCAAGATAATAGCTTTTATATTGGTTATTGTAACATATGCCGGCCTTCTGACATTAGTTGTAAATGGCGCAGTGTTTCATAATATTGATTTTAATTTAGCAGCCGAAGACAGTTATTATCAAAGCAAGGATTTTAACAACGGGAGCAATGAGATTGTCCAGAATATTATTTATATAATCGGCGAATACCAGAGTGAGGAAAATATCTTAAGCGGCAATACCATTACGGCAGAGGATATAAGATATCGGGAAGAAGGATTATACCAGGAGTTTGAAGACACCTCCAGGAACTATGATCCAGACTTGTCAACCGCAGAAAACTATGCGGTATTCCAGGAAGTTTATCTGGACAGGCTCCTGCAGGTCAAAGAAGAATTGATTCAGGAAGATCTGCGGGAATACCGGGAGATGGTGCAGAGATTAAACGCTTATAATGGTCTGGTCTATTATGCTAAAAAAGGCGAAATAGTTTTCACCAACAGCCCGGATCCGGCCAAAGAATATTTTAAGTCTAATCCGGCTTATATGATATTCGAAGGCCGCCATGAGGAGATGTTCCCGGAAGAAATATACTTCTACGCTACCAGCCTTATAGGAGCCGATGACATTATCTATATCGGCTTTACCGATGAGTTTATCCAACCCCGCCAGGCTATGTGGCGAGCAGATAAAAACTGGGTAACCAACAACCTCAATTGGCTGATAGGTCTGGCTATTGCCCTGGCACTGGCTTTCATAAGCCTGCTGTTCATCATTGGCAGAAAGCCGGAAGATGATGAGATCCATCTCAATTCTTCCCTGGACAAGATCTATACCGATATAAATCTGGCCTTGTGCCTGTTGCTCATTGCAGGGTGGGCCATGATCATGTTTAATTTATTCAGCTCCGTGTCCCCGGAACAAATATTTATAATTACCGCAGCCATTGCTATACCCGGCCTGCTGCTGGTATTGTCCCTGATTAAGCATATTAAAAACCGGACTTTTTTCACCCATTCCCTGACCTATTATGTGTTCTCCAGGGTCTTTGGTTTTGTCAGGGATATATTTAACAGCGGAAGTACGGCAGTAAAAATTGTATTAATCGTCATATTATATCCCATCATAGCAGGCTTGACTTTTTTCATGCTGCCCATAACCATAGCAGTGGCTGCCTGGCTGGCACTGCGGAAGGTCAAAGAATATGATGCTGTGAAAGAGGGAGTCAAACAAGTAAAAGAAGGCGATTTGGATTACAAGATTGATGTCCCCGGTGACGGAGAGTTTGCCGCTCTGGCCGCTGACATCAACTCCATAACCGATGGTTTGAACAAGGCGGTGGAAAATGAAATCAAGAGTGAGCGCCTGAAAAGCGAACTCATCACCAATGTTTCCCATGATATCAGAACACCATTGACTTCAATTATTACCTATGTGGATCTGCTGAAAGGAGAGCAGGACCTGGAAAAGATTGCCGAATATGTTGAAGTACTGGACCAGAAAGCCCAGCGTTTAAAATTGCTGACAGATGATTTGTTTGAAGCAGCCAAAGCCACCAGTGGCAACATCCCGGTAAATTACGAAAGGATCGACCTTATTTCACTGCTGACCCAGGGTCTGGGAGAGTTCGATGATCAGATTAAGGAGAAAAACCTGGAGATCAAGCTGAACCATTCCGATGACAGGATGTTTGTCCGGGCTGATGGCAAATTATTATGGAGAGCAATAGAAAACCTTTTATTAAACATTACAAAATATGCCCAGCCTGGTTCCCGGGTCTATATTGATATCAGCGAAACAGGGCCCGATGTGATCCTGGCCATCAAGAATATTTCCGCTTATGAATTAAACATTTCTGCCGAGGAATTGATGGAACGCTTCACCAGAGGAGACACCGCCCGCAGCAGTCAGGGCAGCGGCCTGGGATTATCCATTGCCCAGAGCCTCCTTGAGATCCAGAACGGCAGCCTCAAAATAGAAATCGATGGCGATTTGTTCAAGGCAATTATCCAAATAGCAAAAGATATATAGAGTCATTATGGTCAGGCCCCCGCTGGCAGTTAATTATGCCAGGGGGGCCTCTGTCTCATAGTTGGCGGGTGTTAGGGATAAACATAGGTCCGCGGCGCGGGCTCGCCTTTAACACCATATAACAGCAGGAGCAGATCTTTGTGTGGAGGAAAAGAGATAAAGGCGAGGGTCTGCCCACCAGAAATCGCCCTGGTAAAAGCCTTTTGTCAGAGTTCGCCCCTTCTCCATACCACCAGCAGAAGACCGGGCTTTTCCGGAATACAATGATTGCTCCTGCAGCACATGAGCCCGCCACAGGGACAGACCCACTCTTCGGCTCCGGTTTGCTGCTTAGCCCGCCACAGGGACAGACCCCCTCGTCTCCCCTCCGGCTCCGCTTCGCTCCGGACAATGGTTCAGTCCCCATGGCTCCTGCTTCTTCGGCCCCCCGGCCGTTCTTCCCTAACCAACTAACTAACTAGCCAACTAACCAACTCCTGAACCCCTTTCAACTTTCCACTTTCCCCTTTCCCCTCGTGACAATTCCAGCTCCAAGACAGCCCTGTTCACTGGTTTGGCCAGATGTTGGTCGAATCCGTCTTCCAGGGCCCGTTCTATATCTCCTTTTTCTGCGTAACCCGACAGGGCGATCATATAAACGCCTTTTAATTCTTCGTTTTCCCGTATGGTTCTGGCAACTAAACCGCCATCCATATCCGGCAGGCCGATATCGCAAATGATTACATCGGGCTTTATCTCCCCGGCACTGACGATCCCCTCCCTGCCGGTGTAGGCACTAAAAGCAGTATGCCCCATGATCCCCAGCAGGGAAGACATTACATCATTGAGATCTTTATTGTCATCAATAACCAGTACTTTAAGATGGTCGGGCACCATATCTGTCTCCTTGCTGTTGTCAGCCTCATATTTTGATGCCGCAACGGGCAGCCTGACAGAAAAATTGGCCCCCTGTCCCAAACCGCTGCTATATGCCGTGATCGACCCGCCATGCATTTTCACCAAATTTTTCACGATGGACAGCCCTAATCCCAGGCCCCCCTCATTCTGATAACCCGACGGGGCCCCTGCCTGTACGAAAGGTTGAAATAGATCAGATAATATTTGCGGGTTGATACCGGTTCCATTATCCTGCACACTGATGACGGCCTGGTCACCTTCCTTTTTTAAATATAGCTGAACCATTCCCTCCCGGGGGGAAAACTTACAGGCATTATGCAAAAGATTGCCGATACATTGTATGATGCGGACCGGATCAGCATGTATAACCACCGGTTCAGCCGGCATCTCAACCCTTGTTCTAATGTTCTTTTTCTCAAATTCTCCTTGCATATCCTTCACTACGCCGATGAGGAGTTTGTTAAGATGAACATTCTCTTTCTCCAATTTGATCTTGTTTTTGCTTATACGCTGCATATCCAATAGGTCATCGACCAGCTTGCTTAGCTGATTCACCTGCCTGAGTACTATCTCTTTTGCTTTTTCCGCCTGCTCTGCATTTTGGGCAGCGGCCATAACTTGAAAACCGGCCGCTATCGCTGCCAGAGGATTACGGAGTTCGTGTGACATTACGCTGATAAACCGATTCTTGTCCCGGTTCGCCTTTTCCAGTTCCTGAACCAGTGCTTTGGCTTTTTCCTCGCTTTCCTGCAGGGCCTGTTTATTCCTCTCCCGTTCTATAGCCAGCCAGCTGATCTCGGCAGTTTTACGCACCAGCCAAACCTCCTGCGGATTCCACTGACGGGAGGCGGAATTTTGAACAGACAGCGATGCCGCCAGCTTTTCCTCCCTATAGATCGGCATGGTTATATTCGCCATAATGTTTTTCGAAACCAGGTGTGAAATTATTTCCTCCGGCACTTCCCGGCAACCTTCAACAGCAGGAAAAACCATTTCTTTTCCCGCCAGTAAAACTTCCATTTTGGCCGGCAGTACGCTGTAGTTACCAGTCTCTCCAAATACTTTTGTGCTGTCATTGATTTCATTACTAACCAGGGTAACTCCCGCACCATAATCCGTATAGCTAACCTGGTCAACCTGCAAATACTTAACCAGCATTCTGATAACGATATCCTGGATGGACTCACCATCAGATAACCAGCGCATCTTCTGGCTGAGCTCTAAAATGTAAGACTGCAGCAGTTCCTTGTTTTTGCGTTCGGTTATATCATTGATGACCAGTGCATATTGATGAATCCCGGCCTCGGCGACACGGGAAACATGGACGGACAGCCAGCGATTCTGACGGTGATTTCGTTCTTCAACCCGCAAAGGCGCACCTGTCCTGAGTACTTGATCATAGGGCAGCAGCCATTCTTTCTTAAAAGATCCGGCGATTTTGCTTAAAAGTTTTCCCTTTAGATTTGTCTGCCCTAATAATTGTTCACAAACCTGATTGGCTTCTATAAAACTTACATCACATGGCTGGCCGACCTTGTCATAGATGGGCCTTACAATGGCAAAACCTTCGTGAATGGAATTAAAGAGGGAAAGTAATTTCATTTCTGAAATGCGCAGGGCTTCTTCAGCCAGTTTTCGATCATTAATATCGATATAAACACCATATGCCATCAATGGCTGCCCGGCTTGACCATAAATCAAACTGAACTGCCCCAGAATCCATATATAACCCGCATCAACGGTTTTAATCCGGTATTCGGCACTGAATTTTGTTTTCATGTCACGAACAGCTTCGGACCAAAGAGCCTCCGCTCTTTTTTTGTCCTCTGGATGGACTATCTGGAAGGGATCGGCAAAAATCTCCTGCCCGTTTATATCTTTAAGGCCCAATCTGTTTATCCAGAAGCGGGATAAAAGACATTCCCGGCGTTTAAAATCAAGAATTATTGTCCCCAGGGTGGGGCTGTCCAATAAATCTACATCCCTATTTTCCCTGGCCATCAACTGATGTCCGGTTTCCTTGCTTATGATTATTTCGCTGCAGATGCCCATCCATTCGATGACTTCGCCTTTATTATCTGTAATGGGCATTATCCGGGCATGATACCAGCTCGAAGTACCATCCATTTTGATCCCGCGGAAATCAAGTTCAATGACAGTTTTTTCGAGTATTCCTTTATTGATTGTTTCGACAACATTATCCAGATCATCATAATGTATAAATCTATTTATCCAGTTTGCCAATGAATCACTGGGAGTTGGGGAAAGGTCCTGTCCATTCATCATCTCCAGCTGGCCCCAATCAGCGCTTATCCGGTAGATCCTGTCGAAACTGACCAGCATAAAAGCTTTATATCTTTCCTCACATTGAAATAATTGTTCTCGTATCTCGTCGGGGACAAAGCCGTTAGCTGACATTGGCAGCCACCTCCCAATTTACACATGTTCACATTCCCTTCATTAGCACTGCCTGTGAAAGAGTCCATGGATAGGTGCGAAGAATTTCGATAGCTGTAATAAATGATAAACGACGTGTTTTAAAACCAGGCAGTATACTGTTTCCGAATATTCTGAATTCGTCTATTCATTATACACTTTCTGGGAGGTGTATTCTGTCGGATTATGCATTCGGAGCAAAGCATATTATAGCATGCCTTGCCGCCTGGTTTATTTATCTTTTTCCCCGGATATTATCACACCGTTTATGGCGGCACCCGCTGCCAGTCTTCCCTAAATTTCATTGCCCAAATGATAGCCTTCGTGAACGGCATCCATTGCTTTGCGAGGTTTTAGCCCGTCGCCGATGAGATGTATTTCCGGGGCCAGGTCCTTTAACTGTTCCTGCAGCTCGTTATTGGAACGGGAACCCACTGCCAGTATGACCGTATCTGCCGGGATCACTTTCCTTTCCCCGTCTTTTTCGATAACTACCCCTTCATCTGCGATTTCTATCACCCGGGCTCCAGTCAGTACTTCAACCCCAAAACGGGGCAGATCCATGGAAATGACCCATTTGGTGGACCTGCCTATGTCTACCCCTATTTTGGCCTGCTGTTCCACCAGGGTTATATGTTTGGACCCCCGGGTTGACAGTTCATAGAGCACTTCCGGTGATTCAACTTTATGCACGGTAAGAAATTGCAGTGTTTCTGCGTCAATGGTACCAATGCGGGATAATGTCAAAGCCGTTTCACAGCCTACTGCCCCCGCCCCTACTACTACAATATTCTTCCCGGTTTCGATCCGGCTGTCCTGGAGCAGATCCCAGGCCTGGACCACATTGGGCCGGTCCGCACCCGGGACCGGAAGGTTCATGGGACCGGCACCGGTAGCAATCACCACGGCATCGGGGGCAAATTCTTTAATATTATTAACCCCGGCTTCTTTATTAAGTTCGACCCTGACCTTATTGATTATAAGACTGTTTTGTAAATATTCATCCAGATAATTAAAATCACTGCGCCCCGGTGCAGCTGCTGCCAGCGGCAGCTGGCCCCCCAGACGATCTGATTTTTCCCAGAGTGTCACATCATGACCCCGTAAGGCCGCCACCCGGGCTGTTTCCATACCTGCCGGGCCGCCGCCGATTATCAGTATCCGTTTTTTAATTTCTGCCGTTTTTTCCTCGATCTCACATTCATGTCCCCCCTGGGCATTTACCAGGCATTCCACGATCCGCCCTTCGAATACATGATCCATACAGCCTTGATTGCAGCCGATACATTTGCGGATCTCATCAAAGCGTCCTTCCTGCGCTTTTCGAGGCAGTTCGGGATCAGCCAGGAGCCCCCGGGCCATTGAGATCAGATCTGCCTGATGATTGACCAGGACCTGTTCTGCGATCAGCGGGTCATTGATGCGATTGCTGGCCACCACCGGAATGGTGACCGCTTCCTTGATCCGCCGGGCCATATATACAAAAGCCCCCAGAGGGACATCCATAGTGGTCTGGGGTACCGGGCTCTCATGCCAGCCCCCGGTAACATTGAGCATATCCGCCCCGGCCTCTTCCAGCCTTTTAGCAAAGGTTATGATATCGTCCCGGTCGGTCCCCCCAGGGATCAGTTCATGACCGGCAAAGCGCATGCTAATGGGAAAATCCTCTCCTACCTGCCGGCGAATCTCTCTGATCACTTCCAGGCCAAAACGCATGCGGTTTTCCAAACTGCCCCCAAATTCATCGGCGCGCAGATTAGTAGCCGGCGACAGAAACTGGGAAATTAGATAGCCGGCACTGCCGATGATCTCCACCAGATCAAATCCCGCCTCCCGTACCCGGCGGGCTGCCTGCCCGAAGGTATTGATCATGGCCTGGATCTCCTCTATTGACATCTCCCGGGGCACTTCATTGGTCAGGGGTGATTTGACTGCCGAAGCAGATACTGACGGGACACCGGATATGGCGGAAAAGGCATAACGCCCTGCCTGAAACAGCTGGCAGGCCGCTTTAGCATCATATTTATGCAGGCGGCTGGTCATTTCCCTTAATCCGGCAATATATTTATCATCTGCCACTGAGGGCATATTAAAATAGCCGTGCTCATCAATGCCGGTGCCGCCAATTACCAGTAGTGCCGCGCCGCCTTTAGCTCTTTCCTCATAGAAGCGGATCAGGCGCTCTGTGACCTGTCTGTCCCCAGTGTAACCCAGATGCATAGCCGACATCACGATGCGATTTTTCAGTTCCAGGTTCTTTATAAGAATGGGGGTAAATAATTTCATTTCCTCAACTCCTCCGTCTTTCTCAAAGCATTTCTTTCTATCTTGATAAGGACCAGTCCTTGCCAGTAATAGTAATATTCTATATATAAGTATTTTTATCCTATTACATCAGGAAATAATTAAAGAAAGGAATCATTTAACTAATAGCATTTTATTACCAAACAACATTTTTATACATTAAGTTGTATTTTTCTTCATTTATATAATTAATATATTGCAAGCTATGCTATAATTTACCTTGGGAACTGTCCAGTGGGCAATAACGGAAACCTATCCTGCTTTAGCAGCTATAACAGATATATTTACATCTACGTCTTTTTAGAAAACGGGGAGATACCAGTGGGTTTTCAAAATCGGCCCAAAAAGCTGCAGATTAAAAGGCATGAACAATCATTATTCTTCATCGCCTTTTTAATTGTTGTGTTACTGAGCGCAGTTTATCTGCGTATTTTCAAGAATAATTATTACAATATCACCGAGTTTTTCCCCTATATCATCATGACCATTATCCTTCTACTCCTGCTCCTGGTATTATGCAATCTGCGCCAGAGCCAGATACATCTGAGAGAAAAAAGCAAGGCCCTGGCGATGCAGGAAAGTCTGTATCGTAATGTCTTTGAGCGGGCCCCTATCGGCATAGCCCTGCTGGATAACCGCGACGGATTCTTGCAGGAAAAATTTATCAGTATTAACCCCATGGGTGAATCCATCCTCGGCCGTGATATCGCCAATTTAAAGACTGTTCGCTGGCCGGATATCACTCATCCCGATGATTTGCCTGCTGAGCTGGAGCATTTCCAACGTTTTTCCCGCGGCGAAATCGATTCATACTATTATGAGAAACGCTACTTGAGGCCTGATAGCTCCATTATCTGGGTCAAAGTCAAAATAGCGGATTTTTCTGCCGGTGCATTTTGCGATTCCATGTTTCTTTGCCTGATAGAAGATATTTCCGAACGCAAGGCTTCAGAAGCAGCCTTGAGCGAAAGTGAACGCAGCAAGGCCGTGTTCCTGTCCAGTTTGCAGGGTATGGCTTATCGTTGTCTTTGTGATCAGCAATATACCATGGAATTTGTTTCGGAAGGCTGTTTAGCTCTGACTGGCTACGAACCGCTAAGTTTTATTAATAACCGAGATCTTTCTTTTGGTGATATAGTTGCACCAGAGTTTAAACAATGGTTGCGGAATGAATGGGATAAAGCCCTGACCCAGAGGATAATCTTCCGCGCCGATTATGAAATTGTAACCAAATCAGGAATACGCAAATGGGTACAGGAACATGGGCAGGGTGTTTTCGATGCCGACGGCAATATTGAGGCCCTGGAAGGTATAATCTTTGACATTACCGAGCAAAAAAAGCAAAAAGCCCAGATCGTACGTCTGAGTGAACATGATTTTTTAACCGGCCTCTACAACCGTGTTTATATGAATAAAAAGATGAAATGGTTCGATCAGCCGGGTTACTGGCCCCTGACCATTATGATCTGTGATATCGACGGTCTGCGGATGGTTAATGATGCTTACGGCTATGACGAAGGAGACCGCCTGATAAATGAAGCCGGCTGTCTGCTGCAGGAAATCTGCCAGGATAATGATGTTATAGGGCGATTGAGCGGGGGCGAATTCATGCTGCTGCTCCCTGATACCGACAACGAAACAGCCCGGCAAATAATACAAAAAATCGATGATAATGTCAACAGGTATAATCAGGCACAGAAACAGTCCCTTTATAAAATGAGCCTGACCATCGGATATGGCATCAAGGATTCCTATAATCAAAGCCTGGAAGAAACCTTGAAAACTGCCGATAAATATATTAAAAACAGGAAACTGATCAATCAAAACAGTGCCCATTCAGCGATAGTATCCTCCATTATGGCGACCTTATATGCCAAGAGTCAGGAGACTGAGAAGCATGGCCAGAGATTGAGCAGCCTGTGCCTGATGATTGGCGAGCATTTGGGGCTGGAACAAAAAGAACTTGATGACCTTCAACTCTTGTCCATACTGCATGATATCGGCAAAATTGGTGTTGATGACAGCATACTTAATAAACCCGGCAAACTGACAGAGGAGGAATGGGTGAAGATGAAGCAGCATCCCATAATCGGTCACCGCATCGCTATGGCTACTCCACAGCTGGAGCATATCGCAGAATATATTCTATACCACCATGAACACTGGGATGGAGCAGGCTATCCCCAGGGGAAAAAGGGCCTGGAAATACCTTTGCTGTCCAGGATCCTGGCACTGGCTGATGCCTTTGACGCAATGACGGAAGACAGGTTGTACCGCAAAGCAATGCCGCTGGAATCAGCTCTGGAAGAGATAAAAATTTGTGCCGGCATACAGTTTGATCCTGAAATCGCCCAATTATTCATTGAACTGATTTCAAATCAGCAGCCGGAAGCTTAATACCTGTTCCTTAGCATCGCTGTCCTATCCTCATAAAAGAGAGGATATGTTTTTTCTGGCATTGAGGGCATATTTAAACTCATACCTGAGCCAAATGAACGTGAGTAAAAAGGCGCCGAAATCTGATAAAGGCGAGGACCACCACACACCGTCCAGACCCCAGAAGCGCGGCAGGATAAAGACCAGGGGTATAAAAATAATCACCTGTCGGGATAAACTTAGAATTGTAGCCTGCACCGGCTTGCCCACTGCCTGAAAATAGCCAGCCCCAACGATTTGCAGCCCCTCCAGGGGCAGCAGTATGAAGAAGATAAGCATGGCATGGGTTCCCATTTTGATCAATTCCGGGTTTTGGTTAAAAAGACCGATCAATTCTGCCGGCCAGATGCGGGAAACCATAAATCCCATAACCACTATAACAGTAGCAGCGACAATGGCAGTTTTCAAAGTGGCTTTGACCCGCTGCAGCTGCTGGGCCCCGTAATTAAATCCTATTATCGGCTGGGCGCCCTGACTGATCCCTAAAACAGGTGTTACTATCAATGTGGCCACACTTATCAGAATACCCACGGCGGCCAGAGCCAGATCCCCTCCATAATAGACTAAACTTCGATTCAAAATCAGGTTCTGGATACTGCTCGTGGCCTGCATGGCAAAGGCTGGGAAACCGATTGCAGCTATCCCCTTCACCAGGTCTCCCTTTAATTTGAAGTTTTTCACCCGAATTTTCAAATAACTATTGCCGGACAGAAAATAGTTTAAAACCCAGGCACAGGAAAGAGCATAGGATATTACCGTCGCAATGGCGGCCCCTTTTATTCCCCAGTGGAAAATGAAGATGAAGACATAATCAAGGATAATATTGGTGATGGATCCAATCAGCATTGTGTACATGGCGGTTTTAGGATTGCCTTCCGCCCGGATGAAATTATTCATCCCCACGCCAATGGTCACCAGAACACTTCCCGGTATCAGTATCTTCATATAATCCGTAGCATAGGGCAATACATTGGGGCTGGCGCCAAACATGACCAGAAGAGGCTTGATAAAGATCAAGCCCAGAACACTCAAACTAACCCCGACGAGCAGAAACAAGATTATGGCATTGCCGATGATCTCCTCGGCTTCTTCTCCTTTTTTCTCCCCCAGGCGAATAGAAATCAGGGTCGTCGCCCCCATGCTGATCAACATAGTCAAAGCCATCAATATTATCATAATGGGGAAGCTCACCGTGACACCTGCCAGTGCCAGTTCCCCTACCCCGCGGCCCACAAAAATGCTATCGGCCACATTATACAAAGAATGGACCAGCATGGCGGTTATAGCCGGCAGGGAGAATTTCAGCAACAGGCGCGGGATACTCCCGGTCCCCATTTCTTTATGAATATCCATTTTTCACCAATACTCACTTTTCGTTGTTGATTCCAGAACATACTATAACATAATTACTATTGAAAAGAGAAATAATGGGGCTTCCGCGGTAATTACCACAACCCCGCCACGATTTCAGTCGCATATTATTTTTATAATCGACATAATGCGTCCTTATATCCAAAGGAATAAAAGGTTAGCATAACGAAACTTATCTGAACTGCAAAACACGCATAAGGAGAGGTCATAAAATGAATGGTAAGGTCCCGGGCAACAACCCGGAAAATCATTCCGACGAACGTACAATAGTCATGTTCAAACGGATCTGGCAGGATAGCTGCGAGCAGATGTATCATGCCCGAATGATCTATGATGAGGACGGTAATCCGACAGATTACATCTTGCTGGATATAAATCCGGCAATGGAAAAGTTTTTGAACCTGAGCAGAGATCAGGCCGCTGGTCAAAAATTCTCTCATTTATTTCCGCAGCATAATCGGGATTGGATCAGGAAATGTGCTGAAGTGGTACGCACTGGTCAAACACTGACATCATTAGAAAATGATAGAAAACTGGACCTATGGTACGATTCACAATTATTCTCCCTGGGCTGGGGAAATGAATTTTTCTCTATTTTAAGAGATATTACGGATGATCAAAGAGCGATTCGAGCACTGGCTGAAAATGAAAAGAAACTCAGTGAAATGTTAAAGTATGCACCAGCCGGTATATATGAGATGGATTTTCGCCGCCGGAGATTTATATCTGTTAATGATACCATGTGCAAACTGACCGGATATGATCGGGAAGAATTATTGGCCATGGATCCCTTCGATCTTATGGATGAAAAAAGCAGAAAGCTGTTTGAAACCAGGATCAAGGAATGGTCAGGCGGTAACGAACCTGCCCATAAAGTTGACTATCTGGTCCGGACCAAGGACGGCCGCGAGGTCTGGGTCGAACTGGAGGGTCATTTTGATATTGATGAAATAGGTATATATCGTGCATCGGCAGCGGTTTGCCATGATGTCACCGAGCGCAAGATACTGGAAAACGCGCTGCGGGAAAAGGAAGCACGCAATGCTTTCCTTCTGCATCTCAGTGATGCCATGCGCCCGCTATCTGATCCGGTGGAAATCCAGGCTGTAATAGCACGTGCTGCGATTGATTATTTTGGTGCTGATCGGTGCTTTTACTGCGATATTGAAAAAGATAAAACCATTATTGAAAAAGATGCTTTTCGGGTTGATTTGTCACCAGTCGCCGGGGTATATCCGCGAAAAAAAGGCAGTAAATTTACCAGGCTAATAGAAAAAGGCGAACCAGTCGTTGTCCCGGATATTTTTACTCATGGAGGATTGAGTGAAGATCTGAAACGAGACCTGAGAAATGTGCAAATAGCTTCTTTCATTGGTGTGCCGATTGTCAAAAATGGTTTCCTGGCAGGGATATTCTTTATAAATCAAACTACTTCCCGTGAATGGACAGATTTCGAGGTAATTCTGGCCAGGGATATCGCCCAGCGCATGTGGGCGGCAGTGGAGCGGGCCAAAGGAGAAAGAAAGGAAAAAGAAGCCCAGACACTTTTACATAGGATAAACCAACAAACCCTGGATCTGGTGGAAAAGCTGCGTAAGGCAGATCAGAATAAGAATGCTTTTATTAACATGCTGTCCCATGAGTTAAGGAACCCGCTGGCCGCCATCATGCTCAGT
>JAAYZA010000025.1 GCA_012515055.1 Syntrophomonadaceae bacterium | reverse complement strand
GCCCGGGATGGTTAAGGAGTTTTGTAAAAGGTGTTTGAACAACTGATCACCATAATATTTGTGGCCGTGGTCCTGGGCCTGGATGCATTTTCTCTGGCCTTGGGATATGGGATGCGGGGAATTTCCCGGAAAAACATTTTCAAATTCACCCTGATTATTACTCTCTATCATATTCTTATGCCGTTTATAGGAATTCGTATCGGGCTGGCGGCAGGTAAATTGCTGGGGATCTGGGCCGCCCGTCTGGGGGGGCTGGCTCTGGCATATATCGGATTCGAAATGCTGGTAAAGGGGTACCGGGAAATCAAAACAGAAACGATGACTTTTGCCGAAGCCCGCGCTTCCTTTGCCTCAGCAGCCCAGAACAATGTCAAAGGGAGAGACATGCTGCTGTTGGGTTTCCTGGTAAGTATCGATGCCTTGACAGCAGGATTTGGTTTAGGTACCTTAAGGGTGTCCGTTCCGTTTACCTGCCTGATTATAGGCATAGTGGCAGGAATCATGAGCCTGACAGGTTTTCTGGGGGGCAGACTCATTAGCCGCATTGTTGGCAGTTACGCCCAAATTGCCGGGGCTCTGATTCTGCTGATACTGGCGGCTAAAATGCTTATCCAGGGGGGGATTTAAATGAAAAAAATATTATTGGTGTGTTCGGGCAATACCTGCCGCAGTCCCATGGCCCAGGCCATGCTGCAGCAAATGCTCCACGACACGCAAAATAAAGAAATAACAGTAAAATCAGCAGGCCTTTTCACCAGTGACGGGCTGCCGGCTTCAGAGGCGGCCCGGTTGGTCATGGAGGAAATGGGCCTGGACTTATCCGGACATACCAGTCAGAAGGTCAATGAAGCATTAATGGCAGAAGCAGAACTGGTACTTACCATGACGGAAGAACAACGCCAGATCCTGGCTGAAGCCTTTCCACAGAAAAAACAGCAGATCTTCACACTGGTGGAATTTACCGGGCAGCCAGGGCGGGATATTGATGATCCCTATGGCATGGGCTGGGAAAATTACAGAAAAGTCAGTGAGGAATTAAAGGAAATACTGATGAGGTTACGGAACATCCTTATAAAACAAAATAATTTATGATCGGGGTGTAATAATTGAAAATCTCCATTGGCTGTGACCATGCGGGTTTAGAAATGAAACAGGCTATCAGCAGCCATTTGCAGAAAATGGGCTATGAAATAATTGACTGCGGGGCCTATTCGGCAGATTCCGTCGATTATCCGGACATAGCCCGGGAGGTAACAACGGCAGTGCTGGAAAATAAAATACCGGGGATATTGATATGCGGGACCGGCATTGGCATTTCCATTGCCGCCAATAAGGTTCATGGTATACGGGCGGCATTATGTACCAATGAATTTATGGCCCGTATGGCCCGGCAGCATAATGACGCCAATGTCCTGGCACTGGGTTCCCGGATCCTGGCCAGGAGTTATGCAGTGGAGATTGTCGATGTCTTTATAAAAACTGCTTTCGAGGCCGGCAGACATGAAAATCGGGTAGATAAAATCAAACAGATGGAAAAAACGCATGAAAGGGGATAGCAGCAGGTGGACTATATCGAAAAGTATGTAGAACCAATCGATCCCGAAGTGGCAAAGGCCATTGCCGATGAAGAAAAGAGACAGGATGGCAAACTGGAGCTCATCGCCTCAGAAAACTTTGTCTCCCGTGCCGTTCTGGCCGCCCAGGGTTGTGTCATGACCAACAAATATGCCGAAGGATATCCGGGGGCCAGATACTATGGCGGTTGTGAGTTTGTAGATGTAGTGGAAACATTAGCGATACAAAGGGCCCGAGAACTCTTTGGCTCTGAACATGTTAATGTTCAGCCCCATTCCGGAGCCCAGGCCAATATGGCAGTATATTTTGCCAGCCTGCAGCCCGGGGACAAGGTTTTAGGTATGAATCTAAGCCATGGCGGGCATTTAACCCATGG
>JAAYZA010000279.1 GCA_012515055.1 Syntrophomonadaceae bacterium | reverse complement strand
TCCGATAGAAAAATATTATAATTCTCAACCATCATTTCTGCTTCCTGGCGAATCAGTTTATAATCAATAAACATTCGGTCCCGGTATTTTTTCAGATAATAAGTTCGCAAAATAATATTATCCAGCAGGTTAAGATTGGGAACCAGTCCCATTCCCATCCTGTCTTCGGGCACAACATTGATGCCCTGTTCCAGCCTTTGCCTGATATTGAAATCATTAATCACCTGGTCAGCCAGACGAATTGTACCGGTATGCAGTTTTCTTAAACCGGCAATCGCTTCCACCAATTCCCTTTGACCATTGCCAGCCACACCTGCAATGGCTACTATCTCACCATTTTTAACATCCAGATCAACATCTTGCACCGCTAAATAACCCTGATCACCAAATATACTGACATTGTTTAATTCCAGAATGGTATCACCGGTCATAAGCGGGTGACTGCTCTCATTAAATATGACTTCTCTGGCCACCATCATCCTGGCCAGAATGGTTTCATCAACATCTTCGATGCGTTTGCTGCCCACTACCTTCCCATGTCTTAAGACAGTAACATAGTCTGCAAATTCCATCACTTCGTGCAATTTATGCGTGATCAACACAACTGCTTTCCCCTGGTCGGCCATAAACCTTAATGTTTTAAAAAGATCCTGTACTTCATGGGGTGTGAGCACAGTTGTCGGCTCATCCATAATTAAAATGTCGCAGCCCCTGTAAAGCATTTTGATAATTTCTATTTTCTGCTGTTCTCCCAATGACAGCTGATAAACACGCGCTGCAGGGTTGATATCAAAACCGAAACTTTTAGCAAATTCCAGTGTTTCTTTCTCGATTTGTTTTTTGTTCATCTTAAGTGCATTGTGGGCTCCCAGAATTATATTATCAGCCACGGAAAATTTATTTATCAAACGAAAATGCTGATAGATCATACCAATACCAGCAGCTAAAGCTTTGCGGGGCGAGCTGAAATCCAATTTCTCCCCTTTGACTTTTATAGTGCCTGAATTGGGCCGGTAAAGTCCAGCCAGAATACTCATCAAAGTTGATTTTCCTGCCCCGTTTTCACCCAGCAAAGCATGTATCTCCCCCGGGTAGACTCTAAAATGGACATCCTTATTGGCCACTACTCCAGGAAAGGACTTGGTTATTCCATTCATTTCAATAACAGGCAGCCTTTTCATTATAGTTCCTCCAATATAAAAGGCGGCGTTTTAAGCCGCCTTACAAAAACCGTTGCCTTATCAGGATTTGGGGCTTCCATCGATGCCTTTAACAAACCAATCCAGACTTAATTTGTCTTCGTCAGACATTTGCTGACCTTCCTCAACTTTTAATGTTCCCGCCTGATCGTATATCGGACCGGCAAACACATCCCAGGTGCTTTCCTTCATTTCCTGTTTTTTAGCTTCAACCTTTTCCACAATATCTGCCGGCACTTTGTCCGAGATAGGAGCCAGATCGACTATCCCATCTTCCAGACCGCCCCAATAGGA
Organism: Syntrophomonadaceae bacterium; assembly: GCA_012515055.1. GTDB lineage: Bacteria > Bacillota > Syntrophomonadia > Syntrophomonadales > Syntrophomonadaceae > UBA1368. The sequence goes on along the minus strand of JAAYZA010000279.1, from coordinate 25,901 downwards.
TTCGCTCTTCCAGGTGCCATCCATTGCGCCCTTTATAGCCCGGATATAATAAGGACCCCAATTCCATACTGGTCCGGTCAGGTTAGCATTGGGGGCGAAACTGCGCATGTCGCTATTATAGCCAATGGAATAAATGCCCGCTTCTTCTGCTGCTTGCTGTACGGCAGGGGTATCAGCATGCTGGGCCAAAACGTCACAGCCTGCATTGATCAAGCTTTGCGCCGCCTGTTTCTCCAGGGTAGGATCCAGCCAGTCATTAGTCCACACAACTTTTACGCTGGCATCAGGATTAACTGCTTGAACACCCAGTGTAAATGCATTGATACCACGAATAACTTCCGGGATTGGAAAAGCTGCTGCATAGCCAATTTTATTGCTTTCGGTCATAGCCCCGGCCACCATTCCGCTTAAATAACGGCTTTGATAAATACGGCCAAAGAAAGTAGATACATTCTCAGCAGTACTCAGACCCGAACAATGTAAAAAAACAATTTCCGGATGTTTTTTAGCCACTTCAATCATTGCATCACCATAACCGAAACTGTTGGCTACAATTACGTTACAGCCTTCCTGAGCTAGCTGTTCGATGCTTCTTTCCGCATCAGCACCTTCTGGAACAGCTTCCAGTGCAACAGTTTCCACTTCCGGTATCTCTTCTAACATTTGTTGGCGGCCCTGATCATGGGTAAATGTCCAGCCTGCATCACCAGGTGTGCCGATATAAACAAAACCAACCTTGAATTTTTCCCCTGTTTGTTCCTCTGAACCCTCAGGGGCTTTCTTATCGCCACAGCCTACCACCATTGTGGCCGCGAAGACAATCAAAAGCAATACAATCCCCAGTTTTTTAATTCTCATCAAAATCCGAACCCTCCTAAATAATTGATTTGTGCTTTTTTTTCGACACATTTATTTTATATCCTTTATTTTTCCACGAACAAATAATATATTCTACTTTACAAGCAAAATATCTACTTTTTTACAGCAGCGGATGATTATTCTGCCAACATCCATCCCATCAGACCATAAAGGGGTTTTTATCTCCTGGCCTGAGCCCGGGAAGAAAATGGAGAAATGGACAGCATCTGGTGAAAAATGTAGTCACCGGCAATTTTCCCCGCAGGGATTCAATCTTCAAAAAGCCGCCGTGATGCCGCCATGGTATTGCCCCACCGAACTTTTAGCATTCAGCAGCATAATTAAGGCAGGATCGACCATAAATAATTAAAACTGCCTTAATTGACAGTTTTAATTTCATTATAGTTTGTTTAGTTATTCCCTCAACGCTTGTTCAGTTATTCACTCAATACTTGTTTAGTTATTCACTCAGCGCTTGTTCAGTCATTCACTCAACGCTTGTTTAGTTGTTCCCTCAAGGTTTGTTCCGTTGTCACCTCAGGGTTTGTCTGGTTGTCCCCCAAGGTTTGTCCGGTTGTCTCCTCAACTATTTTACATACCCGGGATGCATAGTGGTTTAATTTCATTATGGTATATTCAATTATCCCGTCCTAATCTTTCTCTGGTTTATCCTGGCGCCAATCCTTTATATCAGCCTTTTCCTGCAGATCCTCTAAATAACTATAGAAGAATTCCAGTTTTTTATCCTCTGATAACTGTTGGTGCAGATTCTTTTCTATTTCTTCCAAAGGAATGGTTCTTGCTTCCTGCCTTTCACCAGCTTTTATTATATGGAAGCCAAATTCACTTTTAACCGGTTCCCTCGTAATCTCGCCCGGTTTAAGCTGCAAAGCAGCATCTTTGAATTCGGTTACAAAATTGCTGTCCTGGTTGAAAAGACCCAGATCCCCTCCCTGAGAACTGCTGGGACAAGAAGAAAATTCCCTGGCCAGACTGGCAAAATCATCACCTTGTTCCAATTTAGCCAGTATTTCTTCAGCCTCTTTTTCGGTATCGACCAGGATATGTGATAATTGCACGCCGCCTTGTTCAACAAAGATATCTGCATTTTCCTGATAGTATTGTTGAACTTCTTGTTCATTTATAGTTACATCCGCAACTAACTTTTCTTTGAGTGCAGCATAAATTATCTGGGTCTTGATTTGTTCCTTCAATTGATTTTCGGTCATACCCATATCCTTAAGAAGTTTTTTATAGTTTTCTTCGCTGTAACTGGATTGGACTCTTGTTAGTTCTTCCTTTATTTCTTTTTCTGTTACCACAATGCCTTCTTTTTTGGCTTCTTGATGCAAAATCCTTTCCAGTACCAGATCATCAAATGTTTGGTCCTTTAAAGTATCAATAACTGCTTGATCCTTTTCCTCATCAAGATTTGTCCCTGTTTGTAACTCATAAAAATATTGCAAAAAACTTAAATGGGATACATAATTCTCCGTGGTTATAGATTCCCCATTTACTTCCCCTACTACATCAACTTCTTTATTGCTGCAACCCGATATAAACAGTGATAACAATAAGACCATACTCCATAGAATAATCGATAGTTTTCTCACATCAGCACCCCTTAATCCTGTTTAACATTATTCGCCGACAAAACCGTCCCGGACTCCCTTCTGGATGATCTCCTGCACTTCATTGAAAACCAGAACAAATTCTGCCTCCGCGCGAAAGAAATCGGCGGCCGTTTTATTAGCGTTTAACTTGGCATATTCCAAACTTATTTCCTGAATCAGTTCCCCATCTATTTCTTCTCCCACAATGCTCCGCTGATTTATTGTTGTCTGTTTCTCCCGGAAAGCGCGGATTTTCTCTTTTAATTCCGGCAATTCTTCAATGGCTTTTTGCACTTTAATATAATCAATATAAGCTGGATCTTCTGTTAAAGCCCTGGCCAACTGATGTGCGATATCGAATGTTTTTCTAATTTCCATTGTGCCTCCCCCGCCAATTTTTTTAATTTCTCTAAAACTAGCAGTAATTATTTGTTCAGTCAAGAACGAAGAACCGCAGGGATTGGTTTTGCTTTCCGCCATGGCAGCAAAGACTTTAACACGTGACTATTATGTTAATATGTGTTTTAATTAAACTAACATATGCCGCTTGTTACGAACTATTTAATGGTTATTCTACATGTTTTCAGGCATTTCACTAACATGTTGCCAAATTGTATATACATCATATTGCAATCTTGCTATCCGCATAAGGTGCCAATTGCCTGTTTGATCATGTTATCACCTTGTTTATCTAATTAGTTATTGTGATAACTATTACAAGACGTGACTCTTTGACCCTTTGTTAATGCTAAGCATACAATGTTTCGTGCAAAATGTAACAAGCTAATTGTATAGTTAGCCGGAAAATACTACAATATATACAGGATAGTGTACGGAAAATTCATTGAAAGGAGGAATCGAAAATGAAATATATTTCTGTTGTAGTTCCTGAAGATGTAGATCGGGCACTTCGATTCGCCTGCGCCGACCAGGCTACAACAAGATCTAAATTGGTGCGGCAACTGATTGAAGAATACCTGGTTGATTGGCGTGCTCAGTTCGAAAGCAAGGGTGGTCAATTAATCGAATCAGAGGAGAACGATTCGGAATAATAAAGAAAATAACTACAAATAATCTGGATGAAAACATCCAGATTATTTTTTTCTGCTATTTTGCCGTATGAGGCAATATTTTTCCTTCCTCTCTTTGAATTACTTTTGTTTTCGCTAGTTTTCTGATTTGTCTGAAAATTCATATGATGCTATTATTATGTTAATATCACATGTTATCATCTTATTGTTTTAACACCATATTATTATGATAACAGATTGTTAGGATAAGGGGGTATTAAAATGACATGGTTATTAGCCGCTGGTGCACTGATTTTAACACTGGCATCTGGCACGGTAAGCATTCTTTATGTTTTTCAGAAGGTCTATTTAGAAGAGTTTTAAAACGAGTATAAAGTGGCGAAGGGGGTAAGAAGATGACAGCATTACAACAAACCTTTTTAATGTATAGTGCAGTTTATATTATTGCTAAATGCGGTATTTTTGTTTGTTTATATGTAGCATTGATAATTGTTGAGAAACACGCCCGAGAAAGGCATAAACAATTACACCTTTACCTGGTTGATAAAAGAGCGGAAGAAGAAACCAGATGGGCATTTGCTTATAAACAATACCAGCAGAAAAAGGCTATGCGCTCTGTCGCTTCAATAAAAGCCAGTTAGCAACCTGTTGCTGCGACCTTTAAAAACGTAAAGACCGGACTTGACCGGTCTTTTTGTTTTTTATATATACAGTTATGCAGTTAAAAATTGTTTATCTGATAAATCCTGCCAGAACAGCCAGCAGAAATAACAGGTAGAATATCCCCCCGCTCATCAAATACAAAGCGCTGATATGTTTTTTTGTTTTTAATTCGAAAAGAATCACTCCCGCCGATAATAAAGCCAGCAATGCCGATAATAATGCACTGGATGTTAACTGCCAATCAGTCAATAAGATACCAAATGCTGGGATGAGAGAACTTTGGAAAACCATGGCACCGGTAATATTGCCCAATGCCAGCGTATCTTTTTCCCTTGATATCCAAATCACACTATTAAATTTCTCCGGCAATTCCGTGGCAATAGGAGTGATGATAATGGCCAGAACGAATACTGGCACACCATATAATGCTGCAACTGATTTAACTGAATCTACAAATAAAGCCGCACCAACAACGATAAGCAATAAAGCAAATAATACCTGGAAGATTATAATTGGCAATCTGGCTTTTTGCCGATCAAAATAACAGACGGGCAAATCATGATCTGAAGATATATCCCTTTCTTCACTGAAGGTAATATAAACATACCAGCAATATGAAAGGGCCAACAAGGCTGCGATCAAAATCTGCCCCCACCTGAATTGTACGGGGATCATCCCGGCAATTACTGCCGTTGCATAAACAATAATAAAAAAGCCCAAATCTCTTGACATTACGGAGTAATCTGCCAGAACTTTGGAACCATGAGCCCGGCGGCTTTTAAATATCAAAACCGCAATGCCGGATATAAACATGGCCAGGGTTGCTAACATAAGCGGCGCGCCGAGTATGGCGCCAACACCAATTTCCTTTCCTTCCGGACTATGTGTAAAAACAATGGCTATGATAGGTATAATCGTTTCGGGCAAGGCAGTACCCACAGCTGCGAGTACGCTGCCAACGGCTCCTTCTGATAAGTTAAGCCGCTTCCCCAGCCATTCTATGCCATTTACAAAAATCTCGGCACCGGCTAAAATAATTCCCAATGCAATTATCAGCCATGCAATACTACCCAAAATATCCTACCTGCCTTTTAGCTGCTAAATTCGTTTTGTGGTAATTTCCCTCTGGTAGAAATGGGCCAGATCCCGGTATCCTATTTGCCGGACCAGTGATACAGCCTCTTCAAATCCCTTGCCAACCTGATTGGGATGATGGGCATCAGAGCTAAGCAGTATATTAATATCCATTGCTTTCATTGCCGCTATGATTTCCCTGGCCGGGTAAATTTCCCTGACTGGCTTGCGCAGACCGTTGGTATTTACCTCCACAGCCATACCAGCATCTTTGATAGCTTCGAGGACTGGTTGGGCATATTGAAGCAGGGTCTTTTTTTCGGGTTTATGCCCCCAGATTTTTATCAGGTCCAAATGCCCGACAATATCAAAATACCTGGTTTCAACTGCCTGCTGGAGCAGCTTAAAATAGTTGCAATAGATCTCATCCAGATCTTGCGCAGCGAATAAATCCCGGTGATCAGGGTGATCAAATGCCCAGCCATTAATGAAATGCACTGACCCAATCAGATAATCCCAATCATGTTCAGCTGTTATTGAACGGATCTCCTCTTCCCGTCCGGGAATATAATCAATTTCCAGGCCCATTTTTATTTCTATATCAGGGTTTTCATCCCGTATTTGTTCCACTAAATCGAAATCGATCAGATGCCTTAATTCATCATGTTCGGAAAAACCGATCCCGCCTAAATTCTGTTCACGGGCTTTATCTACAAAGAGGCCCAGCCAGTCATATTCATATTTGTATTCACCATGGGATAGTACATGGATATGATAATCGGCTAACAAATCTTTTCTCCTTTTAATCTCTTTTCAATAATCAATTTAATCATTTTTAAAATAATAAAGCAATTATTAAGGTGGAACAAATTGCATTAAACAATAGATTATACTAAAATTTTAGGCATTAACATGTACTGTAAGGAGTTGATTTTAATGACCAGAATAGTGCCCTTCAAAGGTTTGCGTTACAACGCCGATATAATATCTGATTTAGCAGAAGTTGTGACACCTCCTTATGATATTATTGATGAGGCTGCGCAAACTGAGTACTACGCTAAGCATCCCGCCAATATAATCCGTCTGGAGCTGGGGTTAACATTTCCTAATGATTCTGCTGACAACAATCGCTATACCAGGGCTGCACAGTACCTGACCAAATGGATGGAAGATGGTACTTTAAAAAGCGAAAACAGGCCCGCATTTTATTTTTATCAACAGGAGTTTAAGGTCAATGGTGTTCGAACAATCCGTAATGGTTTTGTCGCCGGCGTCAAGGTGGAGCCATATGAAAAGGGTAATATTTTACCCCACGAAGAAACTTTATCCAAGCCCAAGGCTGACCGTTTGCAGCTTATGCATGCCACCAGGTGTAATTTCAGTTCCATTTTCGCCTTATATGCTGATGAAGAAAAACAAATTGATGAGTTGCTGCTAAGGGAGGCGCAAAAACGTCATCCCGACATTGAAATCGTCGATGAAACTGAAGAAATACATCGGGTATGGGTTATAGACGATTCGGCCATAGTCGATAAAATCATTGCGATCATGGCGGAAAAAACCCTGTACATAGCCGATGGACACCATCGCTATGAAACCGCTTTGGAGTACGCCCGGGAAATGGCAGAATCGGGGATCAATGATTTTGATTATATTATGACTACTCTAGTAAATTTATATGACGAAGGATTAGTGGTACTGCCGACACATCGTGTTGTCGGTCATCTTGATCATTTCGATTTCCCTCGTTTTATTGAAAAACTATCCTCCCTTTTCAGTATTGATCAATACTCCGGCAAAGATGATCCGGCATCTATTATTAACGAACTGGCGGAGCAGGGTCAGGATAACCATGTTTTCGCTATGTATAATGGTGAAAACTATTATTTATTGACACTGAAAGATAAAGTGGGGGCTGCAAATTTATTGCCGGAACAGAATTCCGTTGCCTGGAAGGACCTGGATGTAGCCATTTTAGACAATTTGATCCTCGATCAATTGTTGGGAATAGGAGAAGCGGAACGCCGCAATCAGGAAAACCTGGCTTACAGCCGCGACGAAGAATGGGTGAAGGACAAAATAGATGTTGGTCAATATCAGTTAGGCTTTTTTATTAATCCTACCCGTGTGAAAGAAATCGTTGATGTGGCCGAAGCCCGGGATAAGATGCCGCAAAAATCAACTTATTTTTATCCCAAGCTCATTACCGGATTAATCATCAATAATTTGGCGATCAAATAAGCTGAAACCAGAATTGTAAAAGCCCTGCTGCCTATAGTTGGCGGCAGGGCTTTAATATGGCGTTTCTTTTAGCAATAGCAGGAAAGACCACCATCAACCATAAATATGTTTCCTGTCAGCCAGGCAGAATCGTCTGAAGCAAAGAACAATATGGTACCTGTCATGTCATCGGGATAGCCAACCCGTTTCATGGGGAACATTCTGTTTAACTTATCGATTTTGCCCGTTGACTCAAAATATTCCATCATCGGTTCCAGCATGGGTGTGATAATGTGGGACGGACATATGCAGTTAACTCTCACTGCAGGCCCCAGTTCAGCTGCCAGGGCTTTGGTCAACTGAACAACCCCGCCCTTCATGGCACAATAGGCACTGGAATCTTTGCTTCCCAATACACCCAGAATTGAGGCAATATTTATTATGCTGCCGCCGCCGCTTTCCTGCATCAGGGGCAGCATGACCTGTGTTACATTGAAAACACTTCTTAAATCGATTTGATACATGTAGTCAAATTCTTCTAAAGTAGTCTGTAAAAAAGGTTTGCGCATTCCCGAACCAGCGTTGTTGATCAGTATGTCCAGCCTTCCCCATTTTGCCTTGATCTCATCTCTCATGCTTATAAGGTCTTCTGTTTTGGTTACATCCCCGGGAAAAGCAAGCGCAATCCCCCCGGCTGCCTCTATTTCCGCCACCGTCTCTTCCAGCGGCTGGAGACGGCGGCCATTGATCAATACTCTGGCGCCTTCAGAAGCCAGGGAAAGCGCCGCCGCTTTTCCGATCCCAGTCCCCCCACCGGTTATCATTGCCACTTTTCCTTCTAATTTCATAGCGAATCCCCCTTTGTTTAATTATCTTGTTTTTGCAGCCAGACAATCAGCATTTTTAAAACTTACAAAAACAACCAACAATTATTTTAAATTGATATTATTTATAAACAAATCCTGAAATGTTTCCTGATTGGCCAATTCAATGTAATTAATCCTGGTTTGCCATGCTCTGGCTTCAGCCAGAGCGGTATCAGACAATAGAGCCTTTAAAGCTCCTTCGGCAGCAGCATTGCCTATATTAATGATTTTATCCAGATTATCCCGACTGGTCGGCGGGATCAGTCCAATATCTACACAACTGGTTTTTTGCAGAACATTCCCGAAGGCACCAGCCAGATAAATGGCCTCCAATTCATCGAAGCTCATCCCCGCCTGCTGCAGTAAAATATCAATCCCGGTTCTAATGGCCGCTTTTGCCATCTGCAGCTCCCTGATGTCCTGTTGGGTGATTACCAGACTTTCTCCCTTTTCCGCATCATGGATAATCAACCCCAGGTCTTCTTTTAGACTTTCCAGTTTGATATTATCGTCAAAACTTCTGTTTTGATCAATGGTGCCAAATTCATCAATATATTCCCCCTGGCGCAAAACAGCTATCAGATCGATCAGGCCAGAACCACAAATGCCTTTTACTTGACCATTTCCAATGATATTAAACCCAATCCGGCCATCATCACTAAAGAAGACTTTATCAACTGCCCCTGGTCCTGCACGCATACCACTGCTTATCCTGCCCCCTTCAAAAGCTGGACCGGCAGCGGTTGAAGCTGACCATGTTTTTTTGCCATCTGCCAGTACCATTTCCCCATTGGTCCCTATATCCACCAGTAAAAACCTTCTTACCCGCGGTGGTATGATCAATAAACAGGCAATGGTATCAGCGCCGACAAAACCTCCAACCTGGGGCAGAAGTATCAGGTCGGCATCTTTTCGAGCTTCGATTTCTGCCGTTGAGGCCTTCATTGGCATTGCGTCCAGAAATAACCCCGTATATGGTGTGGAGGCAAATCCATTCAGATTCAATCCCAGAAATAGATGCAGCATAACCGGATTACCCACCACCATGATTTTTATCAAGTCATTTGCAACCAGATCGTTTTGTTGCAATAAATCGGCCATCAGGCTGTTTATATTGCTGATCAATATTCTGTGCAATTCTTCCAGCCCTTCTTCTTTTTCCAGGCTGTAACTAATGCGAGAAATTATATCACTGCCATATACCCTTTGCATATTGGTGGCTGAGGCTGCTGAAATCACTTCCCCATTTTCCAGGTCGGCCAGATAGGCAAACAAACTGGTGGTGCCAATATCTAAAGCTATACCGTATAGGCTTCGTTTCTCCCTTCCTATATATTTAACCGTCTGCCCATCGACGACTAAAGCCTTCAATTCAATTGATGGGCGCCCTTCCCTGTCCAGTTTTACTAATTCATTTAAATTATGCGGTGTTATACTCACATCAAATTCCGGCAAAGCATCAGTTATTCTTTTCAACAAGGGCCGGGGATCCGATTTGTCCAATCCCTTTATGAAAAAGGTTTGCGTTTGAACCAATGGTTTGAATCGGTATTGCCGGATTTTTCCCGCGGTTTTTATTTCCTGGGCAGGGGCATAATCCAGATATACATCCAATGGTCCCTGTATGGTACTGAAACATGCCAGTCGGATTCCCTGTTTCAGTTCATCCGGCAGCAAAAATTCCTTTTCCTGCTCTGTCAAAGGATTTAATATGCCGCTGACCCGGATCTTGCATTTGCCGCAAATGCCACGCCCTCCGCAGGATCCTCCCGGATCCTGGTTGCTGACGGCTATTACTTCCCGCAAGTTTTTACCCTTCTGGGTCCAGGAAACAGTTTTTTGACCATCCGGGCTAAACAAATTGATTCTTATCTCCTGCATTTTTACCCCTTTTTCCCCATTTATTATTCTAATGCCTTGTCATCATTTCGAAAAAAATAAAGGCGGCTTTAAGCCGCCTTTTCTTCCTTGTCCCTATTCCGGTTTATTCTCAGACATAAGAGCAAAAGCGAATACAAAAACCCATGCAATTGCCACTGCCAGTGCTATAAATGCCCCGTTCCAGTTGCCTGCCCTGACCCCCGCATTACCAACCGCATATAAAACATTCAAACCTACCAGGGCAACTCCGGTCAGGATAAAAATAGCCTTTTTGACCGACCCCGACATTTGAAAGCCTTTGGCCCAACTACAAAACTTAATGAAAATATATACTGCCAGTATAATTGCCACAATATAAATTAAATTCGTAGCCAGACTCTGGGGTTCCCCAGACCCAAACACAGCTAACACCCTTTCATCCCCCTCTCCTTCTTCTAGTTTTTATTGTAGACTTTTACGCCGATTAAAACAAGGAAACAAATAACTATCCCCTCACCCATTGCTCCTTGTTTTACTTTTTAATACTTATTCTCTTTCGATACTGTATTTCCTGCTAAAAAAACATTAATTATGATTTTATTGAAATAGATTTCATATATCCCCTTCTTTAATGATGTGGACTTCTTTATTAAATACGTATTGCAGGTTATAATATGAAAGTAAGTAAGTCAAACAGCCGCGGGTATTTTATACCTGAGGAAAGTCGGAGCTCCACAGGGCAGGATGCTGGATAACGTCCAGTGGGGGCGACCCCAAGGCTAGTGCCACAGAGATATACCGCCTCTACGGAGGTAAGGGTGGAAAGGTGAGGTAAGAGCTCACCAGCATTTAGGTGACTAAATGGCTCGGTAAACCCCATTCGGAGCAAGACCAAATAGAGGAACATGAGGCTGCCCGCTTCGTTCCCGGGTTAGGTCGCTGGAAATATCAGGTAACTGGTGTTCAAGATAGATGGCTGTTTAAAACAGAACTCCGCTTATAGATTTGCTTACAATTTTAACCAGAAAGAACCATCTTGTAGACGGTTCTTTTTTTATTGTTTCTAATTTTTTCAATTGTTTTATAAATAAAAATATTCCTCGTATTTGCAAATTATGTTATGATTTAAGATAAATCTGGAAAGGGGTGATTATAACCATAAACAAAGACTCTTCGGCAAGATTTATTGCTCCAAGATTAGTGTTCCCCTCCCTCCCTGAAGAGAAATATTATTTTGAGAGAGGAGTTGTCCTATATTGCAGGATGTTGTAATCGTAGGTGCCTGCCGAACTGCTATTGGTAAATTTATGGGAAGTCTGAAAGATATCTCTGCCCTTCAATTGGCTATGACTGCAGGCAAAGGGGCCATCGAGCGTGCAGGAATTTCACCGGATATCATTGATGAAATAGTAATGGGTCAAGTTTTTCCTCATATGCAAGGCTCACTGCCTTCCCGCCAGGTGGGATTGGCGCTGGGGCTTCCTTTTAGAAGCGGTGCCTGTAATGTTAACCAGAACTGTGCATCAGGCATGCGGGCACTGGAAATTGCCTGTCATAATATTATGCTGGGAAAAACCCAGATCGCTCTGGTGGTTGGAACCGAAAGTATGACCAATGCACCCTATATGCTGCCGAAAGCCCGTATGGGCTACAGAATGAATCAGGGCACAATTGAAGATGCCATGATACATGATGGTTTGTTTGATGGCCAGGTACCAGGACATATGGGCATTACGGCTGAAAACGTAGCAGAAAAATATGGTATTACCCGCGAAGAATGTGATGAATTAGCACTGGTAAGCCATCAACGGGCGACGCGGGCTGTCCAGGATGGAACCTTCAAGCGTGAAATCGTCCCTGTAGAAATCAAAACCAGAAAAGGCATTACCCTTTACGAGACCGACGAGCATATGATACCGGACGCCAGTCTGGAGGTCATGGGCAAATTGTCTCCTGCCTTTAAAAAGGGTGGTGTGGTTACTGCTGCCAATGCATCTGGCATAAATGATGCTGCCGCGGCAGTCGTGGTTATGTCCAAAGCCAGAGCTTTAGAACTGGGCCTTACACCCCTGCTGAAGATGGTAAACATTTGCAGTGAAGGAGTGGATCCCAAAGTCATGGGTCTGGGGCCAGCAGTGGCAATTCCCAAATGTCTTAACGAAGCAGGCTTAAAATTTGAAGATATTGACTACTGGGAAATTAATGAAGCTTTTGCCGCTCAATTCCTGGGAGTCGGGCGCATGCTCAAAGAAGACTTTGGGATTGAATTGGATATGAATAAATGCAACCTTAATGGATCAGGGATAGCCCTGGGCCATCCGGTGGGCTGCACGGCGCTCAGAATCATTGTTTCACTTTATTATGAACTTGAAAAACAGGGCAAAACTATTGGCGGAGCTTCGTTATGCGTTGGCGGGGGTCCAGCTATGGCATCTTTGTGGACCAGGGATATATAAATATAATTGACAGCCAGTTGTTTTAAAAACCGATGGATCGTTTAGGGGGAGGCGAACACCAATTGGATTTTAGATATTCAGATGAGCAGGAAATGATTCGTGCGATGGCACGTGATTTTTCTGATAACGAAATTGCTCCTTATGCCCAGCAATGGGATAAAGATAACAAGATGCCCGATGATATCTTGAAAAAAATGTTTGATTTAGGCTTGCTCACCATTGGCATTCCGGCCGAATATGGCGGTGCCGGCCTTGACCATGTATCGCAAAACTTAGTAGTGGAAGAAATAGCTCACGGTGATGCCGGCGTAGCAACGGCCATGACTGGCAGTACCCTTTTGGGACCTGACCCGGTTTTTATTGCTGCCACCCATGAACAGAAAAAATGGTGGTATGGGAGACAGAATGAGGGGGCTGTAAGCGGTTTTTGCCTGACTGAACCCGGAGCCGGTTCTGATGCGGCCAGCCTGGCTACCAAATGTGTCAGAGATGGTAATGATTATATTATCACCGGTAGTAAACAATTTGTTACCAATGGCGGTATCGCAGATCTTTACACAGTTTTTACCACCATTGACCGCAAGCTAGGTCATAAAGGCATGTGTGCCTTTATGGTCGATCGCAACAGTCCCGGCATCACTATTGGTCCCAAAGAAGACAAATTGGGAATAAGATGCTGTAACACCACATCTGTAAATTTTGAGGAAGTGCGGGTTCCTGCCGCTAATATGCTTGGTTCCGAAGGTGATGGATTTAGGATCGCTATGAAAACACTGGATTTATCCAGGGCCTGCGTTGCCGCAATGTCAGTCGGCATCGCTCAGGCAGCTATGGATGCAGCTGTCCAGTATGCCAAAGAAAGAGTTCAGTTTGGTAAACCCATAGCATCCCTTCAAGCTATACAATTCATGCTGGCAGATATGGCCCAATATATCAGAGCATCCAGACTTTTGTATCTGGAAGCATCCAGTAATCAGGACAGCGGCCTTCCTTTCACAGCCATTGCCTCACTGGCCAAATGTTTTGCCGGTGATGCCGTTATGAAAATAACCACCGATGCCGTTCAGGTTTTTGGCGGTTACGGTTATATAAAAGATTATCCCGTAGAAAAATATTTCCGCGATGCCAAAATAATGCAGATCTTTGAAGGGACGGCCCAGGTACAAAGGCTGGTCATTGCCAAAGACCTGCTTAGCGATTAGTATTCAACCTCGATAAAATGGAGGCTTTAAGCCTCCATTTTTTATATCTTATTGGTTTTTCGCCATATTTTCATACGGTCAGCCTCTTTAATCAATTCATCCCGGAACATCGGGTGAGCTATCTCAATTAACAATTCGGCCCTTCTCCAGGTGGGGCACCCCTTCAGCCTGGCTTTGCCGAATTCGGTAACGATATAATCAACCGCCGTTCGCGGTGTGGTGACAATACCTCCCGGTTGCAGTGTCGGGACGATACGGGATTTAATTTCTCCTTTTTTATTTTCGTAAGTACTGGCCAGGCATAAAAAACTTTTGCCGCCATGGGACTTGAAAGCTCCTAAAACAAAATCCACCTGGCCGCCAGTTCCTGATACATGCCTGGTTCCAGCACTCTCTGAGCATACCTGGCTAAAAAGATCTACCTCCAATACATTATTAATGGCTACCATTTTATCATTTGAACCAATAACATTGGGATCATTGGTAAATCTGCCACAATGACTGGCCATAAGCGGATTATTATTCATAAAATCATAACTGCCTCTGGTTCCCAAAGCAAAAGAAAATGCTATCTTACCCCGATCTGTCCTTTTGTATTTGTTGGTGACAATTCCCTGGTCAAAAAGCTTCGTCATGGAATCCGCATACATCTCCGTATGGATCCCCAGGTCTTTTAAATCTGAATGGGCCAGCAAATCGCCCAATGTATTAGGCAGGGCTCCGATCCCTAACTGCAGACAGGAACGATCTTCCATCTCTTCTAAAAGGATTTTAGCCATGGCACGATCGGCGTCCGATATCGCAACATTTTGCGGAATTTCATACAGGGGTTTATTACTGCCCTCTATAACATAGTCTATCATTGATATATGGATGGAGTCTTCTGATCCGCCTGGTACCCGGGGAACGTTTTCGTTCACCTCCAGGATAACAGTATTGGCTTTATAACAGCTTTCCAGGCTATAAGTGTTAGCGGGTCCAAAGGAAAAGAAACCATAATCATCCATAGGGCTCACCTGCTGCACATAAATGTCCAGGGTAAAGAAATCACTGCCGATAATATCCTGCAGTTGTGTAAAAATACAGGGACAATAAAACATACGATTCTGGTCATGCAGCTTGCGATCCATTCCCCCGAAAAACCAACTGCTGCAAGTAAAGTGCTCATGGAGCGGATCGATCAGAGGAGTCTGGGGCACAGGTTCATCCAATACCCCGCACATAAATATTTTAACATCCTTCAACTCATCCCGGCGCTGGGCCAGGGCGATGTCGAAATCATCAGGCCGCCCTAAAAAAGTAGCATACATCAATGTGTCTCCGCTTTGTACCAAACGGGCAGCTTTTTCAGCCGTGATCAGTTTATCACGGTACAACTGCAAATAAGTATTGCTCATAAAAATCCCCTCTCTTATAAAAACCTTCCCCTGAATTACTTCTATAACTGAGCAAGTTTTCCTTTTGATTCCCTGACCAGTTATACCTTGACATTATCACTGATTAACAACAATGCTCATCATACAGTATTGACTTTGCTTTTTGCTTCGCATATAATTGCTAATGTCAATTGCATCGTCGAAAGCAGTGCATCGGAGTAGTAAACTGGTAATAAAAGAGAGTTACAGCAGGTGAAAAGTAACAAAAACTGGTTGAACTCGCCGATAAGCTTCCTGAGCGATAAGTAGTTCGGGACGGTAATACCGTTAACAAAAAGAAGCGGGCATTTAAATGGGGCTATGGCGCAGTTGGGAGCGCGCTTGAATGGCATTCAAGAGGTCGTGGGTTCGAATCCCACTAGCTCCACCATTTTGTCAAAAAGGGTGGTACCGCGGGAACTACACTCTCGTCCCTACAGGGATAAGGGTGTATTTTTGTATTTTTAATTGTAGGAGGCTGTCATGGAAACTAAATATGAACCAACTCGAATTGAACGGAAATGGCAGGCATATTGGGAGCAAAATAATTTTTATAAAGTTACCGAAGACCCTTTAAAACCAAAATACTATGCTCTGGAGATGTTCCCTTACCCCTCAGGTCATTTACACATGGGACATGTGCGCAATTATGCTATTGGCGACGTAGTGGCGCGTTTTAAAGCCATGAATGGGTTTAATGTCTTACATCCGATGGGTTGGGATTCTTTTGGCCTGCCTGCTGAAAACGCCGCAATTAAACATGGCATCCATCCAGCCAAATGGACTTTTGATAATATAGATGCAATGAAACAACAATTGAAAGCTCTGGGCATCAGTTATGATTGGGATCGTGAAATTGCTACCTGTCACCCCGATTACTATAAGTTTACTCAATGGATGTTTTTAAAGCTCTACGAAAATAAACTGGCTTATAAAAAATCGGCCGCCGTCAATTGGTGCCCCTCCTGCCAGACTGTCCTGGCTAATGAACAGGTGGTTGAAGGTGCATGTGAACGTTGCGAAACCAATGTCGACAAAAAACAACTGGAACAATGGTTTTTTAAAATTACTGATTATGCCCAGAGGCTTTTAGACGATCTGGACCTATTGGGCGGCTGGCCGGATAAAGTTAAGATAATGCAGAAGAATTGGATCGGCCGCAGTGAAGGATGTCAGTTTTCCATGCCTATTGAAGGCAGCAGCGAAAAGCTTACGGTATATACCACCCGCCCCGACACTGTTTTTGGTGTCACATATATGGTACTGGCCCCTGAGCACCCACTGGTACCGGTAATCTGCCAGGGAAAACCCCAGGAAGAGGCCATAAATGCCTTTATCAACCAGGTAAAATTCATCAGTGATGTCGATCGTTCCAGTGCCGAACTGGAAAAAACCGGTGTCTTTACCGGGGCTTATGCTATAAATCCCCTGAATAATGAAAAAATACCGATATGGATCGCCGATTATGTTCTGATGGATTATGGGACCGGAGCGATTATGGCTGTTCCTGCACATGACCAGCGCGATTTTGATTTTGCTGTTAAATATGATCTTCCCATTCGTCAGGTTATTAAAAATGATGATGTATCAGAGGTCGATGAATCTCTGGCATCAGCTTTTGCCGGGGATGGTTTTATGATCAACAGCGGGGAATTTAATGGTCTTTCCGTCGCCGAAGGCCAGCAAAAAATAATTGCCTATATGGAAACCCATAATATAGGCCAGGCTGCTGTCAATTTCCGTTTGCGCGACTGGCTAATTTCCCGGCAAAGATATTGGGGGGCTCCGATCCCCATGATCTATTGTCCCCAATGCGGTCAAGTCCCCGTCCCCTTTAAGGACTTACCTGTACTGCTGCCGGAAGATGTCAATTTTAAAATTACCGGCGAATCACCGCTGAACTATGTAGAAAGTTTTTATAAAACCAATTGTCCGCTGTGCAATGGTGAGGCACGACGGGAGACAGATACCATGGATACTTTTGTTTGTTCCTCCTGGTATTTTGATCGCTTTTGCAGCCCGGATTGCAAAGAAATGCCTTTTGAACCAGACCAGGCCAATTACTGGATGCCGGTGGATCAATATATAGGCGGAGTGGAACATGCGATTTTACACCTGATGTATGCCCGTTTTTTCACTAAATTCCTCTATGATATAAAAATGCTGGATTGCCAGGAGCCCTTTTCCAATTTACTTACCCAGGGCATGGTACTTAAAGATGGCGCCAAAATGTCCAAATCCAAAGGCAATGTGATAAGTCCTGAGGAGATAATTGGACAATACGGTGCTGATACTGCCAGGCTTTTTATACTATTCGCTTCACCACCGGAACGGGATCTGGAATGGAGTGATCAGGGTGTTGAAGGTTGTTATAGATTTCTAAACCGCGTCTGGAGACTTGTTCAGGATTACCGCCACTATTTCCATGAGGATCCTGCCGAAATTAAACCAGACTCTTTCAACCCCATTGATAAAGAACTGTATTATAAAGTGCACGCCACCATCAAAAAAGTAAGTGCCGACATTGAAGAAAGGTTCAATTTTAATACCGCCATCAGTGCCATAATGGAACTGTGCAACCAATTAAACAGCTATCGGGAAGCCCCGGACAAAAACGCCGCATTGATCAAGCTGGCCATAGAAAACCTGCTCATACTGTTAAGCCCCTTTTCTCCGCATATCTGCGAGGAACTATGGGAAATGACGGGCCATACCGAAAGTGTGCACCATCAGCCCTGGCCGCAATATGACCCCCAGGCCCTGATACTCGATGAAGTGGAAATGGTGATCCAGATAAGCGGGAAAGTGAAAGAGCGCATCAATGTACCTTTGAACACCCCCCGGGAAGATCTGGAACAAATAGCCTTAAACAATAGCAAAATAATAGCATTGACAGAAGGCCGAAAAATCATAAAAATCATTGTGGTCCCCAATAAATTAATTAATATCGTCATCAATTAATAGCGGATGATCTGCTCCAATTCTTTGGGGGTTCAGACCCGATGCCTGACCTTTTGACTCCTGGAGTTTGCCTATATAAAAACCGGTTGTAAACAACCGGTTTTTTTGATATTTCTTTGCAGGCTTTTTATACCTTCTGGATTTGTATCCGGCGGGCATCGCCCCACAGGTTTTCCAAACCGTAGTACTCCCTTTCCTTCTCCCGAAAAACATGTAATATGATGGGCCCATAGTCCAGGACCACCCATACACCTTCCTGATGCCCTTCCCGGCGGATAGGGACGATATCATTTTCCGCCATGGCTGCTTCCACATAATCCACTATGTTTTTGACCTGGACGGCACTCTTTCCTGAAGCAATAACAAAATAATCAGCAATGATGGTCAATTCATGGACCTGCAGTATAATAACATCAAAGGCTTTCTCCTCCAGACAGGCCTCAGCAATTATTTGAACCAGTTTTTCATCATTGTGCAATAAATACCCTCCTTTATAAAATTCCTGAATTTCATAGTAAAATCAAATCAATCTCCTGCCCGTATCTCTAATCGGTTTCAACCCTGATCTTTTCTGCTTTGTTTTGCTTTCATTTTATCCAATTTCAGAAAATAGTTCCTGGTGTTTATTGTCTGGGGGTGAATCATCCGTTTATGCTGCAGGCAATAGCCCAGAGTTGAATCCAGTGCTGCCAGCATGGCCTGGTCAAGGTCACACTGACAAAGGTTTCTTAACCTTTCCACCCCGGGATAATCCCGGCCTGGTTCGATCATGTCCGCCAGATAAATGATTTTTTCCAGCCGGCCCATAGAAGGGCGGCCCAGGGTATGATTGCCAATGGCATTCAGTATCTCTTCATCTTCTATACCCAGTTCCTTTTTTATCAATATGGCACCAACGGGTGCATGCAGCAGAAAAGGAACCTGCCGATATATTTCATCCAGCAAACCATTTTCTTCAGCAATCGCTGTCAGTTCTTCTTCCGGCCTTTCTTTAGCATAATCATGGAGGATCCCGGCCAGAAAAGCCTTTTCACGATCCGTTTCAAACCGGACTGCCATTTTTTCAGCAGTCTGCGCCACCTGACAAACATGCTGTAATAAACCTGATGATATTTGCTTTTCTACCAGTTCTATGATTTCCTTATTGCTTATCATCCTATTCTCCTGGTCCAAGGTATAATTGATGTTCTATAATATACTCTTCCACCGCCGGCGGCAAGAGATACTTGATGGTTTTTCCCTGATTTACCCTGTTTCTGATATCAGTGGAAGAAAGATCATACCCCGGTACTTCCAGATTAAACAAGTTATCCCACAGGGCATCAGGTACCAGACTCAACCGGGGTGATTGCTTTTCCCATCGGTACCCGGGCCGGGTGACGACAATAAACTTGCACATACGGCATAATTCCTCGGCATCCTTCCAGGTATGAATGGTATAAAGCATGTCTGCACCGGCAATAAAATAAACAGCCTGTTGCGGATTCTGCTCCTGCAGATACTTTATAGTATCAATGGTGAAGGAATAACCCGGGCGCTTTATTTCCAGGTCCGATACCTCCAAATTCGGATTGTCGGCAGCAGCCAGCTGCAGCATTTTAAGTCTATGTTCCTGATGCAGGATCGAGGTCTCATTTTTATGGGGAGGACGGGCCGACAGCATCAGCAATACTTTGTTTAACCGGAACTCACTGCGCGCAAATTCCGCTGCCATTAAATGGCCATAGTGCACTGGATCAAAAGTACCGCCCAGGATCCCAATCGCTTCCCGCAAAATCCATGACCACCTTTTCTTTATTGAAGGAAAACTCACTTAAATTGTACTATAATGGCAAAAAAATGCCAAACCACACCAGAGTAAAATGATGCCTGTTATAGCTGCTATTATATTTCAATCCAGCCGCAATTTAGTTCCCCGGTTTTTTCTTCTTTAAACCTTGTCATAAAACCTCTATAATTAATAAGAATGGGTGAAGGAGAAAGATTTTTAGCGATGGATAAAACCATAACCATGACTTTTCACAATCTTGGTCTGAGAAGCTATATTGAAGTCGATTTATGCAGCGAATGCCCCCGGGAAGATGATAAAGGCTGCTGCGGCCATTATTCTCCTGTTTTTTATCCCTGTGATTTCGCCTATCTGCTGGAATACCATCCAGTTTTGTTAGATGATATTCTACATTTACCCAATTTAACTGTATTAAATCATTCCATAACCATTAACAACTCCCCGGAAGGGGATTCTTACCGCTGTCAGTTCCATGACAAAACCAGCGGGTGCCGGCTGGATCAATTACAGCGTGAATCGATCTGCCGACATTTTGTTTGTCCTGGTATCAACTGGGAAGCAGAAGATCATCTGCAGTCCTGGAAAGATTTTTTTTCCCGACTGGCTGATTATGAAAATTACATAAACCAGGCCATTGCGCAGCAGCTAGAGGATCAAGGGTTGACATTAAGAAACATAGAGCACCGCCCGGAGTTGTTTCAACAACTCTTAAGACTTTTTAAAGAAATAACTGCTGCCAAACCGGATTTTTTTTCCTCCTGTCCGTCCAGGGAGGAAGTAAAAATAATAAGAACATTGAAATTTGGGTCTGACTGGCCTTTATAAAACTAAAGTGTTTTCGGGAGGGAAAGTAAGATGGATTGGAATAAAAACCAGGTTATTTATGAAAATGTCCTTGAATCGATCGGCTTGACGCCCATGATCAAGCTTAACAAAATCAGTGCAGAGTGTTCGGCGGAAATTTGCGTAAAATTGGAATATACCAATCCCAGCGGCAGTTTGAAAGACCGGGTGGTTTATTCTATCGTGGAAAAAGCCGAGCAAAGAGGGGATCTGCAGCCCGGCATGATTTTGCTGGAAGGGACAACAGGAAATACCGGCATTGCAACTGCCATGGTGGGAGCCGCCAAAGGTTATCCGGTCATAATTGTAATGCCGGAAGGCATGACAGAGGAGCGCAAAAAAACTGTTGAGGCCTATGGCGCCCAATTACTGCTGACCCCGGGCGCTGAAACGGATGTGGATTTGGTGCTGGAGGAAGTAGAAAGGTTAAAAACGGAACATGGGGATAAAATATTTGAAATAGGACAGTTTGAGCGCCAGGAAAATTTGCTGGCCCATATTGAAAATACCGCCCCGGAAATATGGGAACAAACCGGCGGACAAATAGATGCCTTCATCATGTGTCAGGGAACTGGCGGCACTGTCACCGGGACAGCAAAATACTTCAAAGAAAAGAATCCTGCCATCAAAATATTTATATCCGAGCCGGCGGAATCTCCTATTTTAGCATATGGCAAGATCGGACAGCATAAAATCCAGGGAATTGCCGACGGGCTTATCCCCCCCATCCTGGATCTGGATTATATTGATGGTATGATTCTGGTCTCCTCCGAGGAGTCTATGGAAACTGCCCGGGAAATAGCCAAAAAAGAAGGCATCTTCTGCGGTATTTCATCGGGCTGTAATGTTGCCGCAGCTTTGAAACTGGCCGACAGATATCCTGAACTGCAGCGCATCGTAACCATCATCAATGATAATGGACTTCGTTATCTGTCAACTGAATTATGCGGCAGCATTGTTAACCGCGTACCTCTGGACAGGGATTATTTATTAAGCACCGGGGACCTGGCAAAATTAAAGGAATATAGTTTCGAGATAATTGAATAAGCTGAAGAGTGTGGATAAAATGGCAATAGCAAAAAGGGTATGTCCTTAAAGGCCATACCCTTTTAAATTATTATGATCCAAAAATGGAATAAAGATTTTTTGCTGATAAGCCCTACTGGCATTGCCACTAATTTTTAGCGGATCTGCCCATCACCATAAACAATGAATTTGGTAGTAGTAAGCTCCCGTAAACCCATGGGACCGCGGGCGTGCAGTTTTTGTGTGCTGATTCCCATTTCAGCGCCGAAGCCAAACTCATTGCCATCAGTAAAGCGGGTGGAGGCATTGGCGTAAACTGCGGCAGCATCAACGGCCCGCATAAAACGACGCACATTGGTATAGTTTTCGCTTACAATTGCTTCACTGTGCCCTGTCCCGTATTTATTGATATGTTCGATAGCCTGGTCAACATCTTCCACTACCTTCACCGCGATTATTAAATCCAGATACTCTTCCGCCCAATCCGCTGCAGAAGCCTCCAGGATCCATGGAACAACAGCCTTACTGGTTTGACAACCCCGGATCTCCACACCAGCCTCACGCAATTCTTCTGCGATCAGCGGTAAGAAATCCCTGGCGACTGCCTGGTGTACCAGCAAATTCTCAATGGCATTACATACCGAAGGTCTTTGTACCTTGGCATTGATAACAATGGGCCGGGCCTTATTAAAATCGGCAAATTCATCGATATAAACATGACAATTGCCCATCCCGGTCATGATATAGGGCACGGAAGCATTGGCCATAACTGTTTTTTTAAGCCCCGCTCCCCCTCGGGGGATAAGACAATCGATATAATCATTCATCTGCATCATTTGTATTACCAATTGCCGATCCGGACTATCCACCAATTGGATGGCACCGGCGGGTAAACCTGATGAGACCGCCGCTTCAGCAATGATCCGGGCAATAACACGGTTGGAGTGCAGGGCTTCTTCGCCGCCCCTGAGTAAAATGGCATTGCCCGATTTAAGGCATAATCCTGCTGCATCGGCAGTTACATTAGGTCTTGATTCATATATGATCCCAATTACGCCCATAGGTGTCCTGATCCGGCCTACTTCCAGGCCATTGGGACGACGATTTATTTCCAGAACTTCCCCCACCGGGTCAGGCAGGGCACTGATTTCCCTTAAACCTTCAGCCATACCGGCTATTCTTCCTTCATCAAGGGTCAGTCTTTCCAGTAAAGAGGAGGTCAAACCCATTTCCCGTCCCGCCTCCAGGTCAAGGCGATTGGCAGCGATGATTTCAGCAGCAGATTTCTCCAGGCACTCCGCCATCTTTATAAGGGCATTGTTTTTTTGTATGGTATTTGCTGACGCTAATATCCGGGCAGCTTGCCGGGCCATTTTCCCCTGCTCAATCAGCTTCTGCGCATCAATAATCACTTAAACATCTCTCCCTGCAAGTATTTATTTTACCCAAAGATTATTGCGATGGATCACTTCATCATAATCCTTAGTCATTAATATTTTACTTATTTCCCCTGATTTATGACCGGCTATTAATTTTATCTCTTCAGCACTGTAATTGACTATGCCTCGGGCTATTTCTGCGCCTTCACTGGTAAGCACTGCCACCACATCGCCCCGTTCAAATTCTTCCTCAACTGCTATAACCCCAGAAGGCAGCAAGCTTTTCCCTCTTTTGACCAGGGCTGACCAGGCACCATCATCAATGGTCAATCGTCCATGGGGGACTGACCCGAATGCAATCCAGCGCTTACGCGCCTGCATTTTTCCCTCCCGGGGAACAAATAAAGTTCCGATATCATTGCCATTAACGATTTGTCGAATTACATTTTCAATATTGTTATTGGCTATCACCATGGGTATGCCCGCTGCCATGCACATGTCCGCAGCTTTAAGCTTAGTCGCCATCCCGCCGCTGGAAAAGCTGCTGCCTTTGCTTTCAGCACCCCTTTCCATTTCAGGAGTAATTCCCGTCACTTCATGTTGCAGGACTGCTGCTTTGTTAAGCCGGGGGTCACTATCATAGAGACCATCCACATCGGACAGGATGATAAGCAGATCCGCATCAGTGATCCCCGCTACCAGAGCTGACAAAGTATCATTGTCGCCAAATTTTATCTCCTCAACCACTACAGTATCATTCTCATTAATGATGGGGATTACCCCCATGGCCAGGATGGCCAGTAAAGCATTGGTCGCATTCAGATAACGCATTCTTTCCATAAAGTCATCACGGGTCAGCAAAACTTGTGCCACAATCCCGCCATATTCAGCAAAAAGCTTTTCATACATATGTAAAAGCGCCCCCTGACCAATTGCTGCCAGAGCCTGTTTATCCGGCATGGTCCGCGGTGCTGCTTTAATTCCCATTTTTTCAGCCCCTACCCCAATAGCACCGGAGCTGACCAGGATAACTTCTTTCCCCGCATTATGTAAATCAGCCAGTTCCCTGACCAGCTTTTCCATGCGGGTTAGATTCAGCTTCCCATTGGCATAAGTTAAGGTGCTGGTCCCTACTTTGACAACGATACGTTCACACTGCAGCAAATCCCTGCGTGTTGTCACTTGCAACCACCCCGATCGTTTATTCACTGTATTCAAATTCAAGATCTTTTATCTTAACCGTCTGTCCTGCCTTAATCCCCTCCCGACGCAGAGCCTCTTCCAATCCCATCTGGGCGATGATTCTCTGGAAACGCTCCAGCCCTTCGTCAGTACTAAAATTAGTCATAGCCACCAATTTTTCTATCCTTTTCCCGCTCACTTCAAAAACTCCGTTTATAAATTCTATAATAAAAGGGGGTTCCTCTTCAAATTTCCGCAGCACGACTTCATCTCCAGCAATGGTTTCCTCCTGTGGCAGACTGGCCAAGAGCTGGCAGGCTTTGATCATTAACTCCTCCGTCCCCTGACCGGTGGCAGCAGAGATCATGACCAATTGATCAGCAAATTCCTCCTGCAGGGCAGCAATGTTTTGCCGGGCTTCGGGCAGATCCATTTTATTAGCGGCAATAAGATATGGCTTGGCGGCCAGATCCGCAGAGAATTTCTCCAGTTCATCCCGCAGTGTATAATAATCTTTTAATACATTCTGGCTTTCAGTCTGGGCCGTGTCCAGAACAAAAATCAATACCCTGGTTCTTTCGATATGTCTTAAGAAGCGATGTCCCAGGCCAGCACCCTGATGAGCTCCGGCAATAAGGCCGGGAATATCCGCCAGCACAAAGGATTCACCGTTTTTCAGCCTTACAACACCTAAATTAGGTACCAGGGTCGTAAAGGGATAATCAGCTATTTTAGGCCGGGCTGCGGAAACATTGGCAATTAAAGTAGATTTGCCGGCATTGGGTAAACCTACCAGGCCAATATCAGCTAATAGTTTCAATTCCAGCCGGATCCATTTTTCTTCCCCTGGTTCACCATTTTCCGCTACAGAGGGAGCCTTATTAGCAGCAGTGGCAAAACGGGCATTACCCCTGCCTCCCCGACCTCCCCGGGCAACCACCACTGTTTGTCCATGATTGGTAAGATCAGCAATTACTTCCTCACTGGCATCATCTTTTATAACCGTACCCGCCGGCACCCGGATGATGATATCCTGCCCTCCGGCACCATGCATGTTTTTTCCCTGGCCATGCTTGCCGCGCTCCCCTTTGAAATGGCGCCGGTATTTAAAATCCATCAAAGTACTGAGCCCTTCGTCAGCCTGAATTACGATACTGCCGCCCCGGCCGCCATCTCCTCCCGCCGGTCCGCCCATAGGAACATATTTCTCCCGACGAAATGCGACGACCCCATTGCCTCCGTCCCCTGCTTTTACATTTATTTTGGCATAATCTACAAACATATTCTCACTTCCTGATCAATAAACGTCTGGGACTGTCGGCAATCATATCAGTATAATAATCTATATATATATCTTGTTCCAAATTCGTACCTATTACAACATCAACTGCCAATTCAGCCACTGGATCATTTTCTTTCATCTTAATCAATGTATTCAATGGTTCATTGCGGTTCATCAATGG
>JAAYZA010000005.1 GCA_012515055.1 Syntrophomonadaceae bacterium | reverse complement strand
GAGATTTTCCTGACCTGTTCCCGGGGTATGGGGGTCTTCCTCCGGCGCCATTGGAATTTCCACCGGGTCAATGGCAGTAAGAAGCGCTCCCAGTCTGCCGGGATGTTCCAGGATTTTATCCACTTTACTGTTTACATAAACAGCGCCGCTTATAATAACTATGACAAGTATACCGATAGTTATAAATACTTTTTCAATACTTTTCATAATGACCCCCTGCCCGATTTTAATTAATTCTAACATAAAAGCAAACACGCTTTTAATAAAAGACTTTAAACTGATACCTTTCAAGGGATTTCCCCCATCAGGGCGAAATTCCCTTGAAACAATGTCAGTACCAATCCTGTTAAAGTTTGGATTATACCTCGTTTTATACAGGTAAATGTGAATAGATGTTCTCGGCCAGAGGCGGACAAATGTTTATTGTTTCGAAATTAAGTTTTTCATAATTTTGTACCAATGCCGCAATAGTTTCATAGTTTTCACAGAAAATTACGATCAAATCTCCCGGCAATGCTTCATCAACAGCGTTTTCCAGCGCCGCGGATTCGGATATGGTGATTTTGATACTATCCCGCGCTGCTCCGCCGCTTAATGCCCCATGATATAAAATTCCGGCAACCACCCCCGGTTCCCGCCCCCTGGGAACGGTGTCTTCTTTTATATAGATTCTGGCAAATGCCTGCCCGCATGTTTTGCCGACTTCATATATCGCTTCATTGCGGCGATCACCGGGCATACCAATTATGCCCACCAGCCTTTTATAACCTAATTGACCGGCAAATTGGATCACTGCTTTATAACCGCTAAGATTGTGACCATAATCAAGCAATACACTAAATCCCCCCAGATCAATCAAATTCAGCCGGCCGGCATTGTAAAACATATCCGGCAAAAATGTTGTTAAGCCCAGTTTTATCACTTCGCGGTCTATTTTCAAAGCTGTTAAGCCTGCTGCCACTGCCAGAGTGTTTTCGATATTAAAAACGGCCTGCCCGGAAAAAGTAATGGGGATTTGATCAACCTCCAGCAATGCATTTTTAATGTTATTTTCATATAAATATATTATTCGATCTTCCATTACAATTGCTGACTTGCCTTCTGCAATATGCCTTTTCAGCAGCCAATTAGCCCTGTTTTGCGAAAATAGGATCAACTGGCATTTCACCTGGGCCATGATCCTTTCCGTGCTGCTGTCGTCAGCATTTAAAACTGCATAACCATCAGGTTTTACCGCTTCTACAACCAATGATTTCACAAAAGCAAGATCCTCCAGGGTATCGATTCCATCAAGCCCCAAATGATCGTCACTGATATTGGTTATAATGCCGATGTCCGCCAGATCATAACCCAGACCTTTTCGAATTAGTCCTCCCCTGGCGGTCTCCAGAACGGCAATTTCCACATTTCGATTATATAAAATTGACCTGGCACTTAAAGGTCCGGTATTATCACCTCGTGAAATGCATTCCCTGCCGATATAGCTGCCACTGGAACATGTCAAACCAATGTTTTTTCCGGTCAGGGACAAAACATGCTGCATCATTCTGGCAACCGTTGTCTTGCCATTGGTTCCAGTGATAGAAATTACCGGGATAGATACCGGGCTTTCTGACGGATACATATGATCCAGAATATCCGCTGCTACATTTCTAGACGACCCTTCCGCAGGGAATAAGTGCATCCTCAGTCCCGGAGCGGCATTCACTTCAATAACCGCTGCCCTTTGCTGTGTAAATGGCCGGGAGATATCCTCCATTATCATATCTATCCCCGCCACATCCATATTTATTATTTGCGCGGCTCTGACAGCCAGTTCCTTATTAACTTCATGTATTTCCCCCGTGCAGTCCCGGGCGCTGCCGCCGGTGCTAAGGTTGCCGTTTTCCCGTAAATAAACGATCTGGTCCTTTACAGGAATACTGTCAATTGTCAGTCCCGACCGGGACAAATATTCCCTTGTCACCGCATCCAGGTAGATTTTTGTCAATGGTTTTTCATGGCCCTTGCCCCGATTAAAATTGTTGTTTTCTTCCGCCACCAATTCGGCAATGGAATGGATGCCATTGCCTATTATAAATGGCGGCCGGCGCTCGGCAGCTGCTGCCGCCCTGTCCCCCACCACCAGAATGCGATAATCCCTGCCTTGCAGGTATTCTTCAATTATTACTCTGCTGGAATAAGACCCGGCCAGACGATAAGCTTCCAGCAGTGTCCTTTCATCATAGATATTTACGGTAACCCCCCGGCCGTGATTTCCCCGCAGAGGTTTTACGACAACAGGGTAGCCAATTTGTGCCGCCAGCCTGACTGCCTCGGTTTCTGAACCGGCTATCCCACCGTCAGGGACAGGGATCAGCTGTTCACTTAGCAAATCTTTCAGCAGCTGTTTGTTGGCTGCCAGATCAACGGTTATACTGCTGGTTATTCCCGGCAGGGAGGCCTGGACAAATTGCATATGCTTTCCATACCCAAGCTGGAACAAACTATCTTCGCCCAATTGTCTGTATGGGATATGCCGCTTTTTTGCTTCTTCTAAAATAGCACTGGTACTTGGTCCCCAATCGGTTTTAAGGATATTTTCTTCCAGTCGGTATAAAATATCATCAGCCGCCTCCAGATCATTGCTGATCAAAGCTAATGCGATTGCAGCCGCATCATAACCGAAATCTTCAGCACAATGCTGATTTATATATTCGTATATAATACAAAATACCGCAGGTTCCTCAACAACCCTGGTTTTACCGAATGAAACATCATAACCGCTCATACATTGCAATTCCAGGGCAATATGCTCAATAACATGAGAAATCAAGGTGCCTTCAATAAGCCTTTGCACAAACCCGCCCTCGTAACCGGCAGAGCAATAGTGTCTGCGCAGTCCGGGAAAATAGTTCAGCAGCCTGCCGTTGAATCCTTCTATGTTTTTTGTCGGTACTTCTGTGTACTCTTCCAGGTCGAGGATCATTTTAATCACTGGTTTATGGCTATAAATATTTCTGCCGCTATAATTCCTCATACTAACTATCTTCATTATTCTATATCCTCCTGAAAAACAATTAATGCAGCCTTAAAACTTCCCTTTTTTTCAAATCGAACCCATAGCCCTGTGCTAAAACATGTAAACTGGCATTGGTAATGGTCAATATTTCATTGGGCTTTTGTTCCGAAACATTACTGCTTTTAATAGCCTGACCATCGATGACTGTAACTGCGTTATTACCCAGAACCGAGAAATACAACTGCGGATAAACCCGAATAGCTGTATCTTCATCAATGCCGATACCTATTATCCCCGGGTTCTCCGCCACACCGCACAACAGCCTTCCCAACCGGCCCCGCTGATCAAAATGCTGATCAATGATGACACCATCCAATAAATTTAATCCAGGGGCCATTTTCAAGGTACATTTCCTGGCAGCATCATTGCTGTTACCCTCCACGATCATGGTACTGCTCATAGCTGAAGCGCCGGCACTGGTACCTATTACTGATGTGCCATGCTTGAAGCAGTCATGAATCGCCTCGTAGACCCTGGTCCCCCCCAGAATGCTGGTTATCCTTAATTGATCACCACCGGTAAAGAAAAACCCGTTCATATCCATTATTCTGCGAACATTTTCTTCCATGTTGGCTTCATCCCGGGTATTTATATCCAGGATACAGGCTTCCTTCACACCCAGCCGCAAAAAAGCATCCCGATATTCTTCCCCCACCTCACCAGGCCGCTCGGTAGCAGTTGTCAGTATACCAATTCTGGCATCTTCGCCGCCAATTATTTCAACCACTTCATCCAATATACGGCTTTCTCCGGTCTTATCTTCAGCCCCGCCGATAATTACCAGATCCCCGTTTCTGTAATTTCCCATCTTTTTCTCCTTATCATTTATATTTATTTTTTTCAAATTTCCCTTTGATAACAGCCTGCCTTCCCTTCACTGCCACCTGACCTTTGACAATCAAACGATGGATGGTAAGATCCTTTTGTTTTAACACGAGAATATCCGCATCACTGCCGGGCAGCAGACATCCCTTTTGCGGATATAGTTTCAGCACCTTAGCCGGATTGATGGTAACCGTCCTGATAATATCGGCAAAATCCATTTTTTTATCTAAAACACAACTGACCAGATCCTTAAACAATTGATTTATACTATTAATACCGGCATCATTATCTGAACTGCCATTGCCATCCGAAGAAACTGTTACACTGTTAAGGTCGATATTGTTTTCCTGTAACCGGGTAAATGCCTCACCGATGCTGTAACCTGCCGTTTCGCCAGCAGTCAGATCAATGTTTCCACCCCGCCGCCACAGTTCCATACCCTGTTCAAACAATGCGGGATTACGGTTGATATGTGTGGGAACAAACATTTCAATAGGAAAATCCGATTCATTAAGCAAACGAAATAAAGAATCCAGACCTTCTTTTCCATCACCGAGATGGATATGCATTACACCTGCTTTTCCGCCCAACATGCCGCCGGCATTGGCTTCTGAAGCCAGTGTGCGCAGATCTTCCAGTGAAGGATGATTGGAACGATAATCTGCAATTGCCACCTCCCCCACTCCAATCACTTTATCCAGCAGCACAATATCAGTAAGGACACGCCCGGTTAAAGTCTCAGTAGGG
>JAAYZA010000071.1 GCA_012515055.1 Syntrophomonadaceae bacterium | reverse complement strand
AGCAGCCCCGTCTTACTGTCGGCTTTTAGCGTCGTACGATAATATAGACTGGTGAGGTGGTAAGTGCCTGTCTATTAGCATCTGCAGCCTCATTAGAGTTTTTCCAGGAAACCACCTGCCAGCCGCGATATTTCGCAGCCGGATTTTCGTCGAAAACCACTTTTATTTCTTTTATGGGGGGCAAAGTCTTATCCCTGGTATGCCACAGGTAGATATAATTATACCGGGGATCTTTTTTCTTTGTCATTGAATCATATGTTCCCCAGTTCAAGTCGACATCCCACCGTGTATAATTGGCGGTATTGCCATTGTGAGAGGTTTTTATGGTTTCCTTCCCTTTGGGCGAGTCGGTGAATTCCAGGAAAAAATCAGTGAAAGCATTATCCGGATTGCTGTCCAATTGATAACCCATAAAGATATACGCATTGGGCGGATCATAGTAACCATGTTTTCCATCACTGTGAATGCCTTCATTCAGATCTTTGTCTATCATCACATAACCTATCGGACAATCGAATAATACCTTGTCTCTATCGTTACCCATATTCATGTATAATCCCGTCAGATATTTTTCCAACGGCCATTTGTTCCCCTCAGCCGTATTCAGCTCTTCGAATTCTTTTTTAAGGGCGGCAGCCCGTATCGAATCATCACATAGCTCCCAGATGGGTATGAGAGCCCTGGTTGTAGTAGTGCCAAAATCAACCAGTGTTCCCTGGTCTTCCAGGGTGCTCTCCCATTTGGAGCGTGCCAGAGGATCTGCCTGCAGCTGGCTAATGTTCAGAGCAAAGGCACCTCCATGTGTGACCAGATTATCGTCCTTGTCGGAGTCAAATGCCTCTTTATTGGTAACCTTCTCGTATGAGCCGCTGGCACTGGCACTGACAACGATTGCATTGAAGCCAGCCCTGGCAGCCGTTTTGAAGTTTTCGAAGCTGGTGGAAGCTTCAGAAGTGGCAGTAACATTGTAATCCAGCCGTCCGCCGGTAATGGTATCCACCAGCACATAGTGCCCGTAGGTATCAAAAACCGTCCTGGGGTCGACATTTTTAGCGTTTATCATTTCCCGGGCATCCGCTGTCAGGTATTTTTTAAAATCGGTCCCGCCTATTACATAGACACCATATTTTTTTACCACCCAGCTGGAAGTGGCAAAATAATTACTGGTAGTCTTGGTACGGGAGCTGTCAAAACTTGAATTGACTGAACCGCCGAAACCAAAATAGCTCCCCGAGGCTCCCAGGCACACCGAGCGGCTGTTACTGTACGAGCGGATGGATTCACTGGCATAATGAGACTCTTCCCCATGATCAAAACGAATTCGTTCTACCCTCTGGTCCTGTAGAAGCTGGGAAACATCCAGGACCGCATTTTTTAATGACAGTGCAGAAGCATATTTATCAAAAACATTATAACCCCGGCCTATACGCTGGACGATAGGCAGATCAGCCTCAGAAACTGCTACTTTATAAGCCTGGCCTGTTCTCTCCACCCCCCAGTTGTTCTTTATCATGCTGAGATCCTGGGAATGGAGCAAGCCAGGATCAATTGT
>JAAYZA010000373.1 GCA_012515055.1 Syntrophomonadaceae bacterium | reverse complement strand
GGTACTATTCCATGCCTTTTTCCCCGGCAATATACCCCAGGTCGAGGTTGCTGCCATCAAGCATATTTCACAAAAAGAAATGGAACCCTTTTTTGGTGATCACAACACTCTTTTCAATCGCATCAGGGAATGGCAGGGAAAAGGGTTTTTGGTAATGCTGGCGGTAAAAAACCGTATAGCCCGTGAAAAAATGCAAAGGGAGCTCAGGGATAATTATCTGAGTGGCATTGATTTTGTCAATTATCAGCTGGAAAAGGGTTTCGTCAGCCCCACCCTGCAAATAGCCCTGGTCAGTGAAAAGGATATCTGGGGCAAAAGGAATATCAGCCCTAAACGCCAGACCCATAAAAGCAAAGAGGAACGTTTGCTGGCCGAAGATTTAAAGATGGGGGATTATGTGGTTCACGAATCCTATGGTGTGGGCATATACCGCGGAGTCACCCAGGTGCAGGTCGAGGGCATAACCCGTGAATACATATTGCTGCAATATGCCGGGACTGATAAATTATATTTACCGCCGGAAAAACTGGATTTATTGTTTAAATACAAAACATCCGAAGAAAAAGAACCCCGTTTAAATAAACTGGGGGGCAGTGAATGGGAAAGGACCAAAAGCAAGGTTTCCCAATCGATAAAAGACATGACGGAGGATTTATTGAAGCTTTACGCGTCCCGCCAAGCCAGGCAGGGATTTGCCTTTGCTCCGGACACCCCCTGGCAATGGCAATTTGAAGATGCCTTTCCCTATGAAGAAACCCGGGATCAGTTAAAAGCCATCAATGATGTAAAAAGGGATATGGAGAGCCGGCGGCCCATGGATAGATTGATTTGCGGCGATGTAGGCTATGGTAAAACCGAAGTAGCTTTAAGGGCAGCCTTCAAGGCGGTTATGGACAGTAAACAGGTAGCGGTTTTAGTACCTACAACGGTGCTGGCAGAACAGCATTTTCGCACCTTCAGCCAGCGTTTTGCGCCCTATCCTGCTGCCATTGAAGTATTGAGCCGATTTCGCTCCAGCGCCCGGCAAAAAAAGATTGCTGGTGAGCTGAAAAAAGGGGCTGTCGACATAGTGATAGGAACCCATCGGCTTTTATCCCGGGATATAGAGTTTAAAGATCTGGGTTTATTGGTGATTGACGAAGAACACCGCTTTGGGGTAGCACAGAAGGAAAAAATCAAAGCATTGAAGGAACAGGTTGATGTGCTCAGCCTTTCTGCCACACCGATTCCCCGAAGCTTGAATATGTCCCTGACGGGGATGCGTGATCTGACACTGATAGAGACACCGCCGCCAGGAAGATATCCCATCATAACCTATGTGATGGAACATGATGAGGAGATCGTTAAGGATGCCATTAATGCTGAGATTGAAAGGCAGGGGCAGGTCTTTTATGTTCATAACCGCATTGAAGATATCCAGCAGGTATATAACCGCCTTACCGATCTGCTGCCCGGTGTTACAATAGGCGTCGGGCATGGACGCATGAAGGAAGAGGAATTAAGCCGGGTGATGATGGAGTTTATGGCTGGTAAATTCTCAGTGTTTCTATGTACTACCATAATCGAGTCAGGCCTGGATATGCCCAATGTAAACACCATTATCATTGATGAGGCAGGTAAAATGGGGCTGGCGCAATTATACCAGCTGCGGGGCCGGGTGGGACGATCCAGCCGGGTAGCCTATGCCTATCTCACCTATGCTCCGGACAAGGTCATGAATGAGACGGCCCAAAAAAGGCTTAATGCCATCCGGGAATTTAATGAACTGGGATCGGGGATGAAGATTGCCCTGCGCGATCTGCAGATCAGAGGAGCAGGCAATATTCTGGGAGCTGAACAACATGGCCATATCCATGCGATTGGATTTGATCTATATTGCCGTTTGCTGGAGGAAGAAACGGCCCGGATGAAGGGGGCGGAGGCCAAACCTGTGAATAATCCTCAGCTGGATATAGATGTTGATTACTATATACCCGAAAACTATATTCCTGATTCCGGCAGTAAAATGAGAATTTACCGCTCGCTGCTGCTGGCGGCGGACCTCAATGAAGTAGAAGAAATCAAGGATGAAGTAATTGACCGCTTTGGCAAGATGCCCGGACCGGTAGAAAACTTTTTCCAGATTGCCCGGTTAAGGTTGATTGCCCAATCAAAGAATTTCAAAACCCTCAAAAGACAGGGCAAAAATATCGAGATCCAGATGGCCGACGAATTGCCGCCGGACTTTGCTAAAAATCTGACCGGTTTGAAAATCAGGCAAAAGAACAAATCCACTCTTTTGATAAAATATGAGGAAAATTCTCTGGATGCACTGCAAGATTTATTGACCACCATTTAATCCGGGAAGAAGAATTAGAGTTTTTTAGACCGCCAATCTATGCCCGCTGCATGTCCGGGGACGGTGATGCAATAATTTAACATATCGATATTTCTTGCCCGCCATCCGCCGCGGTTATCT
>JAAYZA010000153.1 GCA_012515055.1 Syntrophomonadaceae bacterium | reverse complement strand
GTGGTACCATTCAGCTGGATTTTCAGATGCCGGAAAAATTTGATTTGACTTATATTGGTGAAGATGGGGAAAAACATCGGCCGGTGATGATCCATCGTGTGATATATGGCAGTATTGAAAGGTTTATCGGCATACTGACGGAACATACCGCCGGCGCTTTCCCGGCCTGGCTGGCACCGGTGCAGGTCAAAGTCATACCCATCACAGACCGGCAGCATGATTATGCCCGGGAAATTACAGCCAGGCTGAAGCAGGCCGGCTTCAGGACCGAGGCTGACTATCGCAGTGAAAAGGTCGGCTACAAGATTCGGGAAGGGCAGATGCAGAAGATCCCTTATCTGCTCATCATCGGGGATAAAGAAGTGGAAACCCGGGGTGTGGCAGTAAGGCATAGAAAAGATGGGGACAGGGGCTTCATGGAAATCGATGATTTTATCTCTATGCTGGAAATTGAAGTGGAAACGAAGGCATTGTAAAATCGGTGTTTAAATGGGCGAAAAACGTTTGCACAGGGTTTTAATCTGTGTTATACTATCAAAGTGATTAAGCAGAAGCTTGACTTCTCACCTTACAACTGAGGTTCGTAAGGTATTCAGTAACTGAAATCTGCGGGGAATTTCCCGGGCTGATAGTTATTGATATTTTGAAGCGGGTTGATGCAACTCGCTTTTATTTTATTCAGGAGGTGGACTTCTTATCAGTAAGGATTGGAGAGTTAATGAAGAAATACGGGTCAAGGAAGTCAGGTTGATCGATGATGCCGGGGAACAGCTGGGTATAGTGCCCATTCGTGAAGCCTTGCAGCTATCTCTGGAAAAGGGATTAGATCTGGTTGAAGTGGCCCCTTCAGCCAAACCGCCCGTATGCCGTTTAATGGATTATGGCAAGTATAAATTCGAACAGAATAAACGGGATAAAGAGGCACGCAAAAAACAAACGGTCATTACCACCAAGGAAGTTAAATTGCGTCCCAATATCGAAGAACATGATTTTCAGGTGAAGGCCAAAAACGCCAGAAAATTTTTGATGGCTGGTGATAAGGTCAAGCTAACCATTATGTTCCGGGGCCGGCAGATAACCCATCCGGAATTGGGAGAAAAATTATCCATTAAAATGGCCGAACAACTATCTGATATTTCCGTTGTAGATAGAAAACCCAAGATTGAAGGCAGAAACATGGTCACAATGCTATTGCCTAAAGCAGATCATGATAAACCGGAAAAAAACACTGAAAAGAAAGAAACCAGTGATATAAAGGAGGAAGCCAATAATGCCTAAGATGAAAACTCATCGTGGTGCGGCCAAGAGATTTAAAAAGACCGGCACCGGCAAAATAAAAAGATCGAAAGCTTATGCCAGTCACCTTCTGGGGAGCAAAAGTCCCAAGAGAAAACGTCAATTACGTCAATCGGGATTGGTAAGCAAACAGGAAACCAAAAACATTTCCAAATTGATTCCTTATTAAAAAGCAAAATACGGGAGGTAGTTTAAGATGCCCAGAGTAAAACGCGGGGTAACTACACATAGAAGACATAAAAAGATACTTAAAATGGCCAAAGGCTATCGGGGCAGCAAATCCAAACTGTACCGGGTGGCTAACCAGCAGGTCATGAAATCCGGCAATTATGCCTATATCCATCGTCGGCTCAAGAAAAGGGATTTCCGCAAGCTGTGGATCGCCCGGATCAATGCGGCTGCGCGGATCAATGGCACCACTTATAGCAGGATGGTCCATGGATTAAAGGTTGCTGGCGTGGATATCAACCGCAAGAGTTTGGCGGAACTGGCGGTCAGCGATCCCCAGGGATTCAGCCGTCTGGCCGAATTGTCCATCAACAGTCTGAATAAATAATATTGCAAGCATTAAAGTATGGCTCAGGCCATACTTTTTTCATTCGGGGGAAGATGGGGTGTTTATGAAATATTTGTCCTCCCGGGATAATCCGCTGATTAAAAAGCTGACAAAACTCAAAAATAAGAAATATCGTGACCAGGATAATTTATTTATTATTGAAGGGGAAAAAAGCGTGGCGGAAGCGGTGCGGCAAAGAATAGCACTGCGTTATCTTCTCTTCGATGCCGATCGGCTGCCAGGGGATACAGTTGATGTCCCTGCCGGGGTGGAATGCTTTGAACTGGCACCGGGGCTGATCAATGAAATATGTGATACGGAAAATCCTCAGGGGATAATTGCGGCTGCCAGTATACCAGAAGATGATTTTAGACTCATCGGCGGGGATAAACTGCTGGTTTTGCTGGATGATGTCAGTGATCCCGGTAATGTGGGGACAATAATCCGCAGCGCCTGGGCACTGGGGGCGGAGGGTGTTTTAATGACAACGGGCTGTGCTGACCCTTACAGTCCCAAAGTGGTCCGGGCTTCCATGGGGGGGATATTGCATATGCCGGTATACAGGAACTTCGCCCTGGAGGGGCTGGGACTTTTAAAGAGCCAGGGTTATTTGATCTATTGTACCGATGTGAACAGCCCCAACACCCTGTATGAGCAGGACATGACCGGGGGTAAAATTATTGTCATCGGCAATGAATCTCGCGGAATCAGCCGAGAAAGCGAAAATGCCAGCGATAAAAAATTTAAAATACCCATAAACCCCCAGGTGGATTCTTTAAATGCAGCCATTGCATGTGCTATAATCTTAGCAGAAGCGTGGCAGCAGAGATCGCACTCATAATTGTATCCCGGATTTGTATATGATATAATTTTTTTGTTCGGCGTTTAAGTTATTGCGGAGGTAGGACCTTTATGATAAATCAAGCCGAAAACATGTGGCATCTTTTCGAAAAATCTGGCTGCATCATATATTATTTGATGTATAAAATGATCATTACCCAATAGATAAATGCTGGGAACAGGATTAGTAGTATGCTGGCACCATAAAGGGAGACCATGCCCTGACTGAAAGCATGATCGGTTTTAAGGCATATGAATTCACCTGGGAGCAGGGGACTGAAAAAGAGTAGGTCCTTCCGGCAGCCTCCGTTAACAGGCATTAAAGTGAACCAGATACTGTTTTATTTGGTTAACAAGGGTGGTAACGCGGAAATGACTTTCGTCCCTGGGGATGAAGGTTTTTTTGTTTTCTGTAATAAATTTATACAGGGAGGGCCAGGATTTGCTGGAAAAATTGACCGGGATGGATAAAGAAGCCCAGGCTAAAATTGCCGGCTTAACTACCATCGGAGAATTGAATGAGTACAAAGTAAGGATACTGGGACGCAAAGGGGAATTGACAGCTCTTTTGCGGGGCTTAAAGGATCTGTCCCCGGAACAAAGGGCCCAGGCGGGGAAAACCGCCAATGAGATCAAGGATAAACTGGAGGAAATATTTAACCGCCGGGCAGCTGAGATCAGCCGCCGGGACCTGGACTTAAGATTACAGGAGGAAAGGGTGGATGTGACCCTGCCCGGCATACCGGTCCAGAAGGGCGGCATTCATCCCCTGACCCGGATCAGAAGGGAAATAACCCGGATCTTTACCGGGATGGGCTTCACCGTTGAAGAAGGCCCGGAAATCGAACTGGATTATTATAATTTTGAAGCTCTGAATGTGCCCAAACATCATCCCGCCCGGGATATGCAGGATTCCTTCTATATAACTGATGAGGTGCTTTTGCGCACCCATACTTCACCGGTCCAGGTAAGGGTCATGGAAAAAATGGCGCCGCAGAT
>JAAYZA010000052.1 GCA_012515055.1 Syntrophomonadaceae bacterium | reverse complement strand
GCCTCACTTTTTTCAACTTTCCACTTTCTGCTTTTCTATAACAGCAGGAGCAGATCCTTGTGTGGAGTAAAAGAGATAAAGGCGAGGGAATCCCCACCGGAAACCTCCATAGTAAAAGCCTTTTATCAGAGTTCAGCCCTTCTCCTTACCACCAGCAGAAGACCGGGCTTTTCCGGAATACAATGGTTGCTCCTGCACCACGAAAACCATGCCCATATTATTCGGTGTGATCAGGCACAGGGGTGAACTGCCCTAAAGGCCACAGGGACAGACCCTTCGTCTTCCCTTCGGCTCCGCTTCGCTGCGGACAAACGGTCAGTCCCCATGGCTCGCCTACTGCCCGGCCGCAATGGCACACCCCGCATTTGCGCGGCTTCGCCTCACGCCTTCCGCCTCCCGCCTCACCAATCCCTGTCCTCTTGCTTTTAAGCATGGATAAAAAACCATAAAAAAGGCAGATTATATTATATAAAAGCCCCAAACTATGGTAATATAATATCTGGGAGAATAAATATAACAATTATGGATAATTTAAAGCAAAATACTACTAGAATCAACAGACGTATTGCAGAGGCCGCTTTAAGGAGCGGCAGGACATTTGACGATATTATGCTGGTTGCAGTAAGCAAAACCGTTGATATGGCAGCCGTTGAAAAAGCACACCAACTGGGGATAGAAAACTTCGGGGAAAACCGCACCCGGGAAATTGTTTTAAAACAGCAGGGTCTGCCAGAAGTTAAATGGCATTTTATAGGACATCTGCAAACCAATAAAGTCAAAGAAATAATAGGCAAAACCAGCCTGATCCATTCCCTGGACCGGTGGAGACTGGCAGAAGAGATCAATAAAGCCAGTCGGGCTTTAGAAGAACAAACCGATGTTTTGCTGCAGGTCAATATCTCCGGTGAGGAACAAAAATACGGTCTGGAACCGGGGGCAGTAAAAGATTTTCTGGCTGATGCCGGCCAGCTGAAAAGGATCAGAATAAAAGGTTTTATGACCATGGCTCCACTGGAGGCCGAGACTGATGAGATCAGGAGCATTTTCAAGGAAATGTACCGAATTCGTCAAACCATGTCAGAACTGGGTTTTAAACATTGCGATCTAAAGTATTTGTCAATGGGCATGTCCCAGGATTATGAAATAGCTATTGAAGAAGGGGCCAATATAATAAGGATTGGCAGTTCCCTATTTAACACCTGATACCAGGTTTGAAGATAGAACAGTATTATTATGATGAGGAGGTTGGGTTATGGGTTTAATGGACAAATTCTGGGCTTGGTTTGGTGTGGATAATACTGAATTGGACGAAGAGATGCTGGAAATCATTGAAAATGGTGAGAGTAATCCTCGCGGGATACCGAATGTGGTAAGCATACATACCAACAAGGGTATGAAAGTGATCGTAGCTGAACCGGAGAGTTTCGATGATGCCCAGGCTCTGGCAGACCATTTGAAAAGCAGGCGGCAGGTTATATTGAATCTGGAAAACACTACCCCCGATATTTCACAAAGAATTGTTGATTTTGTCAGTGGAACTACCTATGC
>JAAYZA010000114.1 GCA_012515055.1 Syntrophomonadaceae bacterium | reverse complement strand
TAAAGGCCGGCCAGAATATCCAGTGGGGTAAGATCCCCCTCACTCATAAGCACTTCCGGCCAGTTTTCAGCCCCCAGCCTATCCAGCAGCACACAACTCAAGGCACCGATACTATAGCCTTCTGATACCGTACCGACCCCCTTTTCAAATTCCGGGCGGCTGGCGTATAAAGCCATCGCTTTCTGAAAATCCTCTGCGGTTTTGATCTGGTCAGGATAAGCAGCAAACAGACAGGTCTTGATCTCAAAGTAATGGGCAGTGCCCTCTATCCTGTCAAAATAGACCCCGGAATTATAATCCTCGGGAAATGTTTTTTTATAGTCGAGCCAGGTGGCAGCGGCATCTTTTATCAATGCTTCATTTTCCCCGGCCACAGCGGCTAGAAGCTGATGTTTCAATAAATGGCGTTTAGCCCGGGCCTCAACATCTTCCCGGCGTTCACTGCGGCTGGCATTCTGCACCCGGCCTTCCTGGGCCCATTTGGGTTGTTCCAGCATATGAAACAATTCATGGGAATAAGTGATAAATACATCATATGTCCCCAGATAGGGATATTTTTCGAACATTAAATAATTAACCAGGTCTTCTTCCGATAAAGCTGCATACATGCCCCTGATACCACTGCCCTCCAGGGGGCCGAATCCTATCCGGTAAGGCTGGCGGCTGAATATATATTTTTCCTGGGCTTCTTTCCCGGTCAATACTGATACTTCCCCCTGGGGACTGATAAGCCAGAAATTGCCCTTTTCAATGGATTCAGCCAGGATGTATTGATCTGTCACCCCATTGCCTGGCCAGTATTTATCAGCGTCTTCATTGTAGATCCTGACCTGTTCAGCCAGGACATGGACATATTCATCCAGGGTTTCTGCCTGTTTTTGAAACTGCACCCCCAGCCGGTATTCTTCATTTTCCAGGGGAGCCACCGTCGGCATCAGGGCCACTTTGTCGGGAAATATCAATTTATGGCCAATGAAAATTGTACCGTAAACCAATAAAACACCGCCCAAAATAAATATCAACAGGCCTTTAATTATCTTTTTCATAGAATGCTTAGCTTCCTTTCTGCCTGCATAGGCTTTCCTATCATTTAATATTATCGTTTAATTTGCTCAAAAACAAAGATATCTTGAGTTTCGAGGATATCAATATGCTTTTTGGCTTAGTTTACAAATCCAGGGTTAACTCGTATCATTGGAAATAATCAATGTACTTTTAAATAGAATTGAAAAGCACTGCGAGAAACAGTTGGATTGAGCAGGCAGATCGGCAACAACCGAAAAAATATATAAATCATTACCAAAGCAGCTGCACAAAAAAACGATCGACTTGCCTATTTAAGGGGGGCAAAGGATGAATAACGAGGAAAAAATCTTACAAATGCTTGAAGTTATTACAGCTGACGTTGGCAGCCTTAAAACTGACGTTGGCAGCCTTAAAACTGACGTTAGCAGCCTTAAAAAAGGACAGGCTGCACTTGAAAAAGGACAACGAAAACTGCAGAGTGATGTTACAGTTATTAAGCGGGATTTAGAGGCAGCCTGGTCTGATATCTTACGCATAGATAAAAAGATTGATGCCCAGCAAGAAGAAATTGACACCATAAAATCGGGACAGTTTTAAAATAATGAAGTAATAATCTGAAGTAAATAATTTGAGCAATTTTTTAATCAAGATATATCCTGGCCACCGATGTTTCATATGTAATTGCGCATTTTTATCCAGCACGATTGTAGACGCCTTGCGGAAGAAAGGGGGGCAGAAGATGACTGGCGAGGATTTCCAAAAATTTGTTGTTGAACACCCCGTTAGATTGAGCGAAGGACAAGAAGAGATGCGGCAGAATGTATCCGTACTGGAAAACGAACTGACTGAAAAAATTAGCGCATTATTCGATTCCAGTGAAGTACGGAATAATGTAAATGATCGTATTATTACTTCCCTGGACCGGATTGAAGCCAAAATCAATGTTTTACAACTTTAAACAGCCCTCCTGCGCCAGGTTAAGTAATTCAGCAAAGTCAAGGACAAGTCAACTCAATAATCATCTTCTTCTTCGCCAAGATCAACGACAATCCTCTCATGCCTTTTTCCCATCACTTCGTCCTCTTTTGCTTTTAAAGGATTTAGCCAATCAGCTTTTTGTTTAGCCCAGGACAAATACTGCTTCAATTCCTTTTGTTCATCATCTTCAAAATTTGGAAGCGCTGCATTAAGTGCCGCAATATATTCATATAATTTCCGAGCTTGATAATAATCCTCCGCTTCGGCTATGAGAAACTTTATTCTTTCCTTTTCTTTATCTCGCCTCTTTTCCATTTCCCATCTTCGGATCTCTTCTTCTAGTCGTTTTTGTTCCCGAATTTCCCGTTTTTCTCTGTTTTCCTTAACAATATGTATGGCTTCCATGATGCCAATTACAATATCGCCAATTTCATCATCAATGCTCTTTTTTTTTCCATCGTTCCAGGACTTGCGTTTGGCATGGTATTCATCAATCGTAAAGCTTAGCTTACCGCTATAAAGAAAGTCATAGTTTGGTATGTAAGCGTAGCCATATTTCTTTTTTTCAGCCAGTTCTTTCTCAGTAATTACATGTTCTACCCTCTTTTGGTGCTCCTTAATATATACTGGCACCCTATCCTGTTCCAACTGAATATAGATAACATTGCTGGCCGTCGGCGGATCATAATTCCAATACCGCTGACCTCGAGGCGATTCTATTTTCACCGTATATCCTAATTTCTCTACCGCTTTAAATATAGCGTCCCATATCCTATAGGCTCTGTCTTGCTGTTCATTGCAAACAGAAGTGTTGAAGACATGATTTTTTGGGGGCTTGGTACTATCTTTGCGGGACTTGTGATACTGGATGGTATCCCGGACAAAAACATGCGGCTGTTTCAATTCATTCGGCACGACTATAGAAGCACAAAAAGCCTT
This sequence comes from Syntrophomonadaceae bacterium, assembly GCA_012515055.1. Classification (GTDB taxonomy): domain Bacteria; phylum Bacillota; class Syntrophomonadia; order Syntrophomonadales; family Syntrophomonadaceae; genus UBA1368. The sequence continues at coordinate 376 of JAAYZA010000114.1, read as the reverse complement.
CACTTCTTCCCGCTTATCTTCGTGCAGGAAAAGAAGTACATCGGCTTTTTTCATGGCTGTATAATTTCTCGCTGACTGGTTTGCGGGCTCTCTGATGATTATCCGTTTGTTATCAACATGCTGAGGCAACGGCGGTTTAGTCATCTTTTCCCCGGCGCGGACTTTGCTCCAATACCCCCGACCCGGGACCGGTATATTCAGCTTTTTACAGGTCTTTTTTAGAGCCACGTCAGAAACATTATAGCGTTGGGCAACTTTGGTCATGGGCTCGTCCCATACTTCCTGGTACAGCTTTTCTCTTGTTAATGCTACTCTAAAAATAGGCCAGATACCGGTTAAAAAATAGGCCACCTTAATATTCCAATCCTGTATGATG
>JAAYZA010000134.1 GCA_012515055.1 Syntrophomonadaceae bacterium | reverse complement strand
GGCATTGCCGTACCGGTCCCCCTGGCCCTGGTCGATGCACTGGTGGAAAGAGAACCGGAAGTAGAGGACATTACCATCAATCACATTGTGGATATACACCCGCAAAACACCTGGCGTAAAATGGGGCGGGAAACCAATATCAAAGTGGATTGCGGCTATCCTTCTGCCAGCCGTGATCTGGTGGTCAGCGGCGAATTTACTTTGACCCCCAATCGTTTCACTGAACTGCCCAAAATCTATACCGACGAAAATTTCCGTCCTATGAATGTAGCCATGGTCCTGGTTACACCAATGGATAAACACGGCTATTTCTGTCTGGGGGTAGGGGCCGATGCCACTTTAGCCATTGCTAAAAATGCCGCTAAAAAACGCCGTGAAGGTGATGATAGTTATATGGTCCTGGCTCAGGTAAACAATTATGTCCCCCGCAGCCGGGGAATGAACTACCTGCATATATCTGACATAACGGCCATAGTAGAACAGGATCAAGAACTGGCGGTCATCCCGGAAACCCTGGAAATGACACCGGAGGAAACAACCATCGGACGTTATTGTGCTGAATTCGTCAAAGACGGTTCCACCATCCAGCTGGGAATTGGCAGCATACCTAATGCGGTTGCCCTGGCCTTCCTGGACACCCATGTTAAAGACCTGGGTATCCACTCAGAGATGGCCTGTGATACCATGACTAATTTATGGGAAGCTGGAATTGTAACTAACCGGCGGAAAACCTTCATGCCTTACCGTTCCATTTTTACTTTTGCCATGGGAACCCGCAAGCTATATGACTGGATCGATGATAATCCCGGCGTAGAGTTTTATCCCGTCGATTTCGTAAACAATCCCCATATCATCGGCAAAAATGATAATATGGTTTCCATCAACGCCTGCCTGCAGGTAGATCTGACCGGCCAAATCTGTTCTGAATCTCTGGGTTACAAACAATATACCCATCCCGGGGGACAACTGGATTTCGTTGACGGGGCTTTTCAATCCAAAGGCGGGGTTTCCATTATTGCCACTACCTCGACAGCAACACCCAGCAGCGGTAATGGAGAGATGATATCAAAAATCGCTCCCCAGATTACCCCCGGGGGAATAATCACCACTCCCCGCTCCTGTGCCGATTATGTTGTCACCGAATATGGCGCAGCCAAAATCAAAGGCCAGTCCATCCGTCAGCGGGTAAAAAACATCATCAGCGTAGCTCACCCGGATTTCAGGGACGAATTGATGTTCGAAGCCCAGCGCCGCAATCTGATCTAGTAAACTTAGTTATAAAACCAACCAGCCCCACAGTTGAAACAAGTTTAACTGCGGGGCTTTTATATATTGACTTACTCGCGTTTCCGGGTTAACGCCGCAATTGGCTCTTTTTTCCCCACCCATCAGAGCGAGCAACAAGGGTCAAGGACAAGGCAACCTGGAAGCGACGCGATTGAAGCGTACTAAAGTACGCTGATTGATTGGCGTTTCCGGGTTAACGCCGCAATTGGCTCTTTTTGCCCAGCCATCAGAGCGAGCAAAAAGGGTCAAGGGCAAGGCAGCCTGGAAGCGACGCGATTGAAGCGTACTAAAGTACGCTGATTGATTGGCGTTTCCGGGTTAACGCCGCACCTGGCCCTTTTTGCCGCTCTGGGGGTCAAATATTTTTTGTGTTGATAACCCTAATAGCATTCAATATAGCAATCAGAGCTACCCCCACATCGGCAAATACGGCCTCCCACATCGTTGCTATCCCCACTGCCCCCAGCAGCAGGAATACGCCCTTGACACCCAGGGCAAAGATGATGTTCTGGATAACAATGCCTCTGGTGCGGCGGGCCACTTTGATAGCGGTGGGAATACTGGAGGGCTCATCGTTCATTATCACTACATCGGCAGCTTCGATAGCCGCATCTGAGCCCAGTCCTCCCATGGCCATGCCTATATCTGCCCGGGCCAGCACCGGTGCATCATTTATCCCATCACCCACAAAAATGATTTTGCCTTTACGGGATTTCTGGCTGTCCAGCATTTCCAGTTTTTCAACCTTCCCCGCCGGCAATAATTCTGCATAGACTTCGTCAACCCCTAATTGCTGTCCGATCCTGGCACTGAAGCTTTTGGCATCTCCGGTAAGCATTACCGTCTTTTTTATTCCCAAAGCTTTAAGCTCTTTAATAGCCCGGGCAGCATCCGCTTTGATTTCGTCAGCAATTACGATATAACCGGCATAGGTCCCCTCTACTGCCACATGGATAATAGTTCCAACTGTATCAACCTCGCTGTATACGATTTTTTCAGCCTGCATCAGGCGGCTGTTGCCAGCCAGGATAACCTGCCCGTCAATAACAGCTCTGATGCCCTTTCCTGCAATTTCCTCATAATTGCCAATCCTGCCCTTATCGATTTGTCCTCCATAAGCTTCGGTTATCGACAGGGCAATGGGGTGATTGGAATATCCTTCAGCATAGGCAGCGTACTCGATAAGCTGCGCTTCCGAGAAACTATTCCGGGGATTGATGCCCCGAACTTTAAATATACCCTGTGTCAATGTGCCGGTTTTGTCGAAAACCACGGTTTCGACCTGGTTTAAAGCCTCCAGATAATTGCTGCCTTTAACCATAATACCCCTCTTGGAAGCACCGCCGATGCCGCCGAAGAAACCCAGAGGAATGGAAATCACCAGGGCACAGGGACAGGAAATAACCAGAAATACCAGCGCCCGATAGATCCAGTCAGAGAAAGCCCCGCCGGTAACCAGAGGCGGTATGAGAGCCAGTGCCAGAGCAGAAAAAACCACCGCCGGGGTATAATAGCCGGCAAATTTAGTCATGAAATCTTCTGTGGGTGCTTTTCTGCTGCTGGCGTTTTCCACCAGATCCAGAATTCTAGCCACAGTAGATTCCCCGAATTCCTTCGTCACTTCGATAGTCAAAACACCGTTATTATTGATAAACCCGCTTAATGCTTCACTGCCTGGTTCAAGTTCCCGCGGCACCGATTCCCCGGTCAGTGCGGAGGTGTCCACCCAGGACCTTCCTGCAACGACCTGACCATCAAGAGGGATTTTTTCTCCCGGCCTTACCAGGATCACATCACCGATTTCAATCTCCTCCGGGGATACTTTTATAATCTGGTCCCCGGTTTTTAAATTGGCATAATCCGGTCTGATATCCATCAGGGCGCTGATGGATTTACGGGAATGATCAACGGCCATATCCTGAAAAATCTCCCCCACCAGATAAAACAGCATTACTGCTGCACCTTCAGAATATGCCCCAACAGCAAATGCGCCGGCCGTTGCCACTGTCATTAGAAAATGTTCACTGAACACCTGCCCCTGCAGGATGCCTTGAACAGCCCTTTTAATAACGCTGCCCCCCACAATAAGATAACTCAGCAAAAACAGAGTAAGTTTCATCGCTGGCGGGAAAGCAAAAATCAATGCTGCCGCAAATAAAGCCCCCCCTGTAATAAACTTGGCCCCCTGCTTTTTTAAGCTGAATTCATTACCCCCGTGGGAATGGCCGGCACTTACTGATCCAGCCTTATCGCCAGGGATGACTTTGACCCCGGGTTCATG
>JAAYZA010000296.1 GCA_012515055.1 Syntrophomonadaceae bacterium | reverse complement strand
TTGAAGTCGGGGTTTAGGTGAGTGCATATGCCCCCAGGAAACCGGCTATTTTAATAATAACAGTCAGGACCTTATCATGGAATCTTTTCCGACCGGAGACTTCATCAGCATTTTCCTTATAAGGAGCTAAGAGCGTGCTTTTCAATTCTTATGAATATATTTTTGTCTTCCTGCCCGTCGCCCTGATAATTTATTTCCTGCTCAATTCACAAAGATGGTATACGGCGGCTAAAATCTGGCTGATCCTGGCCTCGCTGTTTTTCTACAGCTGGTGGAATATCGCTTACCTGCCATTGATACTGGTATCCATCATCACCAATTACCTTATCGGTACAGGTTTGAGCAGCCACAGACCGCTGCTGTCCCGCCGCCGCCTTTTAATCGGCGGCCTGATATTTAATATCGGGCTTTTAGGCTATTTTAAATACGCCGATTTTTTTATTGCCAATCTCAATTCGGTTTTCTCCGGCGGAATTCCTTTGCTGCACCTGGTATTGCCCCTGGCTATAAGTTTTTATACCTTCCAGCAAATAGCCTTCCTGGTTGACACATACCGGGGGCAGGCTCAGGAAAAAAAGTTTTTAAACTATGCCTTGTTCGTCCTGTTTTTCCCCCAATTGATAGCCGGTCCCATCGTGCATCACCGAGAGATGATGTGGCAGTATGAGGATCGGGAAAAAAAGAAAATAGATTATAAAAACATTGCCGCTGGTTTATTTGTATTTTTTATCGGTTTATTTAAAAAGGTAGTGATCGCTGATACTTTTGCTGTCTGGGCCACCTATGGTTTTGATACGGCCCTGGTCCTATCCCTGATTGAAGGCTGGATCGTTTCATTATCGTATACCTTCCAGCTTTATTTCGATTTCAGCGGCTACACTGATATGGCCATAGGTGCGGCCCTGCTCTTTAATATCCGTTTGCCCCTGAACTTTTTTTCGCCCTATAAAGCTTTAAGCATTCAGGAATTCTGGCGCCGCTGGCATATGACCTTAAGTCGTTTTTTGCGGGAATATATTTATATCCCTTTGGGGGGGAACCGGGTAAGTGAAAAACGGCTTTATATAAATATCATGATAACTTTTTTAATCGGTGGTTTGTGGCATGGTGCCGGGTGGACATTTGTGTTCTGGGGATTTTTACATGGTGCAGCCCTGGGGGTGAACCGCTGGTGGCAGAAGCAGGGCTGGCATATGAATAAATTTCTGGCCTGGTTTTTAACCTTTAATTTCGTCAATATCGCCTGGGTATTCTTCCGGGCCTCCAGTTTTGCCGATGCTGCCAAAGTATTGAAAGCCATGTTTGGTTTCAGCGGGGTAATCCTGCCGGAATCCACTGCCCGCTGGCTGGGTTTTTTGAGCCAGTACCAGATTAATTTCGGCGGTTTTTTGATGGCAGACCAGATGTATCCCGCCCTGGCCTTGTGTGCAGTATTTTTACTGGTGGTTACTGCGCTGCCTAATTCGGTGCAATTGATGAAAAATTTCCGGCCCAACTGGTTAACAGCTGTTTTTACCGGGGTTATTGCATTAACCGCCATTTTGATGTTGACTAAAATCAGCGAATTTCTTTATTTTAATTTCTAAGGAAGAATGAGGATGAAAAAGTACAGGAACTGGATAATAGCAGTTTTGTTCATAATTTTGCTGCCGCTGTCTTGCATAGCCGGCATCAATTATTATATTGATCCGCTATGGAATTTTAATCATAGCAATCAGTATAATTCCATCCAGATCGCCTTTGATGAAAGACAGCAAAAAAGCGGGCATCTGGCCTTTAACCGCCAGCCTTACGATACATTGATAATGGGCAGCAGCCGGGTCACTTATATTAATCAGGGTGATTTTACAGGATACAATGCCTACAATTATGCGGTCAATAATATGCTTTTGTCGGAGTACCGGCAATATGCTGATTATGCCCGCCGGCAAAATGGGAAGGACTTTGACTATATAATAATAGGCCTGGATTTTTTCGCCGCCAATGAAAATGTCAGGGACCTGAATCAATTTGAACCCCCGCTTCATTATATTCAAATGGTAGAGGCCATCGGATACCGTTATAAAACCCTGCTTTCACTTGATGTCCTGGCCTATTCCCAGGAAAATTATAATTTAGCCCGGGAACAAATCCTGCAGCAATTTACTTATGACCGTAATAATGTCAAAAGACTTGATCATATCAGTGATGAGGAAAAACAGGGTTTGATATACAACAATCTGGACTGGTACGGCCGTCAGGTTTATACCGGGTTTAAATACGGGCCGGTAAGGGAAACATTTCAGCTATTGAGGGAGGACCATCCCCATACCCATTTCATTGTTTTTACCACCCCGGT
>JAAYZA010000277.1 GCA_012515055.1 Syntrophomonadaceae bacterium | reverse complement strand
GGCCATTACACTGGCACCCCATTGATCCATACCGCAGCCATGCCCCCAGCCATTGCCTTTGAAAACTACATTATCGCCTTCCAGCTTGATGCTGCTGAACATGGTGGAGTAAAGTTTGTCAAATCCCACCTTTTCCCGCAGAGTAAGGGCCGATATTTTGGCTGGACCGGCGGTGATCGTCAGGGCTCTGCCGGTGGGCCCTTTCTCACTGATTTTTATTTTAGCCAGTTCGGCATTGTCACCCATGATCTTTTTTATTTCAACAGCGGGGACTTTGACCGTCCAATTGGTGTATTTCTCCGGTGCTGCTTTCAGACCATCGGTTTTTACCGGAACGATATAGGCGGCGGCGTATTCTTTAAATTTGGGAAAGCCTTCTTCAATACTGGCGGTGGATTTATGGGAGGCGGCATGGAAAAAAGTATAAGCAAATTTTCCTTCGTAAGTCAGGACCTGTCCCCGGGTATCCTCAACGGCCCGGACTATTTTATCATTGACCCGGTCGGGGTTATAGGCCTGAAATTCGGTGTGATCGTCACTGGCGTCAGTACCATGCTTACCCTGGGTTCCCCCCTGGTATTCCATTAAAGCCAGGGTCATGGTGCGGGCTAAAACAGCCTGGGCTTTCAGGACCTCAGCAGGAAATTTGTCGCCGATTTCGGCGGCGACCACTCCCTGGATGTATTTTTCCAGTTTTATATCTTCTTTGGAATCAGCTTTCTTGCGGTAAAGGCTGATGGTGGGTTCTTTATCATATTTAACTACTTCTGGTGCCAGTTCATTTTTATCCGCGATGGGGCGCCGGGCCTTGTCCTGGCAGCCACCGATCCCAAGGGCAAAAAACAGCAAGAGCAGTACGGCAATCATTTTTTGATTTTTGCGGTACAAAAAAATTCCTCCCTTTAAATTTTTTATTAGTATTGCCGGGCAGTTTTTTGTTATGACTGGCAAACTTATGTATAATTTGAGTAGTTAAAAAGGGGAGGAAACTACACGGTGGAAATTGTACTGGTAAACCCTGAGATACCGCAAAATACAGGCAATATAGTCAGGACCTGTGCGTTAACAAAAACCAGACTTCATTTGATTAAGCCTCTGGGATTTTCCCTGGCCGACCGCTATCTGAAAAGGGCGGGGCTGGATTACTGGTACCTGGCAGAAGTCAAGACCTGGGAGAGTCTGACGGAAATGCTGGCTGAACATCCCGGTCAGCGCATATTACTGGCTACTACCAAAGCGCCCTGCGGTTATCATCGGGTCCAATATCACCCGGAGGATATTCTGGTTTTTGGCAGTGAGACCAGGGGCCTTTCCGCCGAGATACTCGCCATGTTTCCGGAAAATCAGATCCGGATCCCCATGCTGGAAATAGGACGCTCCCTTAACCTTAGCAATTCAGTGGCAGTAGTATTATATGAGGCTTTGCGCCAGCAAGATTATCCTGAATTAAAATAGCTTAAAAGGGTGTTTTTGCGGGGGAATTTTACAGCGAATCAAGGTAATTGCATTTGATCCCCAGGATATTCAACCGGGCTATTATTACGGTGATGATCCGAATTGATTAAAAATAGACACAAAAAAACCCGCCGGGCGGGTTTTCGGTCACTATAGTGCAACAACTAATCTTCGTCGGGGACCGCGGCCTCAGTTGGACAGACATCTGCACAGGCACCACAATCGGTACAAAGATC
>JAAYZA010000163.1 GCA_012515055.1 Syntrophomonadaceae bacterium | reverse complement strand
TTGATAAATGCCTTCAAGACTGTGGCTGCAGCTTAAAAGATCTGGATGCCATAGCAATTACTTCCGGACCGGGCTCTTTTACCGGTATCAGGATCGGCATGGCGACGGTAAAAGGATTAAGCCTGGCTTCCGGTGTGCCCATAATTGCCATTTCCACTCTGGAGGCCCTGGCTTTCAATCTGGTTTTGAGCGATTATCTGATTTGCCCGGTTTTAAATGCCCGCAAAAACGAAGTATATACTGCGGCCTATGATACAAGGGGAACAAAACCTGAAATTTTATGGGGACCCGCTGCCTGTTCGCCCCAGGTGATGGCTGAGGCAGCCAAAGATTTTGCTGAACATCGTCCGGGGGTAGTTTTGCTGGGGGATGGCCTTAAACCTTACCGGGAGATTTTTCATACCGCCCTGGGCAGTAAGCTTATAGAAGTTCCGCCCCATTTCATGCTGCCCCGGGCCGCCAGTATCGCTGATCTGGCCATGATAAAGCTTAAACAGGGAGATTTTGAAGATGTCCACAAGATCAGGCCTTATTATATAAGGCTTTCAGAAGCAGAATATAAACTGGGAAAGGGAGAAAGATAGGTTGTTAAATCCTCATTATATCCTTAGAAAGATGGTGGCCCAGGACATCAATGAGATCATGGCTATTGAGCAGGAGGCCTTCAGCATGCCCTGGTCCCGGGAGTCCTATCTGGCGGAACTAAAAAATCAATTCGCCTGCTATGTGGTTTGCGATGTGGGAGGGAAAATTGCAGGTTACGGCGGGATCTGGATCGTATTTGAGGAGGCACATATCACCAATGTGGCAGTAAGTGCCGAATTTCGCTGTCAGGGGATAGGAACCGCCATTATGCTGGAACTGGAAAAACAAGCCCGGGAGAAGAAAGCTTTGCGGATCCTGCTGGAAGTGAGACCCTCCAATGAACCGGCATTAAAAACCTATCGAAAATTGGATTATATGCCCGGTAATGTGCGCCCCGAGTATTATTCAGACAATGGGGAAGATGCTTTAATAATGATCAAATTACTGTTTTAAAGGATGAACAAGGTTGGTGAACAGGTGAATAATATAAATATTTTGGGAATAGAAACCTCCTGTGATGAGACGGCAGCTGCCATCGTAGAAAATGGCCGGAATATACTGGCCAATATTGTTAATTCACAAATTGCTATCCATCAGGAATTTGGAGGAGTGGTGCCGGAAATCGCTTCCCGCAAACATATTGAAAACATTACTTTGGTGGTAGACGCAGCTTTTAAACAGGCGGACATGGGCTATGATGATATCGATGCTGTTGCCATAACCAATGCCCCGGGATTGGTGGGGGCGCTGCTGGTGGGCCTGTCCTTTGCCAAGGGTTTTGCTTATGCACTGGAAAAACCTTTAATTGCCGTAAATCATTTGCACGGCCATATTTATGCTAATTTTCTGGTCCATGATGATATTGAATTTCCGGCGGTCTGTTTGATTGTTTCCGGGGGGCATACCAGCATCTTATATATGACTGAGCCGGGGGAATATGAAATGCTGGGTTCCACAATTGATGATGCTGCCGGCGAGGCCTTTGATAAAGTGGCCCGTTTTTTAGGGCTGGGCTATCCGGGGGGGCCAGCCATGCAAAAAGCGGCAGCTGCTGGTGAAGCAGGCAAATATCCTTTGCCCCGGGTGTTTTTAAACC
>JAAYZA010000196.1 GCA_012515055.1 Syntrophomonadaceae bacterium | reverse complement strand
GGAGCTTTGCTGGGCGGGTTATTAATACTGAATTTCTGGGCCCTGGCCAATAATATCCCGCAGGTATTTGCCTATGAGATTCCGATGCTTTTTACAGCTGGTAGAATCAGTCTGGAAATAAAATACTGCTATTTATTAATTCTATGGTTGGGGATACTGACAACTGCCATCGCCAATACTTATGGTTTTACGCAGAGGTTGTCAAAGTACTGGGGCACTAATTTTAAAACGACGCTGTTTCTGGCTCTCAGTTTAGCCCTGCCCTTGTCCTGGCAAAGCTTTTCCGACCTGGTAGGATGGCTATATCCTGTTTTTGGTATAATGGGGACAATAATTATTGGTGCCTTAATATATCGGTACGGAAAAGACATTGCAATGTAGTTATATTATAATACTAACTATACAAACAATTACGAAGAAACAAGGTGATTTGGGATGGATAACTTAAGGAACATTCCCGCTGTAGACGAAATCCTGGGGGATGAGCGGATCAAAGACTTGTCCAGCCAATACAATCGGCAGTTCGTGGTAACTATTGTGAGGCAGGCAGTTGAAAATCTCCGCCTGGAACTCAAGCTGGAAGCGGAGGCTGTAAGTAAAAAGGATCTCATCGAGAGGATCACACAGCAAGTACTGAAGAAAATATCTGCCAGCAAAGGCACTTTATATAAAGTTATCAACGGGACCGGAGTCGTGCTCCATACCAATCTGGGACGTGCTCCTCTGGGCAACAGAGCATTGGAATATATCAACAGAATAGCGGGAGATTACAATAATCTGGAAATGGATTTGACCGCAGGAACCAGGGGATCCCGCTATGACCATGTGGAAAATCTGCTGATTGAATTGACCGGAGCAGAAGCCGCACTGGTGGTTAATAATAATGCTGCAGCAGTTATGCTGGGACTTAACACCTTTGCTTTTGATAAGGAAGTTATTGTATCCCGGGGGCAGCTGGTAGAAATAGGAGGATCTTTCCGGATTCCGGAAGTAATGAAATTAAGCGGGGCTAAACTGGTTGAAGTGGGAACAACCAACAAGACTTATGCCAGTGATTATGTCAGCGCCATTAATGAAAATACCAGGATGCTTTTTACTGCCCACACCTCCAATTATAAAATAATCGGGTTTACCGCCGAGGTATCGATGCTGGAAATGACAGCACTGGGCAAGGAGCATTCACTGCCGGTGATGTATGATCTGGGCAGTGGCATCATTTATGATATGCAGCAATGGGGCTTAAGCGGAGAACCACTGCTAAGAGAAAGTGTTGCCGCTGGTGTGGATATCATATCCTTTAGCGGTGACAAACTATTGGGGGGACCTCAGGCGGGCATATTGATTGGGAAAAAGAAATATATAAACGAGATGAAGAAGAATCAGCTTACCCGTGCACTTAGAGTGGATAAAATTGCGATCGCGGCTCTGGAGGGGACTTTGCTGGAGTATTTAAGCGGAAATCCGGTTGACAATATTCCCATCATCAGAATGCTGGCGGCCAGCCCGGAGGAACTGAAGGATAAAGCCGGGGAATTGGCAGATAAAATCAGATCCAACGCAGAAAACTGGTGCAAGCTCAAGGATATTGCCATAAAGCCGACGGAAGACATGGTTGGGGGAGGGGCCTATCCAACTTTAAGGATCCCTGGTTATGCAGTACAACTTGAATTTGTCAGCGGGGCACTGGAGGAAATAGCCCGGGAACTGCGACTGATGCGTCCAGCGCTGCTAGCCAGACTTCAGGATAATAAAATGCTGATCAATGTCAGGACATTAATTAATGGGGATGACGAGCTGATTGTAAGAAATTTACAAGAATTGATTAAAAAAGATGATATATCATCTGGGAGCAGCATATGAAAAGGATAATTATCGGGACCGCAGGACATATTGACCACGGAAAAACTACATTGGTTAAAGCTTTGACTGGCCATGACACTGATCGGCTCAAGGAAGAGAAAAAAAGAGGGATTTCGATAGAACTGGGTTTTGCACCTTTTATACTGCCGGGAGGGCAAAAAGCTGCCAT
>JAAYZA010000322.1 GCA_012515055.1 Syntrophomonadaceae bacterium | reverse complement strand
GGATGACTTCTTGATAGTCGAAACTAATGGCTGTATCATCAGCATTGCCTTGCGCTGCTTCCATCAAGCGGCGTGCATGATCAATCGTTCTGATACCGCCCAATTTTTCTATGAAATCATACTGGTCCTTGGTATTCATTATCCACCGATCCGTATAATCGAGCATATTTTCATAAGTGACCGTTCCAATGCGAATCAGGAATTCCCACCATTCACGATGCCAGTAATAATGACCCGGGCAGCAACCGGGGTAAGCTCCGAAAGGAAGCTCCACAACTGCGTCTACATAGAAGAAAGGAATGGTGCCAGTACTGTTTTCTCTGATAGTCATTTCCGGCACGATTCTTTCTGCTGTAATGATAACTTTACGGCAGGCGGCTGCCAGGGCAATATCGTTTATAGCCGGCCCTTCAATAACTGCATTGCCGAAGCGGTCAGCTTTTTGGACGTGAATAATACAGACATCTGGAAATAGAGCAGGAATGATTGCTACCGGGCTGTCGTCAGCACTGACCGGGTTGTCCATTACTTTTACATAAGGGTTTTTTTCGATCATATCGGTGCCAATCAGCTGTTTGGAAGCAATAAAAGGGGCACCCAATTGTGCAGCCTTAAAACCAAGCGCCATTGAGCCATGACTCCAGAAGGAATAAATTTCTGCCTCCTTGTTCTTAATAACGCGGGCAAAGTTTTTATCATTTCCCCTCATTTCAACGCCCACGTAGGAAAGGTGCAAACCGGTCATGCATCCGCGAGCCATGAAATAAGAGGTATTTGACATGGGTGACCCAATACCGGTCAAATTCTTCTTTTGTTGCCTTACTACCTCAAAATAAGCCTGAATAGGGCTTCTAACATAAGAAAAGCCAGTTTCAGCAAAAATATCCCCATCCTGGACAAATTCAGCTACCGCTTCAGACAGGGACATGCGTTTATCCCTTTTGCGTCGATCTTTTTGCAGATGGAATTCACGTGCATCCCGATAATCAATAAGCCGTTTAAAATGGTCCTGATTCATGTATTGACTTCCCATTTATTCTAACCTCCTATTCTATAAAATGAGTTCCCCAGTTAAACTACTTCTCTACAACCACCCCCCGCAGTTAACCACATTTATAGAATTTAAATCTTATATCTAGTATTGAGTTAAAAATACACAATCCCGGTATTATATGATTTTGGAATATTCAGTACGAAATAGACAGTTACCTACACATATTCTACTTTTGAGTCAAATTACCTTCTTCTAAAAAAAAATTCCTGAAAAGTCGAGTATGAGAATTGATATAAAAAAAGAAAGGAAATATCTGCACAATCTTTGCTATCATATTAGTGAGGGTTTTGCATACGATACTCTTTTTGGCTGCCGGGGAGCATTTATAAAGGTCATTGCTATGTTAGCGGAGGTATTACGGCATTTGCAAGATTCCCCTTAAGGGGACTACAATGTGTTGCCAGCAACACAATTAATGTTGCTTTGTTTTGGCACAGAGTGACATTGAATGGTGCAGAATCCTTACGTAAGTGGCAATGACGATTTATCCAGCAAGGTTTGCAGGACTTATCTCTATAGCAGGCGAAAATATATAAACAGAGGATAGAAGGGCGGGCGGGCAATGGCTAAAATCATCGCAATAGCCAATCAAAAAGGCGGCGTGGGCAAAACGACTACAGCTATTAATATAGCTGCCTATATTGCGCTGGCAGAAAAGAAAGTTTTAGTTGTTGATTGTGATCCGCAAGGCAATGCCAGCAGTGGTGTAGGTATAAACAGGAAAATGAACAACAAAAGCATTTATAATGTCCTTATCAGGGATATAGATACTGAGCAGGCCATTGTAAACACTAAAATAAAAAACCTGGAGATAATTCCTTCCAGTATACAGCTGGCTGGCGCGGAAGTTGAACTGGCCGGCATGGAAGGTCGGGAAATAATATTGAAACGAGCATTGATGGCGGTTAAAGAAAAATATGATTATATATTTATCGATTGTCCGCCATCATTGGGATTGCTTACCATCAATGCATTATCTGCTTCTAACTCTGTAATCATACCATTACAATGTGAATATTATGCTTTGGAGGGCCTGAGCCAATTAGTTGATACGATTAATTTGATTAAACGACGCCTTAATCCTTTGCTTAAAATAGAAGGGATAGTCTTTACCATGTTTGATGGGAGAACCAATCTTGCCATACAAGTCGTTGATGAAGTTAAAAAACATTTTCGTAAAGAGGTATACCGAACCATTATACCCAGGAACGTGAGGCTCAGTGAAGCCCCCAGCCACGGAAAACCAATTGCAGTTTATGACCCCCGATCTAAAGGAGCAGAAATGTATTATGAATTAGCGATGGAGGTATTAAGACGTGCCTAAAAAAGAAAGAGGACTTGGCCGGGGTCTGGATGCGCTTTTTTCTACGGATAACGATATTATCAGTGAAGTGGATATAGCATTATTAAAGCCGCGCAGCGACCAACCGAGAAAAATATTTAATGAAGAGTCATTGGCAGAATTAGCGGCCTCTATTGAACAGCATGGTTTGCTGCAACCACTCTTAGTCAGATCCCGGGGGGGGAAATATGAAATAATAGCCGGGGAACGAAGGTGGCGTGCGGCAAAACTGGCCGGATTGGACGTCATAAGCGTGATCATCAAAGATATCAATAATCGTGAAGCAGCTGAAATATCTTTGATTGAGAATCTGCAAAGGGATGATCTATCAGTAATAGAAGAAGCAACTGCTTTCAAAAGCCTGATGGAAAAACATGAATTTACTCAGGAAATGATCGCTGAGCGAATCGGACGCAGCCGCTCCTATATTGCTAATGTTATGAGAATATTAAATTTACCTCCGGAGATACTGGTTATGATTGAAGAACAAAAACTGAGTGCCAGTCATGCCAGAACATTGCTGTCACTGCCAACTGATGAAGAACGTATTGCATCCGCCTGGGAAATTATCGAAGGAAAAAAATCAGTTCGTCAAACAGAAAAGAGCGTTAAAAACAAAAAGCAGACCAAGGGAAAAAAGAAAAGATCTCTTGAAATAGAGGAAATCGAACTGAAGATGCAAAAACATTTTGGCACTAAAGTGGAGATTATATCCAGGAAAAATGGAGGAAAGATTGAAATAACATATCACAATGAAGAAGAATTGGAAAGGATAATTGATTTATTAGGGGTGAAATAAATGTTTCACGTGAAACATTTAACCCGGGTCCCTGAAAAAGAAACAGACAGGAATGATAAATGAAGCGGGGAATATGGAGCGGAGAATATGAAACAGTGAATATACAGCCAATTTTATAGGTCTTTTGGTCTGATGACCCAAGATCAGAGAGGAGGGGTCGGCATATTCAGGAATCGCCAGGAAGCGGGCCATAAACTTTCTGTTGCCCTGAAAGAAAAGCAGGCCGAATTTGATATTGTTCTGGCCATCCCTCGGGGAGGGGTCGTAGTTGCGGATGAAATTGCCCATGATTTCCAACGACCACTGGATGTGGTACTGGCCAAAAAAATTGGGTCGCCAAATTTACCGGATTATGCCATTGGGGCCGTGGCGCCGGACGGAGAGATCCTGGCACATACCCGGATGGTGAGAAAAGATGAGGTTGATCCTGCCGAAATTGGAATTCTGGCAGCCAGGGTAAAAAAAGAGATCAATCGACAGCTGGATATGTACCGAAGTTCGAAGCCGCCTTTGGAAGTTGCCGACAAAAAAGTGCTTCTGGTTGATGATGGGATCGCGACGGGTTTTACAATCAAGGCGGCGATTGGCTATTTACGAAGGATGCAGGCCAGCAAAGTATATATTACCGCGCCCGTTTGTTCTGTCAATGCTTATTATGACATAAAAGAAAATGCTGATGATGCTCTGGTTTTGAAAGTACCCAGAAACTTTTATGCCGTAGGCCAATTCTATGAAGACTTTAGCGAAGTTGATAATAAACAAGTTATTTATATTTTAAAACAGTATTGAGGGATTCTAAATATGATTTATTGTGCCCATGAAGCGGCACTGGGCTAAAAACAAACTTTTAGCAATCATCTCTGCCATCTGATCGACCAAGAACAGACGCGTGTTTTGCAAAATCAGGTGCTGAAAATAACCCGCAGTATTAACTACTCCCGATATGTGAAAATCTCCTATACAAGGCAGGTCCTTGTGCAAGGCAGAACCCGGCATCAATCCGCCGGGCTTAATATTAATAAACCCTATTCGATCGGCATTGCCCAGACAGGCATCAATGGCGATAATAAAGGGGTCGGGGAAATCACCTTGAATTTCCTTTATATTCCTGGCCAAATTCAGAGCGTGGACGGGGCTTTGCAGGGTTCCATATATGGGAGCAGCCGGAAGCAGCATTTTCAGCCGGGTTCCGACCAGAGGTCCCAGACAATCGCCGGTAGCCTTATCAGTTCCTATACAAATATATACAAGGGGCCTGGCGGCGAATTCATTTAAATGACTCAATAAAGTGCCAATAGAAGCAACGGCTTTGTTTAAACAGAGCATGTCGGCATAATGAATGGAAAGCCCCGCCTCAGATGTCATAATATTCGAATCCATTACCTGCCTTTCCAGATCAATACAGGTTAAACTGCCTGATTAATCAATATTTGCCGATCAGCAGGGTGTTTTATATCAGGTTGGAACCCAAGCTGAAGGCGGTATATATTATCTGCAAAAGAATAGTATTTTATAAATAATTGTACTCCGGAGGTTTAAAGACCTGAGAGCAAAATTAACAGTGGTTTTTGGTTATCTGGGGGCAGTAGTAGGCGCTGGTTTTGTGTCGGGACAGGAAGTGATACAGTTTTTTGTTATAAATGGAAAGCAGGGGTGGTGGGGGACCCTTCTGGCCGCAATGCTTTTCATCATTCTGGCGGCGGTTTTATTGCGAACTGTACACCGGCATAAAGTTTCCAACTATCAGGGCTTATTGACACTTCTTTTTGCCGGGCGGCCGGCAGCAGTTTTAGATTTGCTGCTGGCGGGTTTTTTATTTCTGGGGATCAGCATTATGCTGTCAGCCAGTGGGGCCATATTTCTGGAGCATTTCAGCTGGCCCCGGTCGGCCGGTATAATATTGACCTATCTGACGGTTTTACTGACATTGCTGAGCGGGAAGCAGGGATTGGTAGCCAGCTATAATTATCTGGTACCAATAAAAATCATATTGCTGCTGGCGGTAAATCTATATCTGGCTCTGGGTATAACCAATGAAGAAATGGGTTATTATCTGACCGTACTGCAGAAGCCCGGCAATTATTATTGGGCTATTGCAGCGGTCTTATATGTTGCTTACAATTTTACATTGGCCATGGTGGTTTTAGTGGAATATCAGGCTATTACCACCAAAAGGCAGGGTGTGGGTGGTGCTGTGCTGGGTGGAGCTTTGCTGGGCGGGTTATTAATACTGAATTTCTGGGCCCTGGCCAATAATATCCCGCAGGTATTTGCCTATGAGATTCCGATGCTTTTTACAGCTGGTAGAATCAGTCTGGAAATAAAATACT
>JAAYZA010000171.1 GCA_012515055.1 Syntrophomonadaceae bacterium | reverse complement strand
TCTTTTTTTAATCCCAGATAAACCGACAGAATGATAAAGGCCAGGAAATAACGATAAAAAATCGCCACACTGGGTGATAAACCATATCGGTAAGCCAGTTTGGTAAATATGGGCAGGGTGGCATACATAAAAGCAGATATAAAAACCAGCAGGGCCCCCTGGGCAGTTTTAGACAGATTCGATGGCAAGATAACCCCTGACCTTTCCCAATTATATTTATAAAACATCATGTCGATAGAATACATTCTACTCTAATTCACCCATTTTTAGAAACTTTTAAATATTTAAAAAGGCGATTTGGTATGTTAGGCAGGGACGTAATCTAGTATCATTATATACAGGAATTATTTTGGAGGGTCAGGGAAGATGGAATTGTTAACAATGGAGAATTTTCGTTTTATCGACCGGAACAAAGCTGGTGCCAATGTTTATCTGGACCATGAGGGGAGAAAGGTCCACGCCGAATTCAATTTTTACCTTCAGGGGAACCAATGCCTGGGCATAAGATTAGGACGCCACGATCAAGACGTTGAGACCGCGCTGTTGGAAGAATTTATCCGGGAAAACCATGGCTGGATCAAAAAAATGGTGATACCCGATATCATCAGGATCAGGCAGGAAAGGCTGGAAAAAATGATGCAGGCAGACCAGGGCTGATATTAGCTCTGACAGAACTAATTTAATCGGCATTGCCAGCGGGCAACAGGCATGATATATTTGAAATCTATCGATTTTGATCAGGTAAAAGTAGTTGATATTCAGGGTTTTTCACATATATTAAAAAGAGGCTGAGTAGAATTAAATGATATAATCGTTCCCGGCAGGATAAGTCATGGAAAGTAATCGACCGAGGGGTTTTTGAACCACTAGTTGCGGAGGTGAGGGTATGAAAAAGAGATGGGGGAAAGGTGAACCGGTGAATTTATCAGATCTGTTAAGGATCACCCCGGTGGCCAATGAAGTAATGCTGATAGCAGAAGAACTGGATATAAGTGCAGCAGATATTTTATGGATCGCGGCCCAGATCATAGAAAACAACGAAGAAGTCAGCAGCCATAACAAAATGTACCGGGAAGAACAGGAACTGGAAGACGAATGGGAAGAATTCGACCTGGAAGCCATTGAAGATGAAATAGATCAATCTTTATACATGATCAATGTGAAAATAACCAGTGGCGGCAGATTCCCCGAGGTGGGCTTTAAAGCCGGAGTCAATGATAAAGAAGACATCAGTTATTTTTTCGAGATGATAATTGAAATGCTGGATAAACTGGAGTAGATAAGACAGTTTAAATAATTTGACGGCAATAAAAAATAGAGATATGGCTAAAAACCATATCTCTATTTGTTTATAGGGTTATTTTGCATCAGCTTCCTTTAAAAGATCGGAAACGAAAACGAATTCATAGCCCTTGTCTTTCAGGTTTTTGATAACTGTCGGCAGTGCTTCCGGCGTCTGTTTGCAGGTATCAGAAGCGTGCATGAGGATTATATCCCCTGGGTGGGCCCGATTACTGACCCTTTCTATAATGGTATTGACACCGGGATTCATCCAGTCCAGACTGTCGGTGCCCCATTGAATGGCCTGATAATTGATCTCCCGGATGGCCTCGATCACCTGGTCATTGTAATCACCATTGGGGGTGCGGATCAAATTGGCATCCACTCCGGTTACTTCCTTGATATTTTTGTGCGCCTTCGTGATTTCTTCCTTGATCTCGGGTTTGCTGATTTTGCTGTAATCGATATGGCGGTGACCATGACTGCCGATCTCATGCCCGTCAGTCTTGATCTGTTTGG
>JAAYZA010000283.1 GCA_012515055.1 Syntrophomonadaceae bacterium | reverse complement strand
GGGATGAACGGATTATTGCTACCGGGTACAATGGTGCCCCCCGCGGCATTCAACATTGTCTGGAAGCAGGATGCCTGCGTGAAAAAATGGGCATACCTTCCGGGGAACGCTATGAACTTTGCCGGGGTGTTCATGCTGAACAGAATGCTATTATAAATGCTGCCTATTATGGGGTGTCGACCAAAGGTGCGGTTCTTTATTGCACCAACCAGCCCTGTCTGATCTGTGCGCGGATGATCATCAACGCCGGCATCATAAAAGTGGTGCATCGGGGGAATTTTGATGATGATTTTGCCTTGCAGTTTATGGAGGAAGCCGGCATAGAAATGATAATAAGGGAGAAAGAGTAATATCAGATGAGGAAAGGTAATCTGCCGCATGGATATAAAAACATTACATTTGCCCAGACTCAACGGGTTGAGTCCTAATCTGGAATCAACAGCACTGAAGCTGATGGAGGAAGCCGGTGAGCTGGCTCAGGCTATTGGCAAGTACCGTGGTCTCAGCGGGGAACGGGTCGATCTGGATGAGCAGACAGTGGTCCAGGAAATTGCCAAAGAACTTCTGGATGTTGCCCAGACTGCTATTACCATGATGTTCGTTATGGAACAGGATTACGGCATCGATATTGACACCGTTTTAAAAGAGCATTGGGAAAAACTGGAGCGCAAAGGCTATTTGCAGCAGCATAGCAATCCCCGGTAAGTCTGAGGCGGCACTGGGATCACAGGGCAATTGCGCCAATATTACGAAACTTCCCAAAAAACTATCAATTTTCGCCGGGGTATTTTTACATGATTAAAAAAGGATTTTAGGTTTTGATGACGAATACCAATCTAGGTATCGATAGAATTATTAAAAAGTGGTGAATCAATGGCTCAACAAAACAAAAACTGGGCCCGGGCTTTAAGCGACGCATTGAATTTGACAACAACTATTGTCGCGGCCGTAGCATTAGGGTATTTCGCCGGACAATGGCTGGATAAGAAGTTTGATACCGACCCCTGGCTGACATTAGCAGGTTTTATGTTGGGGATAGCAACTGCTTTTAAAGTAATTTTTGAAAGAATGAAAAGTGATAAAAATGGAAAATAAGGAGAAATGCGATTCGAATTTTTAGAAATCATCCAAAGTACTACTTTGGTTGAAAGTTTTTGGGCAGTCTTTGGGGAGGGGCTGGACGGAAACTATAGTTAATTCCACTTAGGAAGGGGGGAAAAAGAGAATGATATTTGGTATGCACGATGGTATCCTGTTTCATTTAGGCCCGATTCCGGTCGATCATTTAGTTGTTACACAATGGGTCATAATAGCGTTATTGGCTACGATTGCTTATTTTGCAACCCGGGATATGCAGGAAATACCTCGTGGATTACAAAATGCCTTTGAAATGATTATCAACTGGTCCAACGAGTTTTTCACTCAATTGATGGATAAACCTCATGTCGCCAGAAAGTGGGCTCCCTTACTGACCACCTTTTTCTTATTTATTCTGTTAAGCAACTATAGCGGACTCCTGCCTGGCTCTGCCACGATTGACGGCTTCCAGCCGCCGACCAGTAACTGGAACGTTACAATGACATTAGCCTTGATCACATTTTTTGCTGTTTGGATAGCAGGTTTTTCGGAAAAAGGCCTGAGCCATTTTAAACATTTTATCAGTCCCAACCCGTTAATGTTGCCACTGAACCTGATCGAAGAAATAGCACATCCGCTTTCCCTGACAGTTCGTTTATTCGGGAATATTTTTGGCGAAGAAATGGTTATTGCATTTCTATTATTTATGGTCCCCTTTGTTGTCCCAACGGCAATTATGGGGCTAAGTTTGCTATTGGGAACAATTCAGGCACTGGTGTTTACTATTCTGTCCGCCAGCTACATTGCAGCGGTAACCGGAGAAGGTCATTAGACAAGTTAAATATATCATTTCAATTTTTAGCTCAATGGGTATCATTGGGAAGAAAGGAGGGGAAAGAATGGGTGTTGCATTAGGTGCAGGTTTAGCTGTATCAATCGCT
>JAAYZA010000136.1 GCA_012515055.1 Syntrophomonadaceae bacterium | reverse complement strand
TCTATCAAATGCCGCAAATTGAAAGGATGATGGTTGAAAAGATGGAATATCCTGCCCTGGCTGGAGGCCTGAGGAGCTAATAATACAACGGCCCGGCTGCAAAAGTCAACCGGTGTTAACTCCATTTTTAAATTGATAAATTCTTCCGGGATGACCCCGGTCAGTATTATTGATCTGATTCTATTATACATGGCATTTTCTTTTATATTGATCTGGAAGTGGCCGTCCGCATACCGGCCGGAAAGCATCCCCAACCGATAGATGGAGGCCTTAAGTCCGGAGCGCATAGCTCGCAGGATGAGGTTTTCAGCCTCAAATTTGCTGCGAACATAAACATTTTCGTAATAATTCTGACCGATATAAAAGTCCTGTTCTGTGAAGATGGTATTCGGCCCTGATTGTGTAACCAAATATTTCCCCGAAACGCTGGTGGATGAAATGTAGTGCAGAACTTTTTCGTTTTCAAGGCAGAAATCAACAATTCGATCGGTAGCCTGCACATTTATTTTGTTAAACTCATCATAACTGCCATAATGAGAAACAATGGCAGCGGAGTGGAAAACATGGTCGATTTGTTGGGTCAATTGATTATATTGTCGTGCAGACAAACCCCATTTATCCCTGGTGATATCCCCCGGGAGGATATGGATTCGTTCTTCTAACCCATGCAATTGATCAGGGAAATAAAAGTCGAGAATCTTTTTAAGCCGGGATAAGGCATTCTTTTTTGATGAACCCCGGACGATGCAGTAAATATCGGCATCGGTGCTGATCAATAAGTCTTTGAGGAGATGCGCGCCAAAAAAGCCTGTAGCACCAGTAAGGAGAATATTGTGCAATTTCAGCGGCAAAGAAATTGATGTATCTGATGCTGGGGGTACAGAGGCTATATCTTTTATAAGTTGTTCCTCTTCATAGCTGATAAAAAAACCGCTTAATTTTTCTGCCAGTTTTCGGATGGTCTGGTATTTATAAAAATCACGGGCAGTTAAATCCCATTTATAGGGCAGCAAAGCTACTAATATTTTAACTATTTTCAGTGAATCCCCGCCAATATCAAAAAAGTTATCATCTATACCGACTTTATCGCGGTTTAAGACCTTGCTCCATTCATCGGCCAGAATAAGTTCCTCTTTATTGCGTGGTTTGACATATTCGGTTTCAACGAGGGCAAACTCGCTTTCCAGATCAGCCAGGAAGCGGCGGTCAATTTTTCCGTTAGCATTAAGAGGCATCTGGCTTACAAATATGTAAGTTCCGGGTATCATATAATCGGGCAGCCTTTTTCTCAGGAAATTCCTGATTTCGTTAGTCCTGAGCTGACCGGAAACTTGCAAATAAGCGGCCAGATATTTTTCATTGTTGCTCTCCAGGTCAATTACCACTGCTTCTTCTATCTGATCGTGCTGGAGCAGGGCGGTTTCGATTTCCCCCAACTCGATTCTATAGCCTCTTATTTTGACCTGATGGTCGGCACGCCCCACATAATCAAGTTCACCGTTCTTATGCCATTTGACCAGATCCCCGGTACGATAAATTATTTTATCAGGTTCAAAGGGTGAGGGAATAAAATTTTCCTTTGTCAATTTTTCATTATTAAGATAACCTCGGGCCAGTCCTTCACCGCCTATGTACAGGTTGCCAATTATATTTGCCGGCAATAGATTAAGCTGATTATCTAAAACATATGTTTTTACATTGGCCAGTGGTCTGCCAATGGTTATCTTTTCATTTTCCTTCAGTTCTTTAAAAGTAGCATAGACAGTGGCTTCAGTAGGTCCGTAACCGTTTATTACACGAGCATCGGTAATCTTTCTTATTCTATTGAAAAGCTCCGGTGGAAAAACTTCCCCGCCCAGGATGATTTCTGTAACATTTTCCAGACAACTGCCCCATTCCTCATTCATCAGCAATAATTGCATGCGGGAAGGTGTGGTCTGGACGATATGTATATTCTTTTCCTGAATCAGCTGGCTTAATTCCATGGGATCGATCTGCTGGTTCTCATCAGCTATTACTACAGTGTTCCCCTTTACTAATGGGTAGAAGAATTCGAAGACGAAAATGTCAAAACAGACAGTGGTTACGGACAAAACCCGTTTGTCCTGCAAGTCTACTTCCTGGGCCATGGCGGTGAAAAAGTTGCAGATTGATTTATGCCCGATCACAACGCCTTTCGGATTGCCGGTGGAGCCAGAAGTATATAGAATATAAGCCCGATCATCAGGCTTGATTTTAATTTTCAAATCAGTAAGATCATCCTGGTAATCCGCCAGGTCTTCAATCATCAAACAGGGGTATCCTCCGATTTTCTCCTGTAACCCCTGGTTAGTGATTACCAATGATGAACCGCTGTCATCCAGTATGTAATTGATCCTCTCAGCGGGATAATCAGGGTCCAAAGGCAGGTATGCTGCACCAGCTTTTAAAATGGCCCACAGGCTGATGGCCAGATTACAGGAACGGTCCAGCAACACTCCCACAATGCTTCCCGGTTTTACCCCTTTGTTCCTTAACATACGAGCCAGAAGGTTGGCCTGTTGGTTTAAGCTGTGATAGGTGAGCTTTTCCTGCCGGCATTCTATGGCAATATTATCGGGGGTTTTTAAAACCTGTTTTTCAAATAAGGAATGAACCAGGGTATTGTCTTCAAAATTGGTGTCAGTATTGTTAAATTTATTCAGGAAAAAATCTTTTTCTTTGCTGCTTAATAGAGGAAGATCAGTTATACGCCGGGCAGGGTTCTTCAAAGCTGCTTCAATAATGGAAAGTACTGATTTATATAATGATTGAACTTCTTCTTTTTCGAAAAGGGCCACCTGATAATCAATATCAACATACAGCTGACCGGTGTTATCCCTGTCACTTATATGAAAACACAATGAATTGGCTTCACTGCCGCTGGCGAAATAAAATGTTTTAAAGGCCATCCAGGGAATGAAACGTGCATTTTGAAAACTCAGCATTATATCATATAGATTTGAATTGAGCTTTTGCTTGGTTCGGATATCCTCCAGCAATAAATTATAGGGATACCTATGATTCCTCATTTCACGCCAGTTTTCTGCCACCATTTGAACAAACTCTTCAAATTTCAGATCGGGATTTACCTGCAAACGAACAGGAATAGTTTCAATGAACATACCGATAGTCAGCTTTTCTTTTTCTGTGGGCCGGTTCAGCAGCGGGGTGCCAATAATGATGTCATCCTGAGCTAAAATTTTATGCAGACAAATAGATAAAGCCGATAGACATATGATGAAAATGGAGACACTCATATCCTCAGAAAATTGATGGAGTTTATTGGTCAGTTCTTTTGAAATTGTGAAATTCAGCCGGTCGGCCTCCGGCGAACTGAAGGCCTGCTTGTTGGGACGTAAGGTCGTTAATTCCGGAATAGTTTCAAATTTTGCGTTCCAGAAGCGGCGATTTTTCTCAAAATCAATAGAAGTACAGAATTCTTCTTCGTTTTTAATATAATCTATATAGGATGAATAATTGGAGCCAGTCGGTTTAACACCTTCCAGAAGACTGAAATAATATTCATTTATTTTGTTGCCGATGAGAATCATTGTCCATGCATCTGAGATAGTATGATGTGTTTTTAAAAAAAAACCGCCATCCCCATCTCCCAGCTTAAAAATCACAAACTCAAATAAATCTGAATCATTTACCTGGACGGGAAGGCGTCTTTCTTTGTCCACCCAGCCCAAGAAACGGTTGTAACTATTTTTATAATGGCTGAAATCGATCCTCCGTATTTCCTGCTGACAATAAGGGGCCACATATTGCACCGGGCCGGTGGGCTGCTCAATTATCCGCAGGCGCATACTATCATTACAGGCGATAAGATGGTTTATGGCATTTTCAAGTATATCAAAATCCAGATTTTCTTCCAGCCGCATAATCCCGATGATATTAGCAATACCGGTGCCGGGATAAAACTTTTCTGTATACCAGATACCTTTTTGTGGATGTGTAAGCGGATAAAAATTTTTCGTACTCACCGGCAACCTCCCGCATTATTGGTAATAACCGCTATTCAAAATATTATTCAACATTGTTTTAGGTAATCCTCTTTTTATTATTTGATAACCTATTGTTCGACAAACATAGTTTAAAGACTTGCCAGTGTGCGCAGTAAAGCATCTTCTGTAATTACAATAATCTGGTCTGTAAAAGAATTCTCCCGGGAACAAACAGATAATTTATAGTCACTGATAAAATCGTATTGCCGGAAAAAAACTGGTGTAGAATTGCCGGGGAACAAACGTGGGGAACCTGAAGCAGAATTTAATTCTATACTGAAAGAATTCATCTCCATAGACAATCCGGCTCCGGTCATTTTGCTGTAGCTTTCCTTCAATGTCCATATCTGAAAGAAATGATCCAGCTGCAAAGAGGCAGGAAGCTTTTTTAGCTGTTGATATTCAAAAGATGTGAAAAAATAACGGGCTATTTCTATATCCAGGGGAAAAATATTTTCTATATCAATTCCTGTTTCATATGGGGAAATGGCCATAACCACCCAATCACCGGCATGGGACATATTAAAATGGAAATCTTCCCCCCCGAGCAGAAATGGTTTGCCATTTTCATTAAATCCAAACTCTATACTCTGGTTTTCCCGGCCCAGACGATCACAAATTATGGCCCGGGCCAGCAAATCGCTGGCCAGTATCTGCCGGGCGGAAGGCGGGTGTTTTATTGAAGAAATTCTCTTTCTTTTATCCGGGGTCAGCAAATGATTCATTTGCACCAGTTTTTCCGATTCTGCAATATTTAAAGCCAGCACTTCTACCAAAACAAACTCTCCTGAAATAATATAAATTTACAATAATAATACTACATTAAGGGTTCTTAAAAAGAAAACCATAGGATATACAATTTATTTTGTATAAAGAATAAAAAAATTAACCTGCATTATTGTTTATAATTGCCAGGAGAGTTTATAAACAGTAAAATAGAGACTATCTGAGAAAGGTGGGAAGGATATGGACGTAAAAGAGATTGCCGGCAAAATAGTGCCCTTGCTGTTGCAGGACAAAAACTTATTGAAAGATTTTGAAGCCAATCCGGCGAAAACGATTGAATCAATTATAAAAAAAGATATTCCTGATGATGTCGTCAATATGGTAATTTCAGCTGTAAAAGCTGCAGTAAGCGGCAACAAAGCCGGAGGCCTTCTGGACAGCGTTAAAAAAATGTTTTAACATCGGTTGATTCTTAATTTGAAAATTGTGTAAAAAGCGAGGAACAAGTCCTCGCTTTTTACATTTTATATTAATAAAATAAATACTTACCCAATAATAGGAAAATATGGTAATATGGTTTTACCATTTATTTTTCTCTTGTGAAGAAACAAATTGGAGGAGGGGGGCTGTTTTATTTCTGAATTACTTATGCAACTAAACAATGTTTCCCGAACTTATATGATGGGTGAGGTAAAAGTACAGGCATTGTCCCCTGTCGATTTAGAGATTTATCAGGGGGAACTCATGGTTATTCTGGGCCCCAGTGGTTCAGGCAAAAGCACCATGCTTAATATCCTGGGAGGGATGGACACGCCTGACAGCGGCCAGGCTGTTTTTAAAGGATTGGATCTGGCTGAAGCCGATGATAATATGCTGACGGAATACAGGCGCCGTGAGGTAGGGTTTGTTTTTCAATTTTACAACCTGATTCCCGATTTAACTGCCCGGGAAAATGTAGAAATGGCTGCTAATCTGGTGGAAAATCCCTTATCAGCAGAAAGGGTTTTGGAACAATTTGGTCTGGGGGACAGAATGGATCATTTCCCATCGCAGATGAGCGGCGGTGAACAGCAGCGGGTATCTATCGCCCGGGCTCTGGTAAAAAATCCCCAACTATTATTATGTGATGAGCCTACCGGAGCATTGGATTTTGAGACGGGGAAGAATGTGCTGTCACTTCTGGAGAAAGTGAACCGAGAATGGAATACCACCGTGGTTATCGTGACCCATAATACGCCACTGGCGGATATGGCGCATCGAGTCATTAAAATGCGCAGCGGCAAAATTATTGACATCACCAAAAACCAGCTGCCGCTGAGCCCCGAGTTGATAGAATGGTAAACAAAGCACTTTTTAACAAACTTATGCGAACAATATGGAATACCCGGGGGCAATTCATATCACTGGTATTAGTTGTTTCACTGGGTATTATGACCTATGTTTGCATGTCCACTACCTATTTTAACCTGGGCAGCAATATGGACAGGTTCTACCATGATTGTAATTTTGCCGATCATTATTTTCAGGTTGCCAGCGCACCGGAGCAAATTATAAATCAAATCAGCCAAGTTCCGGGAGTTGCGGCAGTCAATGGCCGGGTGATAAAAGACCTTAAGGTTATCAAGGACGATCAGGAGCAGGCTGTCGTACGTATTGTGGGTTACCCGGTTTCCTCAGGTATAATAATTAATCGTCTCCATATGTACAGCGGGCATGGTTTTGCAAGTGACAATTCCTCCGCGGGGATGGAAGCCATTCTCGATACGCAATTTTCCACAGTAAACCAGCTTACTGCCGGTGACATATTTGTGGTGGTTGCCAATGGAAAAGAGGTCCCGCTTACTGTCAGGGGCACTGCCACCACCCCGGAGTTTTCTTACCCGGTAAAAGATATAACAACTGTGTTAAATGACCCGGCCAGCTTTGGTGTGGCTATCATGCCCCAATATCAGGCCCAGAAGCTGCTGAATATGGGGGGACAGATCAATAGCATTATTATAAAAACCTCTCCGGGCAGTAATGAGAAGTATATAAAAGAAGAAATAAAATACCTTTTAAAACCCTATGGCTATCAAGGTGATTATTCTAAAAAAGATCAAAACAGCAATGCTTTTTTAGAGGACCAGCTGCGGCAGTTACGGGCAGAAACCCGGGTGATACCAACTATATTTTTACTGGCGGCGATAGCGATTCAGTTCGTTATGCTGGGCAGGATGATCAGGACCCAGCGGCTGCAAATCGGAATCATGAAAGCATTAGGGTACAGGAGCCGCCAAATTATCTGGCATTACACCAGTTACGCGGTCATTATAGGGCTTTCCGGGACGCTGATCGGGATTTTGGGAGGTCTGTTCCTCTCTGAACATCTGACCAATATTTATTTGTCGTTTTATAATCTGCCCCGTTATCCCAATGAGGCCAGCAGCGAAGTGATACTGCTGGCTTTGCTGCTGGGTGTTGGTGTGGGATTATTATCCGGATGGCTTGCCTCCAAACGTATCGTATTTATAAATCCTTTCGAATCTATGCGGCCAGAACCTCCCATCCAGGGAAAAAGGATTTTCTTCGAAAACTGGCCCGTCTTCTGGAGCAGGATAGATTCATCCTGGAAGATGTCACTGCGGGGCATTGGCCGACATCCCACCCGTTTTGGAGTAACTATAATGGGGGTAGCTTTTGC
>JAAYZA010000364.1 GCA_012515055.1 Syntrophomonadaceae bacterium | reverse complement strand
ATTTAACGCTTTTTGGGGTGACAAAAGTGTATTATCAAAATAATGCCATAATACTTAAATCCATAGACTACCGGGAATCCGAAAAAATCGTAACTGTTTTTACTGAGAACGAGGGAAAAATCAAGGCTATTGCCCGGGGCACCAAAAAGCCCAGCAGCAGTCTGCGGGCCTGCACACAGCCTTTCGTATATTCTTCCCTCTATTTAAGCCGGGGCAAAAATATGGACATTATAACCCAGGGAAAAGTCCTGGATTTCTTTGGCAATTGCCGGGAAGATATATCACGGACCCTGTATTGCATCTATCTGATGGAAGTATTGGACAAAAGCCTGATGGAAAAAGTGAAGCTGCCGGAATTGTTCAGTATCACCCTGCAGGTCCTGAATCATTTGGATAAAGCAGGGCTTCAGCCTTTAGCAATACGCTATTTTGAAATGAAATTATTGATACAGCTGGGATATCAGCCTGTTTTGCATAAATGTGCCAGCTGTGGACAAAAACACCCCTTGTATAATTATTTCAGCGTGGCAGAAGGGGGAGTGATATGCAGTGAGTGTCGGGGTCATTTGCTGGATAATACTTTAATATCATTATCCGGGGAGACTCTGGCCATAATAAAATTACTGTCCACTGCCCAGATCAGTATTTTGGAAAAACTGAGGGTTTCTGATTCTGCCCAGGCCCAGCTGGAACATCTGCTGGAAAAATATCTGGAATATCATCTGGAAAGAAGATTCAATTTAAAAAATACAATCAGAAAACTAAAAAGTATAACCCAACTATAAATTGACAGCGGTGTTTACCGTTGCTAAACTGATATATAATTAAATAACAACGAGGAAGAAAAGTAGTAAAAGAGTTGATGCTGGCCAGAGAGTCGGGTATGCTGGGAACCGATAAGCAGGCTCTTTGAAGGCGTTTCGGAGTTGCCGGGAGGAAAGCCTTACAAGGCCAGTAAAACCCGGAATTGGAGGTGGGCTTGCCTTCGCAGGCCAATCAGGGTGGAACCGCGGGTTATCTCGTCCCTGTCTGATAATAGACGGGGTTTTTTTATTACTATTATTATAGGGAGGTTTTTACCGGTGAATTTTCAGGAGATCATTTTGAATTTGCAGGAATATTGGGGTCAGCACGGATGTGTGATTCAACAGCCTTATGATGTTGAAAAAGGGGCGGGGACCATGAATCCGGCTACATTTTTGCGGGCTCTGGGTCCCGAACCGTGGAAAGTAGCTTATGTTGAGCCATCCCGCCGTCCTGCTGACGGGCGCTATGGAGAAAACCCCAACCGGCTGCAGCATTACTATCAGTATCAGGTAATCTTAAAACCATCACCGGACAATGTCATCGATTTATATCTGGATAGTCTGAAAAAAATCGGTATAAATCCCCAAGAACATGATATCAGATTGGTAGAAGACAACTGGGAGTCTCCTACTCTTGGAGCCTGGGGATTGGGGTGGGAAATCTGGCTGGACGGCATGGAAATAACTCAATTTACCTATTTCCAGCAATGCGGCAGTTTTGATTGTTATCCTGTTTCAGCAGAAATTACTTATGGACTGGAAAGGATCGCAATGTATATTCAAAACAAGGAAAGCGTATTTGATATAGAATGGGCAGATGGTATCACCTATGCAGATGTGCACCATCAAAATGAAATTGATTATTCCCGTTACAATTTTGAATTGGCTGATGTAAAGGCATTGACTGCCATGTTTGGAATCTGTGAAAAAGAGGCCTTGCAGGCAGCAGACCACGATTTAGTTCAGCCCGCCTACGATTATGTCCTGAAATGCTCCCACCTGTTCAATCTGCTGGATGCCCGGGGTGCCATCAGTGTAACGGAAAGAACCGGCTATATTTTACGAGTGCGGAATCTGGCCAGAATAGTGGCGGGTAAATACCTGGAACAGAGAAAGACCCTGGGTTACCCGCTGATAAAGGATGGGGCATTGCGAAAGCAGTTATTAGGTGGAGAGGAGGCTTAATATAAATGGCAAAAGATCTTTTATTAGAAATTGGAGTGGAGGAAATACCTTCTGCTTATATGACTGAAGCCCTGGCAAATTTAAAAGAAAATGCTGTGCTTAAGCTGAGTCAGGCCCGGTTGAATTACCAATCGATAAATTGTTTTGGTACTGCCCGCCGTCTGGCCTTGATAGTGAATGGATTGGATGAAGGGCAGTCTGATGCTGTAATTGAAAACCGCGGACCCAAAAAGTCTGTCGCTTTTGACGCCGAAGGAAATGCCAGCAAAGCTGGATTGGGTTTCGCCCGCGGCCAGGGAGTTGAATTTAAAGAACTTGAAATCAGGGAACATGCAGGTTTGGAATATATGTACGCCGTTAAAAAAGAAAAGGGGGCACCAACAGAAGAAGTCCTGCCGGAAATATTGAAAGAAATCATTCAATCATTGAGTTTTCCCCGGTCTATGCGCTGGGGGATCTACCAGTTCCGTTTTGCCCGTCCCATCAGATGGCTTACAGTGGTATATGAAGATCAATTGGTGGAGTTGAAAATAGAAAATGTCGTCAGCGGCATGTACACAATGGGCCATAGATTTTTGTCCTCGGGCAGGTTGGAAATTAAAAACCTGGCTGATTACCGGGAAAAACTGCAAGAAAACTATGTGGTTTTAAACCAGCTGGAGAGAAAGGATATGATCTCCCGCCAGATAAAAGCGGTGGCAGCAACAGGCGGCGGAGAAGCGATGGAGAACGATGCATTGCTGAATGAAGTCACCTATCTGGTGGAATACCCCACCGCTTTTCACGGCCATTTCGACCCCGATTATCTGGAGGTTCCGCCGGAGGTCCTCACTACCAGCATGATCGAACATCAGCGTTATTTTCCAATATTTAATAAGGAAGGAAAGCTCTTGCCAGGTTTTATAGGGATCAGCAATGGCACGGCAGACAATATTGACACAGTCAGGGCTGGTAATGAAAGGGTTTTAAAAGCCCGTCTGGAAGATGCCTTGTTTTTTTGGCGGGAGGATCTGAAAAAGGATTGGGATCAAATAGCAGGTCAGCTGGATGCAGTTTTATTCCATGAACGGCTGGGCACGGTGGGGGAAAAAGTGATCCGCCTGCAAAAGAATGCGGTGTCCATCGCCGGTCAAATTGGTGGTATAGACATTGCGGCAGTAGAGCGGGCGGCCTTTTTATGTAAGACGGATCTCTTGAGCAGCATGGTATACGAATTTCCTGAACTCCAGGGTATAATGGGACGGTATTATGCCCTGGAGGCCGGGGAGACTCCGGCGGTCAGCGATGCCATCTATGAGCATTACCTGCCGCGTTTTGCCGGTGATGAATTGCCAACTTCCCTGGTTGGTATTGCCCTGAGCCTGGCTGAAAAAATTGATCATCTGACCGGATTTTTTGCTCTGGACATCAAGCCCAGCGGCTCCCAGGATCCCTACGCTCTAAGACGTCAAGCCATGGGCATTGCCACTATTATGCTGGATAAACAGCCGGATATTGATCTGGAAAAAACTATAGGGGATGCCTATGATAATCTGACCGGAGTGGAGTTAGTTCATAGCAGGGATGAAGTAATCGGGGAGGTCCTGGATTTTATCCGCCAGCGGCTGCGCGGAATTCTGACTGAAAGAGGTTATTCCTACGATGTTATTGATGCCGTATTTGCCCTTCAGGGCATTGATATTGCCGATATAGAAATGAGGGTCAAAGCAGTTACAGAGTTTAAAAATCTGCCTGGCGCCGAAGACTTCATGGTGGTATATAATCGGGCCCATAATTTAAGCAAATCATGGGAAAGTGACGAGATAAACAAAGATCTGCTGCAGGAGGATACGGAAATTGAACTGCTGCAGGCGGTGGAAAAAGTTTCACCACTGGTAAAGGACAGTATCAAACAGTTTGATTATACAGAAGCACTGATGCAGATCATAGACCTGCGGCCCCATGTTGATGCATTTTTTGATCAGGTGATGGTCATGTCTCCTGACCCTGAAATCAAAGCTTTGCGATTGGGTCTGCTAAAGAAGATTGCTGATTTGTGTAAGTTAATTGCCGATTTTAGCAAAATAGTATAAAAAATAGTTGAACATGTTAATCAGATTAAATATAGTATATATGATTGATGAAAATTGGTCTAAAAAGTATAGCCTAATTGGGTGGTGGTTAGTATCGAACTAAACGAGCGGCAGGAGAAAATACTGGCAATTGTTAAGAAAGAGGGACCGATCACCGGGGAAAAGATTGCCAGTCTTTTGAATGTGACCCGCGCAACTTTACGTCCCGATCTGGCAGTTCTGACCATGTCGGGTTTTCTTGAAGCCAAACCGCGGGTAGGCTACAGGTACAGGACAGGAAGATCTATCAATGAAATAAGAAAAATACTAAATGGTTATCGGGTGAAGGATATTCAGTCACGGCCTATCATTATCAGGGAAAACTGCAGTATATATGATGCTATCGTTACTCTTTTTGTGGAGGATTGCGGCAGTATTTTTGTTGTCAGCAATGAGAATCTGCTGTCAGGAATTGTTTCCCGCAAGGATTTTTTGAAAACAACTATAGGGCAGGCAGATATCCATAAAGTACCGGTCAGTGTTATTATGACGAGAATGCCTAATATCATTACAACTACTGCAGAAGAAACCGTTGTGGGGGTAGTTAAAAAAATCGTTGAACATGAAATTGACAGTATGCCGGTTGTCAAATGCTTTATCGATACCCAGGGTGAAGAAAAACTGGAGATCGTCGGCAAGGTGACCAAAACAAATATCGCCAGATTGTTTTTAGACATGGCGGAGA
Organism: Syntrophomonadaceae bacterium; assembly: GCA_012515055.1. GTDB lineage: Bacteria > Bacillota > Syntrophomonadia > Syntrophomonadales > Syntrophomonadaceae > UBA1368. Next base: position 2,863 of record JAAYZA010000364.1, on the reverse strand, counting down.
ATGGGACTGAGGTGGTAGAGTTTGAGTAATCATTTGCCAGGAATCTTTATAATATCGGATTCTACAGGAGAGACTGCTGAGATGGTAGTAAGGGCGGCTGCCAGTCAGTTTAATTCCGGTGATATGGAAATCAGGAGAATACCAAATATTTCTGATACCGATACCATCGACGAAGTAATTAAATTGGCGGGGACCAGTAAATTCATGATAGCCTATACACTTGCCATCGAAGAATTAGCAATACATCTGGAAAAGGTGGCCCAGGAGGCCGGTGTTATATGTGTTGATATTTTAGGCCCTTTAATAAATGCCTTTAAAACGGTCAGCAGTCTTGAACCTAAACGGGAACCGGGGTTATTACGTAAAATAGATGAGATGTATTATAAGCGCATCGAAGCGGTGGAATTTGCCGTCAGATATGATGATGGGAAAGATCCGCGGGGCATCAACCTTGCTGATATAGTCCTGGTGGGAGTTTCCCGTACTTCAAAAACGCCGCTTTCCATGTATCTGGCTCATAAAAGAATTAAAGTAGCCAATGTGCCTCTGGTGCCGGAAGTACCTCTTCCGGAGGAACTATTCAAGGTCGAACGGGGCAAAGTAATTGGTTTGACCATAAAACCAGATCTGTTAAATCACATCCGTACTGAAAGGCTGATGACATTAGGTTTAAAAGGCCAGGCCAACTATGCCAATTATGAAAGGATACTGGAAGAACTTGAATATTCGGAAACGATAATGAAACGCCTGGGTTGTCCCGTAATAGATGTTACCAACAAGGCCGTCGAAGAGACAGCCAGCAAGATAATGGAAATATACTATAGGAGGATAAGTAATGTCTGATAGCAGCCAATATGTCTACTTATTTGCCGGAGGCAATTCGAGCATGCGCTCACTGTTAGGAGGTAAAGGTGCAAATTTAGCGGAAATGACCAATATTGGCCTGCCGGTACCCCCGGGTTTTACGATAACAACAGCAGCATGCAATGAATATTTAGCCCAGGGGAATGAATTCCCCGCGGGGATGTGGGATGAAGTGGCAGAGGCCATGAAAGATCTGGAAGAAAGAACCGGGAAATTTTTTGGCGATCAGGAAAATCCTTTGCTGGTCTCAGTTCGCTCAGGAGCCCCGGTCTCCATGCCGGGGATGATGGATACAGTTTTAAATCTGGGATTAAATGAAGAATCAGTAATGGGCCTGGCACAACTCACCGGTGACAGCAGATTTGCCTATGATTGTTATCGACGCTTTATACAAATGTTCAGCAATGTGGTTCTGGATATTGAACACTACCATTTTGAAGAATTGGTGGAAAAATATAAACGTAAACTGAGTCTGATATTTGACTATGAAATACCCGAGGATGAATTAAAGTTGTTAATCGATGAGTACAAAGCATTGGTTTTGGAACTAAAAGGCTTTGCCTTTCCCCAGGATGTCAATGAACAGCTGAACATGGCAATCAAAGCAGTTTTTGATTCCTGGAACAACCAGAGAGCAATAGTATATCGCCGGTTAAACAGAATCGATGACCAATTAGGTACTGCCGTTAATATACAATGTATGGCTTTTGGCAATATGGGTGATGATTGCGGTACTGGTGTAGCTTTTACCCGCGACCCTTCTACCGGTGCCAATGAACTTTACGGGGAATTCCTGATCAATGCCCAGGGGGAAGATGTTGTTGCTGGAATCAGGACGCCTATGCCCATATCAAAACTCCAGGAAGGGCTGCCGGCTGTTTATGAACAGTTTGTCGACACCTGCAAGAAACTGGAGATACATTACCGGGATATGCAGGACATAGAGTTTACCGTAGAAAAAAACAAACTGTATATGCTGCAGACCAGGAATGGCAAACGTACTGCCAAAGCAGCAGTTAAAATAGCAGTTGATATGTATAATGAAGGATTGATAAGCAAGGAAGAGGCCTTGCTCAGGATCGATCCCGAGCAGCTTGATCAGCTTTTGCACCGGCAAATCGATACCAGAGTTAAACTGGAACCATTTGCCCATGGTTTGCCCGCCTCACCCGGTGCTGCCTGTGGTCTGGTATTATTCGATGCCGACCAGGCTGAAAAGCGGGGATCTCTGGGGGAAAAAGTTGTACTGGTACGTGGTGAAACAACCCCTGATGATATACACGGCATAATACATGCCCAGGGGATTTTGACCTCCCGGGGGGGGATGACCTCCCATGCGGCAGTTGTAGCAAGAGGAATGGGAAAACCCTGTGTGTGCGGCTGTGAATCGATAAAAATTGATATGGAGAACAAAAAATTTACCGTAAACGGTCTTACGGTCAAAGAAGGAGATGTCATAACCATTGACGGATCTACCGGCAATGTTATGCTGGACGAAGTGCCTATGATAGAGCCTACCTTAGCAGATGATTTTGAAATTTTGTTAAGCTGGGCTGATGAAATCAAGGCTTTAGCCGTAAGAGCCAATGCGGATAGTCCTCAGGACGCCCTTAAAGCACGTGAGTTTGGCGCCGAAGGGATTGGGTTATGCAGGACGGAACATATGTTTATGGCCCTGGATAGATTACCGGTAGTCCAAAAAATGATACTATCCGAAACCGTGGAAGATCGGGAAGAAGCATTAGCTAAACTGCTGCCGGTGCAAAAAGATGATTTTTACGGCATCATCAAGGCCATGGCACCTTTCCCGGTAACCATCAGGTTGTTGGATCCCCCTTTACACGAGTTTTTACCAGATCACACCAGTCTCATAATAGAAGTGGAAAATCTGAAACATAACCAGGCAGACCCGGCACTGCTATTGGAAAAAGAAGAATTATTGTCCAAAATGAATAAATTAGCGGAGAAAAATCCCATGCTGGGACATAGAGGGTGTCGT
>JAAYZA010000132.1 GCA_012515055.1 Syntrophomonadaceae bacterium | reverse complement strand
CAGGTTGCGCACTGCAGAGCGTATGCTTGAGTAGGAACCGGAAAACTGCTTTTCACTTACAAGCCGGTCATAGATACGCTTTGCGGTATGTTGTTGCTTTTTAACACCTTCCCGATGATCCTGGGCAAGGCAGGATAAAATGAATTCCCTCACTTCACAAGTTAAGATGGATGCCTTTCGCTCGTAGGTCTTTCGCTTTTCGGGATGGTGATCCCCCCTACAGTATTTTTTAACAGTTTGCCTGGATATCCCAAGATTGCCGGAGATGGATCGTTGGGAATCACCCGCTAAATAGCGTTTCCGAATCTCCGCATATAAGTCCATTTCTATGATCACACCTTTCGCCCTCCTTGTAAAATGGTTGGCTCCATTCTACAGAAGTTGACTGGTAGGTGGTAAACTAATTCGCTGTCATTTGCTCTTGTTTTGGTACACTATTACATTATCATTCACACACTAGATTCATATTCTGGAAAATGTATGAATCTAGGTATAATAAAATTTAGAAAATAGGCCTTCAAAATTAAAAGCGAGGTGACAGAATGATTTTCATAACAGGTGATACGCACGGTGATTTACGCAATGGATATTAACAGGAACATATTAACTTGTAAATAACGTTGCATTAGCATATATTCAAATGGAAATTTATAGTTCGATAACCCTTTGTACTTTATCTTTAATTTTTTGATCATGTGTCACTATAATGATGGTTTTACCTTCGGCGTTCAACGAAAACAGAATATCCATTATTATTTGAGCGTTTTTGGTGTCCAGGGATCCTGTTGGTTCGTCAGCTAAAATGATCTCACATTTTTTAAGAAATAAACGAGCCAACGCTACACGCTGCTGCTCTCCACCGGATAGGGTATAAACTTTACTATTCAGTTTGCTTTCTAAGCCAACTCTTGCCAGCACTTCTTCAATCGTATAATTCGTGCGACTGTCCTTCCTGATCAACTCGAGGTTCTGTTTAACGGTTTTATTCTCAATCAGCGCAAAATTTTGAAATAGAAAACCTACTACTGAGCGAAAATACTCCAATTTTTGCTTGTTTGTCGTGTACTCGATTCCGTTAATTCTTAAACTTCCGGCGTCAATCGGCTCGATTAAGCCAATCATATTTAATAATGTGGTCTTTCCTGTTCCGCTGGCACCGGAAAAGCATACGAATTCTTGATCCTTGATAAGAAAATTATAATCTTGAAATAAAGTCAGATCATCAAATTTTTTAGTGATATTAATTCCTTCAATCATAATACCCTTCCTTTTAGAATGGCTGGTACATTGGCTTTTTCCATAGCACCTGCCTTTTTAGCAATAAATACTAACTCAACCGCCAGCAAAATTAGCCCTCCCCAGATGAGATTAGCACCCTCGGCAATACCCAAAAGCCCTCTGAGGAAAAACGCCAGGATTATACTCAGCAGAAAAACAACTAAAGTGATAAGTATCAAGCGCTTATTCCTGGCATAAAGTGAGTAGCCAAGTACTTTTTTCAGTGCCAGTTCCATAGCGTTGAACCGATACTCAAGTTTGATAAGAAAACTAATCAGCGCGATTTCGAGGGCCAACAAAAAGAATGATAAAATAACAATTAATTTCATATTGCGTGACATAATAGCCCAATTATATTCATAGACATCCAGGACATTGGATTTGACCACTATTTGATCGGACAGCTGATATTCCTCTATGAAATTATTGAAGTCTTGCTCAGGAATATTGTACAACGTACTGTAGGCATAATACATAGCTTTATCTGCCTGAGATTCGTCAATTTGTTGAATTGTATTATTGAATAATATGATAGGATTCTCCATTGGCCGACTTACATATTTCTCCATATTATGAACGCCTACTAAACTTATATCGTCATCATATAGTTTGGTTTTAATGCTTGAATCAATATTTCTTCCCAAAAAAGTAGTGAATATATGGTTCGCGATGGTATATTCTAGAGAATCCTCTGATATACCGGGCGGGATCAGGATATAATAATCCTCATCGGCACTTTGGATCGCCTCAACCAAGGCATTGTTCAATCTTGAGATTTCTTTAAACGAATTTCGGTTGATTAGGATAACAGGGTAAGGGCTACTATAATTAGCTGTCAAATCGTTGTATTGTAATGAAAATTTCTGAAATCGTTTGTAGAATTCTTGATTCATAGTCTCTGTATCTGATATTGTTTTGCCTAAATGATTATTCACTCTGTAATTCAGTTTATAGTAGCTATAATCCTTATGTGCAGAGAAAAAATCACCTTGCTTATGCATAAGATACCCTTGCGCCAGTATGGCAAAATTGCTTGACAGGACAATGAGGGTGAGGATAGTAGTCATGGTTTTCAAGATATAGTTGGCTGCAAGTAGTCCGCCGCCAGAGCGCCTGGTTACTATATCTTTTTTAAAGTTAATGCGCAAAATGGCCGCGTTAATCAGTGTGTTGGCAATCATGAACACCATAAAGGCAGGGGCCAGAGTTTGAATCTTAAAAAGCACATTGGAATTGGATAATGAGCTTAATAGGAAAGGCACGCTGAGCAAGGCGCTTGCCAAGATAGCGATATCGGCCAAAGCATTTTTACCGAAAACGGCTCTGACATCCTCCCCAAGGGTTATACGCACCATAATCTCCTTCTTCAGGCTTATGATTTCATAAATCGTCAGAAGCAAGATTAAGCCAAAAATGATAAACCAAACTGAAAATAGATTCAACCAGGTTTCTTTATCGGAACTGAATAATTTCGGGAGCCCGCCACTATATTTATCTACCAAGCTCGCTTTGAATAAGCGCATGGCCTCCAGTTGGGATTGATCGCCGATGTAATAAGAGTCTTTGAACTTTTCAATTGTCTTAATATTACTGAAATCCTCGTATCTAACTTGGGTTTCTCCCATAAAAAGGCTGTTATGCTTCCCTTCAAGAATCCCTTTTGCTTG
>JAAYZA010000076.1 GCA_012515055.1 Syntrophomonadaceae bacterium | reverse complement strand
TCGCCGGAGATCTTCTCGGCATTGGCAAAAACCGCAGCTTCGCTGAAATTTTTGACGGGAAGACCGCCATGTTCATTCAGTATATTTACCAGAACATTAGTGCCATAAGCTGCCAGCCCTTCACCGGTAACCGGATGTTCCCGCAGCTTTTGCCGCGCATCTTTGGCTGCTTCCAGGAAGGCCGGAGGATTTTCCACCACAATCCCCCCGGTACCGCGTACAACAATAGCTTTGAGATTTTTCGACCCCATTACCGCTCCGACTCCTGAGCGGCCGGCGGCCCGGTGGTATTCATTCATGATACAGGCATATTTGACCAGATGCTCTCCGGCCGGCCCTATGCAGGCAATTTTGGCTTCTTCGTCCTGGGCTTTTAAAGCATCTGTAACGGCAAAAACATCCTGTCCCCATAATTCGTCAGCGGGGAGTATCTCCACCTGGTCATTATAGATTGAAAGATAAACCGGGCTTGAGGCCCTTCCCTCAAAAATGATTCCATCCCAGCCTGCATATTTTAATTCCGGCCCAAAGGTCCCTCCGGAATTTGAAGCAGCGATGGTCCCATTCAACGGCCCTTTGGTAACAACATTATAGCGTCCGGCTGAACCGGCAAAAGTACCTGTTAAAGGACCGGTCATAAAAATAATCTTATTGTCGGGGCTGAATGGATCGATCCGGGCATCAACTTCTTCTACAAAATATCGGGTTCCCAAGCCACGGGCCCCAATATATTTCCTGGCATAATCCATGTTCAAAGGCTCTGCCACAGCTGTACCTTCGGTCAAATTGACCCGTAATATTTTACCCGTCCAAGCAAACATACTTATCTCCCCTCCTCCATAACCTCGCGGAATTTTTCTGCTGTTTCGCGGCGTTTATTAAAATTAGCCGTCTTCGCTTCGCGATAGGATATTGCCTCCGTAGGACAATATTTGACACATTCCGGGTCACCACCGCAAAGGTCACATTTAAGAATCAAATCATCGTCGGCATCATAGAAAGTCGCCCCGAAAGGACAAGCAATTGTGCACATTTTGCATCTTAAACAAACTGAATGGTTCACAATTTTTGCGCCGGTATAGGGATCAACACTGATGGCATTCACCGGGCACACTTCCATACATGCAGCCACACTGCACTGCTGGCACACTGCCGGGAAGGAAAACCCGCTTTTCTCGAATGCTACGATAGATATCCGGGAACGAAGCGGATTAAACTCACCCGCATGAATGAAGGAACAAATCAATTCACAGCTACGGCAGCCTGTACATTTTTCCGGTTCAACAAAAAGTACTTTACTCATACTTCCCTGATTCTGCCCTGCGCGGACAAATCAGTTCTCACTCTCCTTTACTTATAATGTTGTTTTTGGTTCTATAACCTGTCAGTATAATCCCGGAAGATCATTTTCTCCCATTGCCGGCGGGGAAACATCAACCATTTATAATTAATATTCGCAACAATCATGCCAGGCGGAAAATAAAAGACTAAAAAAGGCGGTCGATCTGTTTCGCCCGCCTTAAATAAGGGTTTTTAATAAATTTGTAAATAACGGATTTATGTTACAAGTCCGTTCAATTTGTTACGCTACTTTAGCAATCATGTAACGTTCATGTTACACTTGTCCAGGAAAACCAGCTCTGGTTCCAGCAAGTCAAACATACATATTTTGCTGCGCAGTTCCGATTCTTTTCCCAATATTAATTTCACCGCTTCGGCCGCCTGTATGCTGGCCGCGAATGCCGCAGCAAATGAAAGTGTACCCAGTTCTTCTTCCAGGCCCCGGCCATTATTGGCACCATAGATATCGAATATAGTATCATCTCCGGGCATAATCACGGTAATTTGACCATACCAGCCGCCGATGGCAGCATGAACCAGGGGAATGCTGTTTTTGCCGCAGGCTTCTGCCAATCTCAGGCGGGATGAAATATTATCCAGCGCGTCAATGACCACATCCTGTTCCAGAAGCAAATCATCAGCATTTGTTTCCCAGCAAGACTTCAATGGCGTAATATCAACGGCCGGGTTGATTTTTGCCGCTTCCTGGCGGCACACTTCCACTTTGCTCACACCCAGATAGTTGTAATTCGACCACAACTGACGGTTCAAATTGCTTTCACTGAATACATCCGGATCCCAAAGGGTAATATATCCGACTCCCATACGAACCAAATGATTGACCACATATAACCCCAGGCCCCCGCAGCCACATACTCCCACCCGGGATAAAAGCAGCTGGGCCTGTTCTTCCCGACTTATGGCTTCGATATTGCGCATATAGTGACGGGGGATCAAACCTTGTCCCAAAAGATCTATTTCCATTTCCCGCAGTGTTGTCTTCCGGGATTCAGCCAGTGATTGAATGTCCTGGCATTTGACTGATTTATCGAGATTTTCAGCCATTTTCAACCACCACCCACCAGGGGAAAAACGGATAAAATGTCCCCCTCGGCCAGAACAGCTTCCAGCTCAGCTGATAAACCGTTTAAAAATATAACCCCCAGCTCTTTACGGGGTATCTTAAGATAATCTATAACTCCTTCTATCGTACAGTCTTCAGCCAATTCCATATCTTTTTCCTTGAAGCGGTTTTTGCGGAAATTCGCAAATAATTTCACTTTTACTGTCATAACCGTTCAGCTCCTTAGATACGCGGGGTCTGCTATTTTACATCATTTTTCTTTTTGTTTTTTATATATTTGTGGGTTATATAAGGATGATTGGTTTTACGCGACTGGATCTCAAATTGTTTTAATGAAGAAATCAGCGGCGTAAGTTTAGTATGTCCATAGTTGCGTGTGTCAAAATCCGGATAGCGTTTGTTGAGTATTTTCCCCACTTCTCCCAAAAAGGCCCAGCCGTCATCATCGGAAGTGTCATTGACTATCACCTGGATGGTTTTAATCAATTCATCGATACTGGCCATGGTTTCTGCATGGGGAGGAGCCGCACCGACTTTTTCACCGTTGCGGGGTTCATTTTCATTAGCGGGGCTGGCTGCCAGTACTTCCAGGTACTTAAATATTTCACAGGCGGAAATAAAGGGCATTGGTGTCTTCTTTTCCCCCATTCCCACTACATACATCCCGGCTTCCCGCAGTCGGGCCGCCAGACGGGTAAAATCGCTGTCACTGGAAACTATGCAAAAGCCATCCACATTATCGGAGTAAAGGATGTCCATGGCATCTATGATAAGTGCTGCGTCAGTTGAATTCCTCCCGGTTGTATAACTATATTGCTGGATGGGCGTTATGGAGTAGTTTAATAAAACATTCTTCCAGGAACTGAGCTGGGGTTTGGTCCAATCTCCATAAATCCTTTTATATGTGGGGATACCGTGGTTGGTGATCTCATCGAAAATGTATTTTATGTATTTGTCCGATACATTATCCGCATCAATTAACACGGCAATTTTGCGGTCGTTTTCCATAAAGTTCTCCTTATAATATATTGATATTTGAAATCTATATCAGTATTTCTTTCATTATCATACAAAATTATGATAACCACAACAACCTGCCTGTCGGGGCATAAATATAATTTTAATACAGTGCTTATCTGTCACTGCCAGGTGAACAGCAGCGGCTTTTCCATCCGACTGATTTTATAAATAACCGACCAGCGATAAATTTTCCCGGCTTTTTTATATTTATATTTTTGTTTTGTTGTAAACTATATATTAATGCTTTAATTTTATCGACTGAGGGCTTTGCATAATATACTTTCTGCAGTTACCAGGCAGCATTTAAAATTGTCCCTCAATGTAATAGTAATTGAATAATGTAATCCTCAACAAAAAACCAGCATTAGCTATTAATGCAAAGGAGGGAGTCTGTGCAACAGAATAATAAAACATATCTCATTGTCTTGAGTGTATTGGTGGTAATTTTGGCCGGTGCTCTGGTTTACGTGCTGGTCAGCTCCGGCAGCCAGGGAGGAACGGTGGCTCGGGTAGACGGCCAGGCCATCAGCAAAAACGAATTGTATGACCTGATGGTGCAATCAAATGGGCAGGCGGCACTGGATTCTTTGGTCAACGAAAAAATCGTCGAAGTGGAATCTGCGCAGAATAATATCACTGCTTCAGAAGATGAAGTCGAGAAAAAATTGGAAGAGGTAGCCGGATATTACGGCGGACTTGATATTTTGGAGCAGTCACTGGCCAATTACAATATGTCTTTAAAAGATGTTAAAAAAGATCTGACCGTGCAGGTAAAGCTGGAAAAGCTGCTGATAGGAAGAATATCAGTTACTGACCAGGAGATAGAAGAATACTTTACTGCCAATCAAGAAATGTTTGACCGGGAAGAACAGGTTAAGGCCCGTCATATTTTAGTTGACAGTGAGGAAGAAGCCCAGGATATCAGGCAAAAGCTTGTGGAAGGCCAGGACTTTGCCCAACTGGCCAAAGACTATTCTTTGGATATACAGAACAAGGACCAGGGCGGAGAACTGGGCAATATCATCCGCGGGCAAATGGTGGAAGAATTTGAAACAGCCGTATTTACACTGCCGGTGGGGGAAATAAGTCAGCCGGTCAAAACCGATTTCGGCTATCATATTATCGAAGTAACTGGTAATATTCCAGCCCGGGAAGGCACCCTGGCTGAAAACAAAGAAGAAATAAAAGATATTTTATCAGCCCAGAAGATGGAAGCCGAATACAGCCCCTGGCTGGAGGAAATGCTGGAAAAGCATAAAGTAGAAAAGTTTCTTTAATATTTGCAGAACTGCGGGGCAGTCAAAATTTTGATCGAACTCTAAAAGAGACAGCTGGCAGTAAGTTCAGCTTTGAACAGCCGGGCGGATTTAACGCCCGGCTTATTTTCATGCATATGTATTGACCGGGCAGATACTTCGAATCATAATATCAATAACAGCAAATTATTATATTGAAGGGGGAAGAACTATGCACAAACCAACTGCCCATTTGCCAGTCTGGCGCGATAGTGATGTGGACTGGGAGAAAGACTTCGAAAAATACCTGGCTGAAAACAAAACCCTCGCATATATGATGCTCCAAAACGCCAAGATTTTTAAGGATAAGGACATTCTTATCCAGAAAAATGTCAAGGGTGAGTGGGAAACTATTAATTGGACAGAGTTTGCCGACCGTTTTACCGCTGTAGCCAAAGTTCTAATTGATATGGGAATAGGCGCCGGGGATATGTGTTCAATTTTTGCTCGAAATTGCTCGGAATGGGCTATATCCGACATGGGTATACTGGCAACCCGGGCAGTTTCCGTCCCCATTTATGCCACCAACTCGGTGGAAGAAGCTGAATATATAATTAATGATGCCGAAGTAAAAGTCATCTTCGTCGGTGACCAGGAGCAATATGACCGGGCTACAAAAATCATCGCTGCCAATAAATTCCTCCGCTTAATTGTTGCTATGCAGGATAATATTGAAATTACCGGGGATAAAAGTATATATTTAAGCCAGATGTATCAAAAGGGCCGCCAGCTTAAAAATGATAAAGAATTTGAGGATCGTATCAATGACGTGGACCCTGATGATATCGTAACCATCATTTATACATCCGGTACCACCGGCAATCCCAAGGGCGCCGTTCACACCCACCGCACTTTTTTCAATGGTATTTTTCCTTCCATGCGTTATCCGGAAGCAGGACCTGATTACATCTCCCTTTCCATCCTGCCCCTTTCCCATGTTTTCGAAAGGCTATGGTCTTATGGGTGTATGACTGTGGGAGTAAGAATCGGCTATTGCCCTGATCCCACCAATTTTCTCGAATATATGAACCACTATAAACCTAATTTTATGACCAGTGTCCCCCGGATCTGGGACAAAGTTTACGGCACCATCCATGCGGGTATGAAAAACGCCGGCGGTATGAAATACAAAATGTTTGAATGGGCCAAAGGGGTAGGAATTAAAGCTTATAAAGATAAAAGTTTTGGTCTGCAGTATAAAATAGCTGACAAGCTGGTGTTCAGTAAAATTCGGGATATGCTGGGGACTGAAAATTGCAATGTTTATCATATTGGCGGATCTGCCTTTGCCCCTGAAGTCAATGAATTCTTCCAGGCGGTGGGCATCAATATTGCCATGGGTTATGGTTTGACCGAGTTCTTCCCCGTCTGTGTCGGGTTCAGGGATAACGCCATCCCCGGCTATTGCGGAGTGGTTATTCCCATGTGCCAGGCCCGCATCTCCGATGAAGGGGAAGTGCAGATAAAAGGCGGCATGTGCATGACCGAATATTATAAAAACCCGGAAGCCACCAAAGCCATTTTTACCGATGACGGCTGGTTTAAAACCCAGGATGTCGGGGAACTGCATTATGTTGAAAAGAATGGTGAAAAACTGCGCTATATAAAAATCACTGACCGGATCAAAGAGCTCATCATCACTGCCGGGGGCAAAAACATCTCCCCGCAGCAGATCGAGTCCCTGCTGGGCAATGAGATGTATATTTCCCAATTCGTCTGCATCGGTGAAAACCGCAAGTTCATCTCCGCCCTGGTGGTACCCAATTTCGATCTTTTAAAGGGTTATTGCCAGACTAATAATATCGAATATGTTTCACCGGAACAGATCATCCAGGACCCCCGGATCTATAAATTCTATGAAGGCTTGATCGAAGCCAAGACCAGCAGCCTGGGACAGGTGGAGAAAATCAAAAAGTTTGTACTGCTGGCTGAAGAGCTCACTCAGGAAGCCGGCGAAATGACCCCCACGTTAAAACTGAAACGTAGATTCATCGATGATAAGTATAGAACTCTTATTGATGAACTCTATGAAGACTAAAAGCTATAAGGCCCGGGTGTCCGAAATTTCCGGACACCCGGGCTGTTTACAGCTATTTTTCTCCCTGACCAGCTGACCGCCCAACTTTTCCCGACATTAGTTCCCATATAATATAATAATCCTTGTTTTTTGCATTTTATCCCAAAAAAGCAAAAAACACTCCCATCTTCCCCTTCAATACGTTTGATCCCATTCCTCTGGCTTCTTCTCCTGTTTTCTTCGATATCTGGCCTTTAGAGCAGGGAATTGTTAATAGATTCACAGGGTCTTTTCATTGTATAATGTATACAACATCACACGATACTAAAAATAATTTCCAGGAACAAGATACTGCTTGGGTCGGAAACAGGGCAGTAAGTTCTTGTCCCCGGATAAATGCAGCGAAAGAGGGGTGTTAATATGAAAACTATGACCGATTATGCCCGGCAGCGTCAGATGGAAAAAAGTATTATTATATCTAATACCCGCTGCCAACTCTGTCAGACCCTGATTGGGGATCGCGAATACCTGGTGTATAAGGAGCGCTATTTCCACAAACAATGCCTGAAAAAAGAAAACAACTAAACTATTATTTAGGTTTCCAGAAATAAAAGTCAGTTCTCCTGTTAAAGGGAACTGACTTTTTTCCCTGGTAATTATTAATGATGCCGATAATTATTGCGAAGGTTTAGACTGCAAATTGGCCGTAAATGACAGTGCTTTTCCGTTTCGCAGAATATTCAGGTTGATCTTGTCCCCCACTTCATGCCCGGAGACTATATCCTGCAGCTGTTCTGCAGAAGATATCTTTTCCCCATCAATATCAGTTATAATATCCATGGCTTTTATTCCCGCCTTTTCTGCGGCAGTCCCCTTGACGACTTCCACTACCAAAATCCCCCGGGTTTCATTGCCCAGACGCAATTGCTGCCTTGTTTCCTCGTTTATATCCCTCATGCTGACCCCCAGAAAAGGGCGGATTATGTCATTGCCCTGGAGCAGATCATCCAATACCTCCCGTACCGTATCAGCAGGGATGGCAAAGCCGATTCCCTGAGCAGT
>JAAYZA010000101.1 GCA_012515055.1 Syntrophomonadaceae bacterium | reverse complement strand
ACATCAGAACAACTGCTGATACTACGACGAATACGTCCTTGTTTAAAATAGAAAGGCCGGCTATATCATAAGCCTTTAAAGGAAAGGCTGAATCAGGAAATATCTTCTGGGCGGGACCCAGTGCAAAAATAGTCGTATACTCCAAAAACAAAGAAACTCCGATGGCTGTAATCAAAGCCGCAATGCGGGTCGAAGTCCGCAAAGGCCGATAAGCAATTTTTTCTATCAAAACACCCAAAATGGCACAAACCAACATCGCCACCAACATGGCCACAAGAATATTAGTTCCCAGCAGGGTCAGAGAAAAAAATCCTACGAAACCTCCCACCATCATAATATCGCCGTGAGCAAAATTTATCAGTTTTATGATTCCGTAAACCATTGTATACCCAAGGGCAATCAGAGCATAGATAGCTCCCAAAGAAAGTCCGTTGACGATTTGTTGTATTAATTCCAGCAATATTGCCACATCCCCCTAATGTTTAAAGAGGAAAGAGAGGGGGGTCCCTCCCTTTCCGTTAAAACTTCCTATGGTTGAATTCTAGTGTTCATAACCTGTTTGCCATCTTTAAACTCAATTATTACCCCTGCTTTGACCGGGTTGTGCTGCTCATCGATACTCATATTCCCTGTTATTCCGACAAAGTCAGTAATATTGGATAATGCGGCCGCTAATTTGCCAGGATCAGCTTCACCCGCTTCTTCTAATCCCAGTACCATGATCTTCACAGAGTCATAACCCAGGGCAGCAAATCCATCCGGATCTTTATTGTATTTAGCCTGGTAGGCTTCAACAAATTGTACCACATTGGGGTCTTTATCTTCAGAAGAATAATGGTTGGTGAAATAAGTATTGTTCAGGGCTTCATTGCCGGCCACGCTTACCATGTCCGGGGAATCCCAGCCGTCGCCGCCGCCCATTGGGGCTGTAATTCCTAATTCACGGGCTTGTTTGATCAAGGGGGCAATTTCCTGATAGTAACCCGGTACATAAATGAAATCGGGGTTCATTCCCTTGATTTTAGTCAGAGTAGCCCTGAAATCACGGTCATCTTTTACATAACCTTCAGTTGCTAAAATCTTGCCGCCTTTTTCTACAAATGTTTTTTCAAAGTATTGGGCCAGGCCTTTGGCGTAATCACTGGAGTTATCACCATAAATAACTGCTGTTTTGGCTTCCATATTCTCTGCGGCAAACTGAGCCATCAATGTTCCCTGGAAGGGATCGATAAAGCAGACCCGGAAAATATATTCGTTGGTTTTACCAGTCTTTTCATCGACGGTTACATTAACAGCAGTTGCAGCTGGTGCGATCAAAGGAATATGGTTTTCCATCATGATCGGGGTGCTGCCGGCCACATTACCACTTGTGAGCGGCCCAATCTGGGCAACGATTTTTTCGTTTACCAAAGCCGCACTGACACTCATAGCTTCGTCAGCAATTGATTTGCAATCTCTGACGATTGGCTTTAACTGCATTCCCAGGACTCCGCCTTCAGCATTGATTTGTTCAATGGCTAATAATGCACCATCCCTGGCATTGGTGCCATAGCTGGCCACCCCGCCTGATAATTCAACATTAAGCCCTACATTGATTGTTTCCGTTTTGTCCCCAGCTTTATCACCGTTATCCGCGGCTCCCCCACCGCATCCGGCAACAATAGCCAGCATGAACACCATAATTACCAACGCCGCTATCTTTTTCCTATTGTTCTTTTTCATAATTTCCTCCTCTTCTTTTTTTAATCATGGCCAGGGCCATGAAAACGGAATTCTCGATTCGCCCCTCACCTTCCCCTCAAGTTATCCCAGAATAATTTATCTGGCTTTGACCCTGACATCACCTATGCGTCTGGTAAAACGAATCTTATCATAATATTCTACCAGAGGAAGCGCATATTTTCGAGATGTTTTTAAAAGATCTCGGGCTGTTGCCAGAGTCATCTCCTCTTCTTCCCTAAAATACTCCTCTAAAATCTTTTTTCCTTCTTCAATCGCGTCATGGGAAAAATAATTATCCCCCTCCAGCTTGACTACCTGCCCCTGGTTAAGCAAATAATTCAACACCTCAGCCATTTCTTGTTCGTTTAACATTAAATGTCCCTTCATTTCTTCTATTGACGGAGGTGTGAA
This sequence comes from Syntrophomonadaceae bacterium, assembly GCA_012515055.1. Taxonomy (GTDB): domain Bacteria; phylum Bacillota; class Syntrophomonadia; order Syntrophomonadales; family Syntrophomonadaceae; genus UBA1368. Next base: position 1,544 of record JAAYZA010000101.1, on the reverse strand, counting down.
GATCTGGTGGTTTAAAGCAGAAAGAATATACGCAATCGTTTTCTTTTCCTTTTCCCCTGGGGCGGGCTGATGGCCGACCAGGTTTACTTCATTTCCTTTGGTAACCAGATAGTTTTGTTCTTCCAGATATTTTAAAACGGCATTAAAGACTTTGCCATTTAAATGGCTGAAGTATTTACTGCGCATATCTTCCTTGGGATAACCGCTCCTTAATGGGTATTTATTATGATAGTGACTCAGGTTGCTGCCTATTATTTCATTGATATTATCCAGTTTGATCCGGCTGATGAATAAGCCCGGTTTGATTTCGATCATTTGTTCATCATCAAGTAATTGATGGATTTCATCATGCAATTGTTCCGCGATTGAGCTCCCGGTCTTGCGGGCCAGATCATCAACGGTAAACACATCCTGTCCGGAGGCATTCACTTCATGCAGCAATCGCTCATAAAGACTGCCTTCCTCCTTAATGGCCAGCTCTTCTAAGACCTCTTCCTTGAATCTTTTTTGTTTGGCCGCATTCGGTTCTATGATCACACCACCGCCAATGGTTGTCACTGGTGAATAATACCTTATAACAAAAGCGTCACCTTTATGGGCCACGATTTGTTTCTCCAGGATTATCTGCGCAAAAGCCTCTTCACCGGGATTTAATTCATCCCGGTCCAAAAGAACCACCCGGCCCAGAACTTCATCTGTCCCCAGATGAAATCTTATTCGATTCCAATTGCGGATAGCCCGGGCCCCTTCAGGCAGCAGGCGCATTTTGGCATCAATTCTGAAACTGGGGGTAAATGCGCCTGGTGTTGCCAGTAGATATCCCCGCTTTATTTCATTCAATTCTATCCCTTGCAGGTTAACTGCTACCCTTTGCCCGGCAAAAGCTGCTGGAGATTTTTCATTATGCACCTGGATCGTCCTGATTCTAACCTGCTTCTGCACAGGCATCAATTCCAGTGTTTCACCGACTTCAATTTTACCTGACCACAGGGTTCCGGTAACAACCGTACCGAACCCAGAAACAGAAAAAACCCTGTCTATCGGCAGGCGGGCATAGCCCGAGGATGATTTCTCCTGCACCTGAACTGCCAGGCTCTCAATTAGTTCTTTTAATTCTTCAATACCTTCTCCCGTAGCTGCTGACACCGCTATAACCGGTGCTTTATCTAAAACACTCCCCTTGAGATATTCCTCAATTTCTTCTTCCACCAACATCAGCCATTCTTCATCAACCAAATCACTTTTGGTTATAACCACGATCCCTTTATCGACACCAAGCAATTCGATTATATCCATATGTTCTTTAGTCTGAGGCATAACGCCCTCATCAGCGGCAATGGTCAACAAAACCAGATCGATGCCAAAAGCACCCGCCAGCATATGACGAATAAAACGCTCGTGTCCAGGCATATCAACAATGGCAGCTTTTTGCCCTCCCGGCAGTATAAAAGGTGCAAAACCCAGTTCTATCGAAATCCCTCTTTTTTTCTCTTCCTTGAGCCGATCAGTGTCATGGCCAGTCAAAGCTTTAACCAATGTAGTTT
>JAAYZA010000202.1 GCA_012515055.1 Syntrophomonadaceae bacterium | reverse complement strand
TATCAGAAGGCTATAGTATCGGTGCCTTGAGTTGTGTGCTGCTGGATAGGCTGGGGGCTGAAAACTGGCCGGAAGTGCTTATGAGTGAGGGGGATCTTACCCCACTGGATATTCTGGCCGGCCTTTACACAGATCTGCCGGCGCCCCGTGAAGTCACAGCGGATGATATCAACGGCGTAACGGCCCAGATCGATGAATTCAATAAGGACAATCCCCGGCGGGCAGCGGAAAGGATATTTACCATGCTGTACCAGTTGCTGTTTTAGGTGGATAGGGGAAAGTAGAAAGTGGAAAGTCGAAAGTGGAAGAGGGGACAGTGAGGCGGGAGGCGAAGAGGAGACAGGGGGACGTTTCACCTGTCTCCCTATACAGGGTGACAGGGGGTCGTTTCGCTTGTCTCCTCCTGCCGCCTTTCTCTACAGCTGCCAGATCCTAAATATATTTACTGGCCTCCCGTATCGACAGAGCAGCCATCTCGTTTTGGTGCTTGTCAACAAAGGCCCTGACCCATTCCGGATCGGTTTTGCTGTAATCCCGCAGGCTCCAGCCGATGGCCTTATTTATGAAGAACTCTTTCTGGCCCAGATTATTGACCAGGATACCCTCCAGTAATTTGGTGTTGGTTTTTTCCTTGCGCAGCAGCTGGTGGTCAATGGCAATGCGCCTGAGCCAGATGTTATCATCAGTGCTCCAGGCCAGCAAGACATCATTCACCTCCGGATACCTCAGGGCAATACCGCCAATGATCCGATCCAAAAAATCTATGGTATCCCACCAGGATTTGTTTATGGCCAAATTTTTCAGCCGGGGTACATCTGCGGGAGTCAAGAGATGAGCTGTTATCTTTAAATAATCCAGAGCCAGATACTGAAATTCCCTTTCCCGGGACCAGCATTGATCTATAAAATGCCAATTTATCGCTTGCGCTTTCCGGCATTCTTTCAGGAAACCCTTAGATAAAGCCCCTCGTTCTGGTTTTGATATCCCCAGAAAAGGAAAGAGATTCCTCATATAGGCCGCCATATTTTGGGCCCGTTCCTGATCAGCGTTTTGATAGAAAACCGCAAAAATATCTTCTTCCAAAAGGTTCATGCTCGTCCCCCCTCCCCGCTCAATATACCCTTCAAGGCGTTCTATACTTCAAGTTATACTGTTTTAGCCGTAAATTCAAGCGAAGACCCTGGAGGAGACAGGTGAAACGTCCCCCCCTGTCTCGCTGGTGAGGATAAAGCATAAACTGAGTAAAAAGGCCAGGGCTTTTTCACCCGTAAATTTTTGCCTAAGAAAATCCTTCTGTAGAAAAAAATCTATTTAAGCAGTTTGCAAGGGTTCCTTATTTTCCAGAATATTAAAATTTACAGGGAATGGCAAGAAACATTTTCATTCATCAAACGACAAAAAGCCTCGTAAAAACGGATGATAACGGCCTCAGGGATAAAAAGGTCTCCAAAATGATATCTAAGCCGCTTAAGATATTTCTTCTGAAAACAAAACATCGGATCCCTATTTCTGAAGAACACTGAATTTGATTCGGCATTAACCAGGTCTAACAAAACATAAGATAACACAACAAATAGTATAATAATATGCTATAATTTCTAGCAAGGAATTAAATGGACCAACATGACGTAACGTAACGTGACCTAAAATACAAAAGATCATAGCAATATTTGTAGATCAATGTCAGCAAAATTATAGCATTTGATTATTTTTGCCGGCTTCCCGGCAGTGACATTTAAGAAAAACCGGATCAGGGAAGCGGATGGTTATATATGAAACAACCGGCGGCAGTGAAAACGCGAACCTGGAATAAAAATAAACAATTTGCGGGGAGGAAGCATCATGAAAGCAAATGAGATTACTTTGCTGGAAAAGCTGCAAAAAGATTTACAGGTGCTGGCAGATGAAAACCAGCTGGGTGAAGAAAAATTGGAGATTGAATGTTCCGTGCTTACGCCCCGGGAGGCTATCGGGGACCCGGAGAGAAAAGATTTCCCCATCCAGAAAGGCAAAGAAAAAATGATGCAGGCTTCTTTCGGTACTTCTCACGGACAAGCGTTTACAGACATGCCCGGCAATTATTCTGGAAGGGTGATGGATTTAACGACTATGCCGTTAAATAAGAATTATGAACGGGCGGTGTTTATTTCCGGGCTCAATGCTGTTATGCGGAGATTGAATCTGGCCGACCGAACTATCCATTGCAAAGATGACGGACCTAAAAAATGCAGCCAGGAATTAGCAGACATGATCGAAAAAGAATATGGCCATCCCCAAATCGCCCTATTTGGTTTGCAGCCGGCGATGGCAGAAGCTTTGTGCCGCAAGTTTTCCATGCGGATTTTCGATCTTGATGATGATAATATCGGGAAAGATAAATTTGGCACTGTGATTGAAAATGGAATTTGCGATATGCAAGAAGTGGAGTCCTGGGCGGACCTTTTTTTAGTAACGGGAAGCACGCTTTGCAACGGGTCAATAGTTGACTTCCTGGCTTTAAAAAAACCAGTGGTTTTTTTCGGAACAACAGGAGCTGGTGCAGCTTCCCTGTTGGGGCTGAAAAGATTTTGTCCGCAAAGTTCTTAAGCGGTTCAAAATAATTTGAATGAAGAGAGGATGAAGGAAATGTACCCCAGAATTAAGCCAGGCCTGCTGGCAATTTTAGTGCTCCTGCTGTCATTCAGTCTTTTAGCAGCCGGCTGCAGCAGCCAGAAAGGAGCAGATCAACAGCCACAGGAACAACCAGAGGCCAAAACATTGTTTACTTACGTAGGAGCGAACCTGAAAGAACCGGTAACTGAATTAGCCGAAGCTTACGAAGCAGAAACCGGCGTAAAAGTGGAAATGACTTTCCAGAATTCAGGTGCCTTGCTCAATCAGCTGGAAACTGCTAAAAAAGGCGACATATACATGCCGGGAGGCATGCCCTTTGTGGTGCAGGCAGAACAAAAGGGTTTTATTGATCAGGTCGCAGGACCCATTGCCTATCATACACCAATAATAATTGCGCCCGCTGATAATCCGGCCCAGATTACTTCCATTGAAGACCTTGCCAAACCAGGGGTTAAACTTGTCATGCCCGATAAAGAAGCTACAGCTATTGGCAAAACAATCACAAAAGTATTTGATAAAATTGGCAAGACCGCCGAAATCGAGGGCAATTTAGCCGCCAGCCTGGAGAGCCCGGCTAAAGTCATGGCCGCCATCAAAATGGGGCAGGGCAATGCAGGTATCGTTGAATACAGCAACGCGTTCAAAGAAAAAGACGATATTACTATCATTGAAATTGATCCCCAGGTAAACATAATAGATGAAATCCCCATTGCTTCATTGGTATTTGCCAGTGACAAAGAACTGGCCAGTGATTTCCTGAAGTTTGTAAAGGAGAATGGTCCGGCAGCATTCGAAAAATATGGCTTCAATATCAAGAATTCATAACGGGATTATCAATAACGGTATTTTAAATGTCTTCTGGCTGATATTCGTACTGATGATAGTGTTTCTGCTGTTGATCATTGTCGGCTTGCTTACCTATACTGATACGAAATCAATGGCCACCGTTCTGCAGCAGCCGGAATTTCATTTTGCTGTAAAGTTTACTCTGGGGACTTCGATTATAGCCATGCTGCTGGCAGCAGCGTTTGCACTGCCAGTCGCCTATATTTTATCCCGGCACAAGATCCCCGGGCGGGCTTTTATTGATACCTTACTGGATATTCCCATAGTTCTGCCTCCATTGGTAAGCGGCATTGCACTGCTGATTTTCTTTGGTCCTCTGTTCGGGAAACAGCTGGAACAGATAGGGATAAGCGTAGTTTTCTCACAGTTGGGAGTGATAATTGCCCAGTGGTTTATTGCGACCCCTTTTGCGGTTAGAAGTTTTATACAAGCTTTCGGCAGCATTGATCAGCGCATGGAAAAAGTCGCTCGCACCCTGGGGTTTTCGCCCACAATGGTATTTGTGAAGGTCACCTTGCCCCTGGCCCGGGACGGATTGCTGGGCGGTGTCATGATGGCATGGGCCCGGGCCCTGGGCGAATTTGGTGCGACAGCCATGCTGGCCGGCATTACCCGCATGAAAACCGAGACCCTGTCAGTAGCCGTATTTTTAAACATGTCAATTGGCGATATGAACTTTGCCATTGCCACATCTATTGTGATGTTGATTATAGCATTGTTGGTGCTGGCAGGGCTGAAGATATTGTCGCGGAGAGAGGTTATAGCATGAAATCATCCCTGCTGGAAGTATCCGGACTCAATGTCCGCTGCGGAAAATTTAAGCTTAATAACATTACCTTCTCTTTGCATAAAAAAGACTACCTGATTATTGTAGGACCCAGCGGCGCCGGGAAAACAATGTTGCTCGAGACCCTGGCCGGATTACGAAGATCAGATTCCGGTCAGATAGTATTGGGGAAAGAAGAAATAAGCACCTGGCCGCCGGAGAAACGGGGCTTCGGGTTTGCTTACCAGGATAGTCTGCTATACCCTTTTCTCAATGTACGCGAGAACATACTCTTTGGCGCCCGGGCGCAAAAAAAGCAGGGACAAAGGGCAATAATAAACAGATTGGAGCGACTGGTGGATTATATGGGAATCGGGCATTTACTCGATCGGCACCCGGTATCATTAAGCGGCGGAGAAAAACAGCGGGTGTCCCTGGCCCGGTCGATCCTGATCAATCCCCCGGTCCTGCTGCTGGATGAGCCTTTATCAGCCCTCGATCCCCAGACCCGCGATATGATGAGGGCCTTACTCTACGATATCCATAAGACCGAAGGCATAGGAATAATCCATGTCACCCACAATTTTGATGAAGCCTTGCAGCTGGGCAATCAGATGATTGTAATGGATCAGGGACGCATCCTCCAGCAGGGCGAGCCGACAGAGGTATTTGACAAACCCGGAACCTGCTGGGTGGCAAAATTTTTACAAATAGAGAATATCATCAGCGGCAGGATGCAGAGGAAAAACGGCGCCGTCTGGTTTGACAACCGCGAGTATGCGTGGAGTCTGGGGCCATTAACCAATTTCTCTGGAGCTGCAAACAGCCGCGAAGTGTCAGCGATACTGCACTCCTGGCAGATCGAACTGTCGCCGCCCCAGGTCTGCGACGGTAAACCCAACAGCTGGAACGCCATTGTGGAAAAGATTATTCCCAACAGTCACAGTATTGATTTAACCTGCGGAGGCTCCGGAAGATGGCAGATTTCATTATCAAGAAAAGAATGGGAAAAACACCATCTGGAAGTAGGGGCCCAGGTTACACTGTCAGTTGATCCAGAGCAGGTCCATTTCATATAGGCGGCAGGGGAACGATCAGCTTGTCAGCCCCCATCGCCAAAGCTCTGGTGAAAAGGCGGCCAGAGAGGAGACAGGTGAAACGTCCCCCCTGTCTCTCCTCGTGCCGCCTCTTAATCGATGAAGAATTCATCGGCCATTTTTAAAATAGAGGGATCGTTTTTCAGGATGGTGGTGATTTCTCCGCTGACCCGGGGGAGGACAGACCGGATAAAAAATTTGGCGGTATTGATCTTGCTGGTTAAAAACAGGACATCAGGGTCATCAGCAGCAATATTCGCCAGTTTTTCCGCTGCGATGCGGGCCTGATCCAGCAGCAGCCATCCCAGGACGATGTCGCCGCAAATATTCAAGTATAAAGAAGCCCAGGAATAGGCCAGATAGGCATT
>JAAYZA010000406.1 GCA_012515055.1 Syntrophomonadaceae bacterium | reverse complement strand
GCACAAACCACTTCATAATTAATGGTTCCCTCTATTTCTGCTAATTCGTCGGCTGTAACCAGATCCTCCGGCTTGCCGAATAAAATGATCTCGTCACCCTCCCTGATTTCTGCTGCATCAGTTACATCGAACATACACTGATCCATACATACAGTGCCGATCAAGGGCACCCGCTGCCCCCGCACCACTCCAAAAGCCCGATTGGACAGTAAGCGGCTGTATCCGTCGGCATATCCGATCGGAACCGTTGCCACCATGGTATCCCGCTCACATTGCCATGTTCCCCCATAACTCACTGCTGTACCAGCCTTGAGCTGTTTTAAAAAACTGATCCTGCTTTTAAGAGTCATGGCCGGAGTCACTTGCAAGGCCCGGCTCACATAGGGAGAAGGATACAAACCATATAAAATGATGCCGGCCCTGATCATATTAAATCGGGCTTCAGGCAGATTGATCAATCCTGCACTGTTGGAACAGTGTTTAAGCGGTATATTGATCCCCCGTTCTTCCAATTCCGCAGTCAGCTCATTGAAAATCCGCAGTTGTTTTAAAGAACTGTTTTTATCCGTGCTGTCAGCACTGGCAAAATGAGTAAATATCCCTTCCAGCTTGATACCCGGCAGGCGGGAAATATTAATGATTTCCCCGATTGTCTCCTCATCAGGTGAAAAGCCCAGCCTTCCCATCCCTGTATCTATTTTTATGTGGACATGGGCGGATTTAGAAGATTTAATTGCCGCATCGGATAAAGCCCGGGCCAGCCTGGAGTTAAATACCGTCATGTGAAAGCTCCATTCAACTGCTGTCTGCGCATCTTGTGCCCCCCATGGTCCCAAAATCAATATGGGCACTGCCGCCCCGTCGCGGCGGATCGCCATGGCTTCATCCAGAGAGGCGACCCCCAGATTGTCCACTCCTTCCTGCAAACAGGCCCTGGTTATTTCATGGACCCCATGTCCATAAGCATTGGCTTTGACCACTGCCATCACCCGCGCAGGAGCTGCAGCTTGCTTTATTTTCTGCAAATTATCATGTATTGCTTTCAAATCTATTTCTGCCCAGGTTGTTCTTTTATTATCCATTGTTTTTCACGATAGCCTTCAATACATCATTACGGGTGACAATGCCTACTAATTTATTATTCCTTATCACAGGGAGGCGGTTGATCTTTTTATTCTGCATAATTTCTGCAATCGCAGTAACGGCAGTGTTTTCATCAACTACTTCCACTTTTTCTGTCATCAGATCTTTCACCTTGGCTGCTGCATATTTTTTTAGATTATTACTGAAACGCAGGGGATTTTCTAAAAAGATAATGCTATCGAACAAAGTTATATAAAAGGGTACTTTTAATTCACGGGCTTTGATAAGCAAATCCTTCTCCGTTACGATACCTAATACATGATTATCCTGATCTACTACCGGTATGCCGCTGATTTTATTGTCCACCAGCAGTTTGGCCACTACTTCCACCTCTTCATCAGGAGATACTGTTATCACATCAGTTGTCATAATTTCCCGGGCCAGCATCAAGAAAACACCTCTTTCTATTGTTGTTTCTTGTTTCATTTTATCAAATACGATCAGATATTATTTCTTTTTTTCAAACTGCGCCATCACCTGAGGCAATGCCTCCAGCAAATCGCCCGCTACCAGCCCTCTTTGTCCTCTGGCTGCTGCAGCATGATCCCCGGATAAGCCATGGAGATAAACCGCGAGGACCGCTGCTTTAACCGGGGTGATCCCCTGGGAAATAAACCCGGTGATCATACCGCATAGTATATCACCGCTGCCGGCACTGGCCATACCTGGGTTGCCGGTGATATTTATATAGGCCTGGCCGTCGGGTGCGGCAACAATCGTTTTATTCCCTTTGAGTACTACAGTAGCTCCCCATTCCCGGGCATAATGGACGGCATAATGGATACGATCAGCTTGTATTTCCTCAATGCTCTTCCCGGTCATCCTGGCCATTTCTCCAGGGTGGGGCGTAAGCACCACCGGCACCTGCCGTTCTTTAATTATATTGATATCCCCTTCCAGGGCGTTTAAGCCGTCAGCATCGATCACCACCGGAATACCGGCTCTTTCCAGTATGAATCTCAGGATGGCATTGGCTTCATTATAACGGGATAAACCCGGGCCCACAGCACATACTGAAGATGTCCCCAGAATATTTTCAATAGCGGGCAGTGCTTCCAGGGCGATAGCTCCCTGCAGAGTCTCCACCAGGGGTATGCTCATTACCTCCCGGGAAACAGCATCAAAGATTCCTACCAGAGAGGCCGGCAGGGCCGCACTGACCAAACCCGCACCTGATTTTAAAGCTCCCTGGGCCGCCAGCAGGATGGCCCCGCTTAAACCAGTGGAACCGCCAATCAAAAGGGCATGTCCATATGTACCTTTGTGGGCATTTATATCCCTGGGGCCGAGCAGGCTGGCAGCCATAGCTTCCGTGATAAGATTGACGGGCAGATGCGGGTTTTCCAGCAGGTCTCCGGGTATGGATATATCAGCAATGGTAAGGCGCCCGGCAAATTCCCGGCCTGGTTCCAGGACCAGGCCCAGCTTGGGCAAAGCAAAAGTAACTGTTGCCGCAGCCTTGACGGCCTCACCTCTTACTACTCCGCTGTCCGCATCCACACCGGAAGGGATATCAACTGATAAAACCGGCAGTTTTGAATGGTTGATCAGCTGCACTATCCTGGTCTCAAAATCACTGAACCCGCCTTTAAACCCTATGCCGTATATAGCGTCGATAATAATATCCCCGCCCAGCAGCTCCCAGATCAATTTTTCCCAATGCCCTTCTTCTATCAGGGGATAAATTTTATCCGTCATTTTTTGCAAAATAGTTAGATTGATTTCACTGTCCGGGCTTAGCTGGTCTGCCTGCCCCAGCAAAAACACTACCGGGCAGGCTCCCCCATTCAGTAAATGCCGGGCCGCTGCCAGACCATCGCCGCCATTATTTCCCCGGCCAGCTAAAATAATCACTTTTTTGCCCTCCAGACAGCCGGACATATCTTTGACCATTTCCGCTGTCTGACGACCGGCATTTTCCATCAATATCAGGCTGGGGATACCAAATTCGCTTACAGCCCGATGGTCAATGTCCTGCATTTCGACTGCTTTAACCAATTTCATGATTATCCCT
>JAAYZA010000154.1 GCA_012515055.1 Syntrophomonadaceae bacterium | reverse complement strand
TGTCTCCTGCCCCATCTTCCCCAGGGCACCGGCAATGATCACTTTGATTCTTTCCATCCTTAACCTCCCATGACCTTATGCAATTAGTGTTATCTATTTTTTTCCTCCAGTCAAGTTTACTATGGCAGAACTCATTTTGTCAGGGAGGAAATTAAGCTATTATATAGATAGGAGTTTTGCTAATACACTTTTTTCATTTGCAAGGCAGCATTTAAAAATGACATCCTGAGCGTTAGTGAAGTTTCATTAGTGGCGCTTTTGCATGGCATTGTAATCCACGGTAGTGGGGATCTTCTGCACTTACAAGGCTTTTCACTGTCACTTCGGTTGATAGTAATTGAATTATGCAAAATCCCCAGATAAGATAAAATAACATGGGTATTTGAGTTGCACCGCCCGTAATGTTATATTCTTGTTAAATAGGAGGAATAGCCCATGCCTTTTGATGGTTTAACAATCAGGGCGGTTACTGATGAACTGCATGAGACTCTTTTAAATGCCCGTATAGATAAAATATTTCAGCCGGAAAAGGATGAACTGATCTTTTTGATCAGGCAATCCAGTACCGGTGCCAATCACCGTTTGTTGATCTCAGCCAATGTCAACTGGGCAAGGATCCATCTTGATAGTAATAAAAATTCCAATCCGGTAAGCCCCCCCAGTTTTTGCATGCTCCTGCGCAAATACCTGGAGGGGGGAAAAATAAAATCTATTGAGCAAATAGATTTCGAACGTATCGTCCATATTACCATCGAAGCACTGGACGATTTCCGTGAATGGAAAGAAAAAGTTCTGATCTGTGAATTTATGGGACGGCATTCCAATATCATCCTCACCGATCCGGATTCAGGCATCATTCTGGATGCCATAAAAAGGTTTGGCAGTGATGTGAATTCTTTCCGGGAAGTACTGCCGGGCAAACCTTATATTAAACCACCGGAACAGGATAAATTAAATCCCCTGACTGCCACAGAAGAAGAATTCAGTGCCCGGGTGTGGTCGCTGAATAAAGACCGCCTTTTAGGCCAGGTCTTGTTTGATATCTTTACCGGGATCAGTCCGGTTTCCTCCCGGGATATTTGTTTTGCCTCGGGATTGGATCCGACCCTGCCTGCTGAGGAAAGCGGCCCCTTTGAACACCAGACTTTATACCATTATCTGCAGCAGCGCCTCCAGGATGTAGCCCAGGGTATGACCGCACCCACTTTGATTTATAAGAAAGGACAACTGGCAGATTACTCCCCTTTTCCTTTCACACCAGCGGATGCTGGCGATAATAAGCTGACAATGAATGAGACCCTTGATGTTTTTTACCATACAAAATGGCAGATTATGCGGTTAGAGACCTTCCGCTCCAATTATCAGCGCCGTGTTAATGATTTGCTGGATAAAGCCCATAAAAAAAGGTTTTATCAGGAAGGAGATCTGACCCGGGCCTTAAAAAATGATCAATATCGGATTTGGGGCGAACTTCTCACTTCCTATGCCCACACTTTTCAAAAAGGTGATCAGGAAGTGACTTTGAACAATTTTTATACCGGTTTGCCAGAGACGATCCCTCTGGATTTACGTTATAATCCTATTCAAAATGCCCAGAAGTACTTTAAAATTTATAATAAGAGCCGGCGTGCCATAGTTATACTGGAAGAATTATTAAAGAAAAACGCCGAAGAAATCGAATATCTGGATTCTGTCATTTTATCATTATCCCTGGCTGAGTCCTTGCCTGAATTGGAAGAAATCGTGGAAGAATTGGAAAAAGGGGGTTATATAAAGAGCAAGACCGGCAAAAAAGGCAAAACCAGAACACCGGAAATGAGTCTGCCCCGCAGTTTTATTTCCAGTGATGGTTTGACCATTCTAGTTGGCAGGAATAACCGCCAGAACGATTTACTCACTTTAAAGCAAGCAGATCGTGATGATCTCTGGTTTCATACCAGGGATATACCCGGCTCCCATGTGATCGTGCGACTGGAACAGAAAACTGGTTCGATTCATGACGTACCGGACAAAACCCTGGAGGAAGCTGCTGCACTGGCGGCTTATTACAGCAAAGCCAGACTTTCCAGTAAAGTGCCGGTGGATTATACTTTCCGCTCCAATGTAAAAAAACCCGGCGGGGCCAAACCAGGCAAAGTCATTTACGACAATTACTGGACTATCATGGCAGACCCGCAGGACCAAAATATTCTCGGAGGGATGATTTATGTATAAAGTTGAGGACTATGAAAGTAAAATCATTGAGGAAAAAAAATTCACGGCACTTATCAAACCTGGTGATCGGATATTTCTTTCCAGCGGACCATCCATACCAGCCCGGGCAGCAAAAATAATTACCACATCGGAAAAGCTTACCGGCTATGATCTGGAAGTGATCCAGGTAGTTTCCACCCAGGATTATTTTACTGAAGAAGCATCTTCCCAGCGTACTTATCGTTACAAAACCTTTCATAGCGGAGAAAGGGGCGTAATAGAAACCGACGAAGGAAAAAAAGACTTCTATCCTTCCAACCTGCTGGAAATACCCTATATTTTTGCCACCCGGACCATTGATATTGATGTGGCTATAATTACTGTATCACCGCCTGACAGACGGGGGTTTATGAATTTGGGTGTTGCCATCGATACTGCTGATGCGGTAATTAAAAATGCTGCCCTGGTTATCGCCGAAGTTAATCCCAATGTCCCCATAACCTATGGTGATTCATTGATCCATGTAGATCAGGTGGACCATGTCATTTTAAGTGATGAACCCCTGGGAGAAAGGGAAAGAAAACCATATGATAATTTGCAGGACCGTATCGGCTGGAACGTCAGCAATCTAATTCAGGACGGTTCTACAATAGTAATGCATGTGGGGCGGATCTTCGATGCCATCGCCAAACATCTGCAAAACAAAAAGAATCTGGGCATACTCACCAATGTAGTTTCTGACTGGGTCATTGACCTGGTGGAAGCGGGGACTATATCAATGGAAAGGAAGCGGGAACAGGGCGGATTGATATCCACCAGTTATTGTTATGGGACCAAAGAACTGTATGATTATGTAGATAATAATCCCCTGTTTGGCTTTTATCCCATCGCGGTACTGGCCAATCCCATAGAAATTAGAAGGATATCCAAACTCATCAGCATTATGAATGTGGAAAAAATAGATATAACTGCTGCCAATGTTCTGGTTTTTGCCGGTGATGATCTCCTTTCCGGTTATGAAAGCAAGTTCAACTTTGCGGCGGGAACTGCGTATTCGGGCAGCGGTAAAGTTATCTTTGCACTGAAATCCGTAGATAAAAACGGTGACAGCAATATCGTCATCTCCCATGATCAGAATCTTGATCGGGTCAGGTCCACCCTCAGTGTAGCCAGGTATGTTGTTACTGAATATGGTGTCGCCTCCCTTTTTGGAAAATCAATTCGGGAACGGGCCCTGTCCGTGATTGAAGTTGCCCATCCCG
>JAAYZA010000187.1 GCA_012515055.1 Syntrophomonadaceae bacterium | reverse complement strand
CCCCCGGTCCTTCCGCGTCATTGCTCATTTTTACCAGCAATTCTAAAAACAGAACCCGGATGGTTTTGGCTATGATTGTGACATTTTCCATCCCCTGTTCTTCCCCGTCTTCCAGGTATTCTCCGGATTCCAGGCTGCCGATTTCATCCATGATGCGTTTAATTTCTGATTCATAGCGTGTTAAATCCACTTTCCTACCACCTTTTTGCAATATATATTGATTTAACCCAGCTATCCCTGTAGCTAGGATTTATTATACACTTTTCCGGTCATTTTATAAAAACAAAAAGATATCTTGTCGAAAAGATATCCTCGGATACTTCCATGAGTCTTTAATAATCTAGCACTGGCATCAAAAAACTGTCTCCCCCCGCAGGAAAGCAGCTGTGCGCTCATCCTGAGGCTGGTCAAAAATCTGGCTGCCCGGTCCTTTTTCAATTATGTGCCCTTCGTGCAAAAATATGACTTCATCTGCCAGCCTTCTGGCCTGAAACAAATTATGGGTCACCATGATGATGGTAGTTCCCCAATTCTGGTTGATGGTCAGGATGTGTTTCTCTATTTCTGCTGCACTGGCCATATCTATATTGGATGTGGGCTCATCTAAAAACAAGACCTGGGGTTTCAAAATCAAGGCCCGGGCAATAGCTGCTTTTTGCCTTTCCCCGCCGGAAAGCGTGCGGGCATCGGCATCCCGGTAGGCAGACATACCCACCATTTCCAGGGTTTTTTCCACCTGCCGCCTTATTTCCCGTTCGGGAACTCTTCTTTTGCGTAAACCATATGCCACATTATAATAAACTGTTCCCTGGAACATATAGGAGGTCTGGGTAACCATGGCCATCTGGCGGCGCAGTTTCAAAAGCTGGTTTTTGCTCCAGTTCACCTTTTCGCCCAGCACTTCCAGACTGCCGGCATCATTGACCAGCAACAGGGCTAAAATACGCAAAAGAGTGGTCTTGCCGGAACCATTCGGCCCCAGGACAGTATAGATCTTCCCCGCCGGTATCTCCAGGTGGTCAGCATTTAATACTTCCCTTTCCTGGTAGCGCTTGACTACATTATGTAATTTGAATGGTATTGTCATATTGAAAGGTCCTCTTTTCCAGCAGGATTATCAATAAATTGATTAAAAATGAAATCAGCAGCAAAATCATCCCTAAAGCCAGGGCGGTACTGAAATTCCCCATCCGGGTCTCTAAAACGATGGAAGTGGTCAGAACCCTGGTGGCCCAGCGGATATTTCCCCCTACCAGCATTACTGCACCAACTTCTGCAATTACCCGGCCAAAAGCAGTGGTCAAAGCCGCAATAATACCCATCCGGGCTTCACGTATCAGGGTGAAGGCGGCCTGACGCCGGGAAGCTCCCAGGGCAGCAGCTGTATCGTATACATTTTGTTCCAGTGCCATAACGGCCCGAGCGGTCAAGCCCCATATGATCGGCGTAGCCAGGAATACCTGGGCTATCACCATGGCGGACGGAGTGAATAAAAGTTCGTATTGCCCCAATGGCCCGCGATAGGTAAGAAGCAAATACACCAACAGGCCTGCCAGAACCGGCGGCAGGCCCATCAGTGTATAAACCGTATTAAGCAATATTTTTTTGCCGGGGAACTTCTTCAAAGCTGAAGCAGCCCCGGCAGGTATTCCGATCAAAGCCGATAATATCAGCGCCGTAAGGGAAACTTGCAGGGATAGTATGGTAACCTGAACTATTTCCGCATCCATTTGTATGACCAGATAGAATCCTTCCTTGATCCCCTGCAGTATCGTTTCCATTACTTCCCTCCCCTGCGGCAGTTGAATCCTGGTTCCTGATTATTTGGCATCTGGGATAAAGAGGCTCTGTCCGTATTCATCCATGCCAAATTCCCCGATCATCTTCTGTCCTTTTTCAGATGTAAGCCATTCAGCGAAGGCAGTCGCGCCTTCAAAGTCCCTGTTGGGGAATTTCTCGGGATTCAGCGGTATAACACCATAGGGATTGAATAATACCGGGTCACCTTCTACAATTGGTTCCAGTTCATATTTATCCTTCAAAGCCAGGTAAGTAGCACGGTCGATCAAAGTGTAGGCTTTTTTCTCATTGGCCATCATAAATGTATCCGCCATGCCCTGTCCGGCTTCAATATACCAGGCGCCCTG
>JAAYZA010000077.1 GCA_012515055.1 Syntrophomonadaceae bacterium | reverse complement strand
GGGGAGACAGGGGGACGTTTCACTTGTCTCCTTTTCGTTGGCCGCTGAGCTCGCCATAGGGACAGACCCTTTGTCTCCCCTGCGGCTCCGCTTCGCTGCGGACAAACGGTCAGTCCCCAAGGCTACTGTTTCCCTTGAACTCCGCAGGCCGATAGAGGCGTCGACCCTACAACCGCGCGACAGCGCGGCTTCTCCTCACTCCTCACTCCTTCCGCCTCACGAAGAGACAGGGGGACGTTTTACTTGTCTCCTTTTCGTTGGTTGGTTGGGTAGGTGGAAAGCAGAAAGTGGAAAGCAGAAAGTGGAAAGTGGAAAGGGGCCGGAGGCTGGGGGGCTGGGGCGGGAGAAGAATGGCCGGGCAATCGGTTCAGTTAGGGCACAGGTCTACAAATGGTTCAGGACATAGGTTACACTCCTTTGTTCCTGCGTACAGTCCCTCCGTGTATTCTGAGAAAAGCGAACATTGATCGTGTTCCTGCAACAATAATCAGGGTTCAATATATCTGGCTTGGATCAATTCTGCCAGTTCTCCCAGTTCTTCGAAACCGAAAATTGGGACCCCGCCTTCTGTTTCGAGATCAGACACAATAGCCAGAGTCTCCGGGGTCAAAGGAAGCTGCCCAGATGAATGACCCTCCCGATATACCTGTATTTTGGGGCCGGGATGGCTTTTAAAACCTTCCACCAGGATAATATCAGCATCAGTGATAACCTGAAGGAGTTCCTCCAGTCCCAGTTCTTCTTCCACCCGGCGATGGACAGAATAAGACTGAGGGCCTGATACCACCACTTCCTGGGCACCATTATTGAAAAAATTCCAGGAATCCTTTCCCGGGGTGTCCACTTCATAGCCATGGTGGGCATGTTTTATAGTTGCCACCCGGCAGCCCTTCCCGGTAAGGAGTTCGATCAATTTACTGGTGACAAAGGTTTTTCCCGAGTTGGAATAACCTGTTATCATTATATAAGGGGTCATCTCACCATCTCTTTCCGCGGGTCTTTATAAATGTTCCGCCGTTTTGGCCCATTATCCTTCCACTGCCTTCCTGACAACATCACCTGTTTTTGTTACCCCGGGGGATAAAGCGGGGATGGCGCGCCCGGGGATCCGGATCATTTCTTTTAATACTGCGCAGGTAATAGATAAAAATGATGAAACTTATCCCCAGACCAATCTGCCCGTATAATGTCAATCCGTTTACCAGCAGGTAAGCCGATGTAAACAGGACCACCCCCAGAAGCAGGACCAGACTGATGCTGTTTAAAGCTCTCCGGGTCTGCCATTGGGCTTCCAGGAGAGGTTTCATGTCCACTTTCACCATCAGGCGCCCTTCCTCCAGGCGGCGCAGGACCCGGGTGCTCTGCAGCGGCAGCTGCAAAAACCCATTTATATACTCCGTTGCTTCTTCTTTTATCCGGTCAAATATCCCTTTTTTGCCGCCGATAAATATTTCCAGGTAGGGTTTGATCTCATCCAGAAAATTGATAGTGGGGTACAGTCCTATACACAGGCCGTATAGAGTTCCCGCCGCTTTGCCCAGAAATGTATAATTACCGGGAATATGAAAAGGATGCTCATAAAAAAGCACTTCCAGATCGGCCAGAAAATCCATTACCTCATTATCTGGAAGGGAGAGTCCGGAGCCAATTATCCCCTCCAAAATCACACCTATGGCCCGGGCCAACAGTTCGTCTTCGGCTCCTTCATCCAGAAAACCCATTTTCTTAAGCCAGTGCACCACTTCCAGATGATCCCGCTTAACAGCAGCTGCCGCCAACTCCGTAAGCTGCAGGCGCAATTCATCACTAATGGATCCGGTCATGCCGAAGTCGATCATGGCTATCTCGCCCTTTTCCGTAACAAACAAATTACCGGGATGGGGATCAGCGTGAAAAAAGCCGTCAACAAAAATCTGCTGACAGTAGATTTTGATCAATAGCTGGGCTACCTTCTCCTTATCGATTCCGGCCTGGTCCAGTTGATCATAATTACTGATTTTTATACCCGGCATATGCTCCATGGTCAGGACCCGTCTGGTAGTATATTCCCAGTGGATTTTAGGGATCAAAAGCTGCTCAAAAGCCCGGCTGTTAATAGCGATCCTTTCAGCATTGCGGCCTTCCTGCAAATAATCCAGTTCTTCGTAAACCGCCTCCGTGAATTCCTCAAATATGAGCTTTAAATCCATCCAGTCACCCCAGTCGGTAAAACGAAGGACCAGATTGATTACCTGTTGCACCGCACTGAGATCGATTCTAACCAGTCTTTCTATCCCCGGGCGCAGAATTTTGACCGCCAGCTCCTCCCCGTCAGGTAAAACTGCCCGGTGGACCTGCCCCAGAGATGCTGCCGCAATAGCTTTCTCATCGAAATGGGCAAATATTTCTTCCAGGGGGCGGCCAAATTCAGCCTGGACAGCCTCCTTTATAGCGGGAAAAGGCACCTCTTTGACTTCATCCTGCAAATTTTCCAATTCCCGAATAACAGCGGAAGGGAAAATATCCACCCGGGTGCTGAAAAACTGCCCCAGTTTGATCAAAAGTCCCCCCAATTCCACCGCGGTCACCCGGAAATGATGGGCTTTTTCACCCCAGAGCTCCTGGCGTCGTCTTTCTGCCCAGCCTTTAGAATGCCACCAACGGGTAAACCGCAGCGAATAAAAAGACCATAATATACCGGCAAACAGGCCGATCACCACTAAAAACCGCTGCCAGCCCTGTAAAACACTGCGCATGTTTTTTACTCCCCCAATAACTGCTGATAAAGCACTTAATTCGTTTGCTTTTACTCAATTTCATCATATACAGTCTCTTATCAAGAAATGTAACAGAATAAGGGACGTTTGTCCAAAAAAACTGACGTAAAAATGGAGGCGGAGCTAGTTGGTTAGTTGGTTTGTTGGTTAGTTGGTTAGTTGGTTAGTTGGGTAGAGGAAAGTAGAAAGCAGAAAGTCGGAAAATAGTGAGGAGGGAGGCGATCCCGCGCTGCGCGCGGTTTAAGGGGCCAGGGGTTAGGGGCCGGGGGCCGGAAAGTGGAAAGGGGAAAGCAGAAAGTCGGAAAAGTAAGGCGGGAGGGGGGAGGTGTGAGGCGAT
>JAAYZA010000331.1 GCA_012515055.1 Syntrophomonadaceae bacterium | reverse complement strand
TATGATTTATGTCCGTCGGCATAATGCAAAAGAGCAATATAGGCGGACCGGTTGGGATCATACTCAATTGCGGCTACTTTGGCCGGCACATCATCTTTTCTTCTTTTGAAATCGATGATACGATATAATCTTTTGTGCCCGCCGCCCCGGTGTCTGACGGTCATCCGTCCCTGGGCATTGCGTCCGGCCTTCCTCTTTAAAGGTTCGGTAAGGCTTTTTTCCGGTTCTGTTTTGGTTATTTCTTCGAAGGTCATGATGGTCATGTGCCTTCTGCTGGGTGTTATCGGCCTGAATTTTTTAATTGACACTTCAATTTTCCCTCCTTACTGCCAAAACCCTGGTTAAACAGTATCAAATAGTCTTATTTTTTGCCCGGGCTTCAGAGTTACGATCGCTTTTTTACGATCAGAGGTTCTTCCTTCGAACCGGCCAAGGCGTTTCGGCTTGCCCTTAACATTCATGGTGTATATCTTCTCGACTTTAACATCGAAAATGTTCTGGATAGCGTTTTTTATTTCGGTTTTATTAGCTTTTCCATCCACGATAAAAGTGTATTTATTGTCAGCTAACAGATCCATTGATTTTTCCGTGACCACCGGTCGGATGATGATATCTCTATAGTCCCTCATCTTACGCAAATACCTCCTCTACCCTGGATACTGCATCACGGGTAATCAGCAGCGTATCGTAGTTTAACAAATCATAAACATTGATGAAATCTGCCTGCAGGAGTTTTATCCCGGGGATATTGCGGGCTGATTTGGTCACGTTTTCATCACTGTCAGCCAGCACTACCAATGTTTTTCCAGCTGCATTAAGGCTGGCCAGGACCTGAACCATCTCTTTGGTCCGGGGTTCATCAAAGGCCAGTTCACTGACGAGTATCAAATTGTTTTCCAGCACTTTACTGGAAAGGGCTGATTTCATGGCTAGTCTTCTTACTTTACGGGGCAGTTTATAGGAATAATCCCGCGGTTTAGGTCCAAAGGCGATACCCCCCTTGACCCATACCGGGTTGCGGGTGCTGCCCACCCGGGCACGTCCGGTGCCCTTTTGTCTCCAGGGTTTCCTGCCCCCGCCTCTTACTTCGGAGCGGGTTTTGGTGGACGATGTCCCGGCCCTTTTGTTAGCCAACTGCATTTTAACAAAGTCATATAGAACGGCTTGATTGGGTTCTATGCCGAATACTTCGTCATTTAAATCAACTTCACCGATTTGGGTCCCGTTCATATCATATAACGCGACTTTAGGCATTCTTCTACCTCCTTCGCCAGGCTATGCCTTGACAGAATTCTTTATAACGACCAGACCTCTTTTGGGCCCCGGAATGGCACCTTTTATAAGGAGCAGGTTTCTTTCCGGATAAACCTTAACAACTGACAGACCCTGTACGGTTACTCTTTCTCCGCCCATTCTGCCCGGTAATTTTCTGCCCTTAAAAACCCTGGCCGGTCCTTTAGCTGCCAGGGAACCAGGTCCGCGATGATATCTTGAACCATGACCCATGGACCCACGGGAAAAATTATGTCTTTTAACAGCCCCGGCAAATCCTTTGCCTTTGGAAGTGCCTGCCACATCAACCATATCGCCGGCCTGGAAGATCTCCGCTTTGATTTCCTGCCCTACATTGTACTGGTCACTGTTATCCAGGCGGAACTCGCGGATAAAACGCAGCGGCTTTACATTGGCCTTTTTGAAATGGCCTTTCAATGGCAGGTTGGCGTTTTTCTCCTTCATGCTGGAGTAACCCACCTG
>JAAYZA010000269.1 GCA_012515055.1 Syntrophomonadaceae bacterium | reverse complement strand
GCCCGGGATATGGTTTTGGCAGGACTTAAACCCCTGGGCAAAGAATACGGAGATATTTTAAGGGAAGGATTTACCGGCGGCTGGATAGATGTATATGAACAGGAAGGCAAAACCGGGGGGGCTTATTCCTGGGGCAGCTATGATACCCATCCCTTCATTTTGATGAATTATGACAATAAATTAAACGATGTTTTTACACTGGCCCATGAACTTGGTCATGCTTTGCACAGCTATTATTCCAACCAGGCCCAGCCCTTTGTCTATAGCCAGTACAGCATTTTTCTGGCGGAAGTGGCCTCAACGGTCAATGAATCATTACTCATCGACCATTTGCTGACCACTGGCAGCAAAGCGGAAGATAAAATCTATTTGATCAATCATTACCTGGAACAGTTCAAGGGCACCATGTATCGTCAGACCATGTTCGCTGAGTTTGAAAAAATCACCCATGAAACCGTGGAAAGCGGGGAAGCACTTACCCCGGAACTATTAAGCAGGATCTACCGTGAACTGAACCAGCTTTATTTCGGCGATGAGGTGGTACTGGACCCGGAGATCGATTTGGAATGGGCCCGGATACCCCATTTTTATTCCGCTTTCTATGTTTATAAATACGCTACTGGTTTTGCTGCTGCCACTGCACTTAAAGAACAGATTTTAACAGGAGGGGAAGCAGCCCTGCAACGTTATATGAATTTTTTGCAGGCGGGAAGCTCTGACTATTCCTTAAATATACTCAAAAAAGCAGGGGTGGATTTGAATACACCTGCACCGGTGGAATCAGCCTTAAAATACTTCAGCCGTCTGGTGGATGAACTGGAAACATTGCTGGGTTAAAGATTAAATACATCGATAATAGCAGGGGAGGATCTGAGGATTCTCCCCCCTTTTTTTCCGCTATGATTAAATATAATGAAGAAAAATTGAGCATAATTATGAAAGACTCTTTTAATACTTTTGAGGAGGAGCCAGGCAGATGCAGATAAACCGGGAAGAAATCTTTGACCGAACCATTCTGGATATAATGCCGCAATTGGTCAGCTACAGCAATTATGATCTGGTCATAGGAATCCCCTTCCTTGATGAAGGGGAACATTTAACCCAGCTTCTTTGCTCACTGGATCGGGTTTTAAAGACCTGGATGGGAAAAAGGCAGTTGATCGTATGTGTTGGTGATCATTCTGCTGCCCAAACTCTGGGGATGTTAAATGCTCTTGAACTGCAGCATCCCCATATTCAGTTCTTGCTGCCCGAGGAAATAAGCGGAAGAGGAAGCAGTGTACGGGCTATTATTAATATCAGCAAATATCTGGATGCTGATTTGCTGTTATTCAGTGCTAAAATGGCCAATGAAAAAGGACCCGGCATAGATGACAGCTGGCTGGACAGTCTTTTGGCCCCGATACAGGGAGATTATGACCTGGTACTGGGCAGTTTAAGGCGCCATACCGGCATTGACAGTATTGCCCATATGATGGCGGCACCTGTTTTGGAAACCTTTTACGGATTTCGGGTGGGAGACCCCCTGGGAGGAATATATGCTGTTTCCCACGATTTTGTGGAAGAATTAGCTCATGAGGCCAGATTTTGGGGAGAAGCCATCCAGGGGGCGGGCATAGATTTTTGGCTGCTCACCCGGGCTATTACCTGGAACAAGAATATTTGTGAAGTCAGTATGGGAGGCCGGGTCATCCCCCACAGTCTGGAAGTCCGCAACCGAGTCTTTGCTGATAACGCCCGGGCTATTTTCGCAGCAATAAAAAAAGATGAATCAATATGGCGGCAGGAAAAAACCGTCATTAAAGTGGCTGATATTCTGGCCCGCAGTGAAATAAAAAAGCCAGATATGATCAGTTATTCCATCCAACAACTGCGGGGAAAATTTGCCCGGGGATTAGGGGAACAGATGTCAGTTCTTGAGGGTTTCACCGACAAGGGGGAACTCCAAAGACTGGTGACAGTTACTGATGAGGATTTTAACATGCCAGATCAGATATGGGTAAAGGCCTTGTTTTACCTGCTGTTACAGCATGTATTTCCCGTTGGAAAGTCCGGCGGACTGGAAGCAATCAATGCCCTTACTGCTCTTTATAATGGCAGAGTAGCTAGTTATTTGGTGGAAATGCAAGGCTTTAACAGCAGTATCACTTGTGGCAGCGAAGAGGAAAGGGACGGGTTCCTGGTCAAAAAAATGGAAGCGGTCAAACAGCGCCTGACCAGCTGTTTCTGGCAGTTTAAGCCATTATTTGTCCGTCAATGGATGGCCGAGAATGAAAAGCTTAGACCAGCTATCCTGCCATTGGGTTATATGGAATATGTCCCGGGCAAACCCATCGTAATCCCTAAAAAAATCATGGGGAAAGATGGGCGGATGGTTAATACCGATAATATTTTTAAAGAATTGCGCCAAAGGTATGAAACAAAATTCAATCAGTTTGTACATGACGGTCTCAAGCTTTCCGCTGCTGCTGATGCAAACACTATTATCACTGCAACTAAAAACTTTATGAGGGAATTGGAAACAGGCATAGATCAATTACTGCCGGGAGATCTGAGCACAGAACAGGGCCTGCGTCAATTTGTGGAGCATTTAATGGAAATCACCGGACCCCACCAGATGTATACCGTTAGTGATGATTTACTCCGGGAAATGCTGATACGTTTCCCCCCGGTCAATCTGATGATACCTCTGGGATATGATAAATCGGCTCAATTGGTGGAGAAAATGAATACTTATGATGCCATCACTTACGTGGGCCTGGTGGAAAGCATGAATTATAATGACCGGGATTTGAACTGGCTTATGGAAAATATGAAGCCGGAAAGTTTTGCCCGGACAGCTGTCAAAGCATTGTATGTGACGGACCAGAACTACCGCATAACACTGCCGGCAGGAAAAATATCGATTTTAAACCTACTGACTGGCCGTATTGTTATTAAACCGATGAAAAAAGGGCAGGGCGGCGATTACCCCAAATTAAGATATTTCACAAATTTGATCCGGCGTCTGGCGGTGGCAGAACATTATTCCCAGCTATTTATGCAAAACGCCCTGGAACGAAAAAACATAGGTCTTAAATTCAAAAATTCCTTATCAGCCGGTCGTCGGGGGAATTTATTTTCCGCCTATAATATTTTTGAAAACTACCACCATCGTTTGGTGGTGGATCAAATATATGATATAGCCAAAAAACGACAGAAAAATGGTCAGCGGGATCTGTCCCATCTTCTTAAGCTGATGGCAGATAGTTACGGCCTGGGTCAAATGCTGGAGAATGAGGTGTTTTTGACCTGCACGGCCTGGAGTTGGGCCAGTTATAGCTTCAAGGGAGGAACCGGCATTCCCACACCTTTGACCACCACTGTGGAAAATCGTTGGTTCAATCACGATTTTTTGGAAATGCTCTACGAAGAATTGGGTTATAAGCGGGAGGAGATCCTGCAAATTGTAATTCGCCTGATCCAGAACGGCAGGATGGATCAGGATTTATTGGATACGCTCCTGCCGGTTAGTGACAAGAATGTAACAGTAGTGGTGCAGGAGACTACCAGTGAACCCAGTCGTTATCTGCGCCGTTATGACAACAATCCGCTCCTGGAACCTTTGCCCCATAGCAAATGGGAATCAAAATATGTTTTAAATCCAGGTGCACTGCGTATCGGAGAAAAAGTCTATCTGTTTTACCGGGCGGTGGGGGAAGAAGGCATTTCTTATATCGGTCTGGCTGTCACCGATGGATATAAACTCCTGGAACGCCTTCCTGACCCGGTTTTTTCGCCGCAAATACCGGAAGAGAAAATGGGCTGTGAAGACCCCCGTTTGATCATAATTGGTGCACGGATCTATATGCTTTATACCGCCTATGACGGCAATATTGCCCAAATTGCGGCGGCCTCCATCAGTGTTGAGGACCTGCAAAATGGCCATTATACCAATTGGCGGCGGGATGGGCTGGCTTTTAAGGATATTTGGGATAAGGATGCTATTTTATTCCCGGAAAAAATAAATGGCAAATATGTTATATATCATCGCATAGAACCCAGCATATGGGTGACCTATATGAATGAAATCGAGTTTCCCCTGACGGAAAACCATGCCATTATTGTAGGTCCAAGACCAGGACGCATGTGGGATTCCCTGAAGATCGGCGCCGGGGCACAGCCGCTGAAAACTATTTATGGCTGGCTCCTGATTTATCATGGGGTGGATCACAACTATGTTTACCGTCTGGGTGTATTATTGGTGGATTTAAACAATCCGCAAAAAATAATTTATCGTTCTCCCAATCCCATCCTGGAACCGGAAGAGGAATATGAAGTAGGCAATAGTGAGGCCTGGGTGCCCAATGTAGTATTTACCTGTGGGGCAGTAGCCGGTATCGATAAGGAAATTTTAGAAGACGATGACGAAATATTGGTTTACTATGGGGCCGCCGATACCAGCATAGGTCTGGCGACTGCCAGGCTCAAGGATTTGATCCCTGAGCCTTTCCGCCGTAAGGTTTAGTAATATTGGCCAGTCTCCTGGTCCTAAGCATGGGCTGATCAGGAAGTATGCTCAGCCTTGATCTGCAACATATTACTGATGGTGTATTCAGTAAGCAATAGTGATAAAACAGCTTCTGCACCCTGGTTGCGATTGACGCCTTCCGGTGTCAGGGCATCAAAGCATCCTCCGGTAAGGGGGTCATACAGGCTCAATGTGTTTATATTTTTGCCCAGATACCAGAGATATCCCTGCAGGGCCATTTCCGAATACTCCCGGCTGCCAATAGCCAGATAACCTTCATGAAGGGCACAGATCGCAGAAGCGGCGTCAACGGGCTGTTGATCAAACCAGGGGATGGTGCCGCCTCTTTGATACCAGCCCTGATTGCCGATAATATTTAAATAGCCCCGTCGAAATAGAATGCTGCATAGGAAATCAAGGGTTTCTCGTCCCACTTTTAGTGCCTTTTTATTGCCGTTGTAATTGTAGGCGGCCAGCATAGCCTGTGGCAAAATGCCATTGCAATAGGTAAGGTAATTTTCAAACCAATACCAGTCAGGACCATGCCAGGTGTCATAAAAAGCCAGTAAATTATTCCCCAGCCTTTCAATGATCATATTTTGCCAGTTGTTCTTGCCGTGGCTTTTTATTTTGCATAAGCCCGTCAGTGCGTAAGCAATAGCCCGGGGTGAAGAAAAATGCAGGGATTTGGCGGCGTGATTCATCAGCATCTGCAAACAAAGATCTTGTACTAAGGCCGATTCACTGTCCAGGCCTATGGCACAGGCCAGAACAGCCCGCCCAATACTATCTTCAGAATCAAACCGGGATGAATAAACCTGATGGGAGTAATAATTGGACCAGCTGCCATCAGCTTGCTGTGCCTGGTATAAAAAACGGGCATAATTTATAACCTCCTCATCGGGAAGATCATTCAACGAAGCCACCATTAATGCTCTGGCGTTATCATCCAGAGTATAACCGCTATTCTTATCCGGTTTATCCAAACGGGAAAACTGCAGCATGCCGCAGTGGTCGGTCATTTGCCTCAAATGTCTATAGTCTTGCATAATGAAGGGGTGATACCTCCTGTTTTGATTGTGCCAGGGCATCGATTAAACTGCTATATTGCCGCCCGATGCTGGGCCAGCTTAATGTTCGGCCCAATTGACAGGCATTCATTTCCAGACTTTTTCTCAGGGCGGGGTCGGCCAGAATCTTTCCCAGCAGATCTGCTATTTGCCGGGGATCGTTTTCCATGGCCAGAAGTCCCCGGCCGCTGCTCAGAATTTCCATGGCGTAGGCATAGGAAGTGGCCACAATAGCCTTGCCTGCCCCCACTGCAAAAGCCAGAGTCCCGCTGACGGCCTGATCCTTATTAGGATAGGGGCTAAGATAGATATCGGTAAGATTTAAATAATCATTGAGTTCCTTGTCATCAAGAAATTTATTAACAAACTGAACATGCGATTGCAAGCCGGATTCATTGACCAGGCCCAGCAGCATTTGACGATAGGATTCACCTTCACGCTTTTGCAGGACCGGATGGGTCTGGCCTAATATCAAATAAAGGAGGTCGGGATATTCCTTGACCAGCAAAGGCAAAGCCTTGATCCCCATTTCCAGCCCTTTACCGGGGCCCAGCAATCCGAAAGTACTTATGATAGTTTTCCCCTGCAGGCCGTATTTGCGCTTGAGCTCGGCTGGTTCACGATAAGTAAATTCCGGCACACCATGACTGATAACCCTGGTCAGATGCGAAGGGACACTGTAAACATCGTTTAACAGACGCGCTGATCGCTGGGTCATACAGACAACAGCAGCCGCCCCCGAACATAATTTATGCAGGACTGACTGAGGGTGTCTGGAGGGGATCGGCAAAACCGTATGGGTGACAACGATATAAGGTTTGACAAGTTTTTGAATCAGTTCTAAAACATAATCACCGTCATTGCCGCCAAAGATGCCATATTCATGCTGGATAACAACCATTTTTACCCGGGGATGTTTGTTGATATACCGGGCAGCTTGATAGTAATCGGATTTCATCTCCTGCCGGATAGTGAATTTTACCTCGGGGCCATATCGATAAGAAGATTTATTATCCGATATGCTTACAACCTCCACCTTTTCACCACATAATGCCAGACTACTCAGCAGATCCCGGGAGAAAGTCGCGATGCCGCATTGTTTGGGCGGATAAGTGCCCAGATTGATAATGGTCAATTTATTTGGTCACTCCTTTAGAAGTTCTTTAAATATTATTGTTGTACAATAGGCAGGTGGTTTATACCTGAATGGCTAAAAAGGCAGTTTATTCACGCCGGCTTCCTGCAAAGCAGCGGATAATTCGGCTTTGATGTTCTCCAGTGATTCAGGGGAATCACCTTCGCAGCGCAGGATCAGTTCCGGGCCAGTGTTGGAGGCGCGGACCAATCCCCAGCCATGGGGGAACAGGACCCGGGCACCATCAATATCAATAAGAGGAAATTTATACTGAAAATAATCTTTGATTTGCTCTACGGTCCTGAATTTACCTTCGTCACTGCTGGGCACTCTGATTTCGGGTGTTGAATAGTAGCGGTTTATATCGGCCAGATGTTCCTGGATGGAGAGTCTGCTGCGGGAAAGAAGCCGCAAGAGACGGCCGGCAGCATAAATAGCATCATCGTAGCCATAGTATTCATCGGCGAAAAACATATGGCCCGACATTTCTCCGGTGAAAACTGCACCGGTTTTCTTCATTCTGTCTTTTATAAGGGAGTGGCCGGTTTTATAAAAGACCGGCTTGCCCCCTAATTTTTCTATCTCATCAACCAGACTCTGGGAGCATTTGACTTCTACAATACATTCCGTGTGGGGATAATGGGGAAGAATTTCCCGCCAAAACAGGATCATCAGCAAATCGCCCCAGATCATATTACCCTTTGCATCAACTACCCCCAGACGATCACCATCCCCATCAAAGCCAATACCCAGATCAAAAGAGGTTTCCTGGACTTTTTCAACTAAATGCAGCATATTATCGGGATTTACCGGGTCGGGGTGGTGATGGGGAAATCGGGGGTCTGATTCACAGAACAGTTCAATTACCTCGCAGCCCAGTGAACGTATTATTGCCGGAGCAAAATCTGAGGCACTGCCATTGCCGCAATCTATTACCACTTTGGGCGGATAAGGACCCAAAGAGATTTTATTGTTTATCATTTCCTGATAGGCTGCACTGATATCCACTTTTTGTAATGTTCCGCCCGGTATTTTTTTGGAATCACTTAATTGTTCCATAAGGTGTTTGATGGTCTGGATCTCTTCCCCGTAAATAGTTGAGTCACCCAGGAGCAGTTTGCAGCCATTGTATTCGGCGGGATTATGACTGGCGGTGATCATGATGCCGGCTTTGATACCCAGATGGTGTGCAGCAAAATATAACATTGGCGTAATAACCAGTCCCAGGTCGACTACTTCACAGCCGGAATCCATTAAAGCCCCGGCCATAATTTCTCTGAAACGGGGTGATGACAAGCGGTTGTCATGTCCCAGCAAGATAGTGGTATGGCCCTTTTGCCCCGCATAGGCAGCAAATGCCCGGGCGATTCCATACATCACCGCTTCATTTATTTCAATATCCACTAAACCCCGGATATCATATTGACGAAATATATTACTGATGACAGCACTTCCTTTTTATCATAATAAATCATGTCTTTCCCTGGCAGTCAAAAACTCCACGATGTCTTTAATTTCCCGGGATTTATTGCGGTCGGCAATAAAGATGGTTTGTTCTGTTTCTACTACCAGCAGGTTTTCAACGCCACAAAGGACAATTGTTTTGTCATTTTGTCTGACCAGACAATTTTTACTATCTTTTAATATAGCATCGCCGATAATAGTATTTTTATCCGTGTCGGCCGGATGCAGCTGGGCCAGAGCATCCCAGCTGCCCAGGTCGGACCAGCCAAAATCCCCAGGAACCACTGCCATGCGCCGGGATTTTTCTGCAATGCCATAATCAAGGCTTATATTGGGTAATTGGGAATATGACTCAAGGTATGAATCATAGCCGGCAGCAATATACTGATGAATTTCGGGCAGGTAGGCGGCGAATTCTTCCAGCAAGGTGTTAAATTGACCAATGTATATCCCGGCATTCCACATATGCCGACCAGAATTTAAATAATCCTCGGCGATTTTCAGTTCAGGTTTTTCCAGAAAAGAATGGACGGAAAAAACATTTTCCATCTCCCCAATTTCCCATTTGGTTTTTTCTATGTAGCCAAAACCGGTTTCCGGGCGGTCCGGTGCGATGCCTATTGTGGTCAGGTATCCTTTCTCAGCAGCCCGGGCAGCCCTGGTAATGGCAGTGTTGAAGGCAGTATTGTCCCTAACATAATGGTCGGCGGGGAATATACCGACAACATCTGTTGGTTTGATCCGGGCATATTTGGCCAGCACCAAACCTACTGCAGGGGCAGTGTTCTTCCCTTCCGGTTCGCTGAGAATTTCAATCATATCCCGTTCCGGGCGCCGGGCCACCAGGGGTTCAATAAACGGGGTCAAATCGTCGCCGGTAATAATAATGATTTGTTTGCTGCCAGCCTGGATCAGCCGATCGATGGTGTGGTCCAGCATGGTTTTGTCACCCATAAATTTGCAAAGCTGCTTGGGAAATTGCCGGCGGCTTTCAGGCCACAAGCGTATTCCCCGGCCTCCAGCTAAAATAACCGCAATCATAAATACCTCCATTTTTCCTGATTAATTATTGTATGCTTATTATGATGGACCTATGATAGATCAACACCGATGAAAATAAATGCCCATTGTCATATTCTATAGTATGACCAGCTTTGAACAAATTATAAGAATGCCTGTATACAGAGCGCGGACAGAATCTGTTTCAGCCAGGAGTTATTATGTTTCAGTTATGCCCGGTGAATCAGGTTTACTGAAGGGTCCCTCCAGGACTGCTGGTTTAGGCCCGAAATATTGATAATAATTTACTAATATGCGCCCATTATATAATTTGCGTTTTTTGTCCGCCCGGCGTCCAAAAATGGATTCAAAATCCTGATGTGATGTAAGGATATAAAATGACCAGGTATCCAGATTTTTTAATATCCGCCCCATGGATTTATAAAGCTCAACGACCGGTCTTTTTTCCGACAATCTTTCTCCATAGGGGGGATTGGCTATCAAATAACCGTATTTGTAGCGGGATTTAAGGTCCGCTATATCCTGACGCTGGAATGCCAGCAGATTTTTAAACCCCGCCTGTTCTGCATGGTACCGGGCCAGCTCCAGGGCAGATTGATCAATATCGAAGCCGAAAATGCCCAGGGGCTGGTCATGGTCGGCCAGATCGGCGGCTTCCTGCCGGGCATTTATCCAGCAGCGCTTACCAAGGGCAGGCCAGTGCTGGGCAGCAAAAACCCGATTCAGGCCCGGGGCAATGTTTTGCCCGATCATGGCTGCTTCGATGGGCAGAGTACCGGAGCCGCAGAAGGGATCGATGAAAGCCCGGTCAGGTTTCCAGCGGCTCAGTAAAATCATGGCAGCAGCCAGTGTCTCCTTGAGGGGCGCATCGCCAGTTTTCAGCCGATACCCTCTTTTATGCAATCCAGCACCACTGGTATCAATTGATATAGTGGCGATATCATTTAATAAAGCTGCCTGGATCTTGAATCGCGGGCCTTTTTCTGGAAACCAGCTGCGCTTATATTTGGTTTTCATTTTTTCCACTATGGCTTTTTTAACAATGGCCTGGCAGTCGGAAACACTGAATAATTTCGATTTTATTGATTTCCCCTCAACGGGGAACTCGGCATCTTCCGGTATCAGTTCATCCCAGGGCAGGGCCCTGGTGCCCTCAAAAAGTTCTTCGAAGGTTAAGGCCGGGAACTGGCCGGCTTTTATAAACAGCCGATCAGCAGTGCGCAGCCATATATTACAACGTGGAATAGCGAGGACATCCCCGGTGAAAGATACTTTGCCATTTTCCACGGTTAAATCGTTATATCCCAGCTGCCTTAGCTCACGAGCCAGCACTGCTTCCAATCCAAAAGCACTGGTGGCCATCAGTTCGATACGATCCATTTTACTGCACCTTTTCCGCTCAATATTTTGCATAAACACAATTTCAAGCTGTTTACTAATTATATTGCCTGAATAGGGAAAAATAATCTAGCCAATTACGATGAATAAGTGAGGCAAAGTATGGAAATCAATATCAAATCCTCCGGCTTAAAAAAGTTTACTGAAACCATAAAACCTCTTGATTTGCTCGGAATCGCGGCGGGATCATTGCTGCTGGCTGCGGCTGTCCAGGGTATAATGATACCGGCCCGCCTTTTGACCGGGGGTTTGACCGGTTTGGCCATCGTTTTGGAATTTATTTTTAAAATAGATGTCTGGGTGTGGTATGCAGTTTTGAACATTCCTCTGTTAATTGCCGGTTATAAATATGTCAGCCGTCGTTTCATCATTTACAGCATCTTCGGTGTAGCTGTTTTAACATTTTTTCTGGCTGTCCTGAAAAGTATAAATTGGGGGATAAATGATTTATTTTTAGCGGCAGTTTTCGGCGGCGTCCTGACCGGGATCGGGACGGGGCTGATTTTTCGCAGTAAGGGTTCCACCGGAGGGGCCGATATCATCGCCGTTATAATACACCGCTTCTGGGGCTTCAGTATCGGACAGACTTTTTTGGCCTTTAATGTGGTGGTACTGTCCAGTTCTTTACTGGTGTTTAATTTTGAAAAAACCCTTTACGCGGCAGTGGCTATTTATATAGCCTCCAAGGTTATGGACACTGTAGTGACGGGTGTTGAAACCACACGCACAGCAATGATAATATCCAGGCAAAATAATGATATAGCCGGGGAGATCATAAATAACCTGCAGCGCGGCTGTACCTATCTGGAAGCCAGAGGTGCCTATACAAATGAAGAAAGGCAAATCGTTCTGGTGACAGTTGCCAAAACCCAATTGCCGGCTTTGAAAGAAATCGTTTTTGCCCTCGACCAGCAGGCCTTTATTATCATAAATGAAACCATTGAAGCTTTCGGACAGGGATTCCGCAGCGGGGGACCAGAGTTTTAAACAATAAGAAATGACCTCCTGTTCACGAGGCATCATTATTGTTCTTAATGGTATTGGTTTTCTTCCGTCAGGATACTCTGTTTTTATTACGGGAAGCCCTCTCCCGACTAGTTTTGTCCAGGATCGTTTTACGCAGGCGTAAGCTTTGGGGGGTCACTTCCAGCAATTCGTCGTCAGCCAGGAATTCCAGGAGGCTTTCCAATGATAGAAACAGGGGCGGGACCAGCCTCAGTGCATCATCAGAGCCCGAGGCCCGGGTATTGGTGAGCTGTTTTCTTTTGCAGACATTAACAGTGATATCACCGCTGCGGGCATTTTCCCCCACTATCATACCCTCATATACTTCTGTACCAGGTCCGATGAACAAAACGCCTCTTTCCTGAGAATTATAAAGGCCATAAGCCACCGCTGTGCCAGCTTCAGAAGCCACCAGGGCACCCCGGGTGCGACCGCTGATATCCCCTTTAAAAGATTCATACCCGTCAAAAATATGGTTCATAAGCCCTGCTCCCCGGGTTTGGGTCAAGAAACCCGAACGATAGCCTATTAAACCCCGGGCTGGAATGGAAAACTCAATTTTGACTATATTTGTCACGGAATTATCTATATTAACCATTTCGCCTTTGCGCCGGGAAGTATATTCGATCACGGTTCCCATATATTCTTCCGGCACTTCGATAAACAATCTTTCCATCGGTTCATGAATGACCTCATTGATACTACGCAGAATTACTTCCGGGCGGGTAACAGCAAATTCATAACCCTCTCTCCGCATGGTTTCTATCAGAATAGACAGATGCAGTTCGCCCCGTCCCGAAACCTTGAAGGAATCAGGGCTGAGTTCTTCGACCTGCAGAGAAACATTGGAGAGCAGTTCCCTTTGCAGACGTTCTTTTAAATGCCGGCTGGTTACATGACTGCCTTCCCGGCCTGCCATGGGGCTGTCATTGACGATAAAATTCATGGAAATGGTAGGCTGATCGATTCGCGCAAAAGACACCGGTTCGATTTTTTCTGATGAGCATAGGGTATCACCAATATTAAGGTCCTCAATGCCAGATATGGCGATTATCTCACCTGCTGCAGCCACTTCAGCTTCCACCCGGTTCAGCCCTTCAAAGATGTTCAAACTGCTGATTTTGACTTTGACCTGTTTGCCCTGAAGATCGCAGAGAATCAGTTCCTGCCCCTTATGAATAGTTCCCCGGGCTATCTTACCAATTCCTATCCTGCCGACATAATTATCATAATCGATTGATGAAACCGCAATTTGCAAAGGCTGGTCAGGATCACCGACAGGTGAAGGTATATTAGCCAGAATTGCATCAAGCAATGGAACCATATTATCCGAACTGCTCTCCAGGGAATCTTTGGCCATCCCCCATTTGGCAGAAGCATATATAATGGAAAAATCCAACTGCTCTTCATTAGCCCCCAAATCGATAAACAGATCCAGCACTTTGTCTATCACTTCAAAAGGCCTGGCATCAGGGCGGTCGATTTTGTTTATAACCACCAGGGGTTTAAGTCCGGCATCCAGAGCTTTTTGCAAAACAAAACGGGTCTGGGGCATTGGTCCCTCAAAAGCATCGACGAGAAGCAGGACACCATCGACCATGTTGACGATGCGCTCTACTTCTCCGCCGAAATCGGCATGTCCAGGCGTGTCAATGATATTGATTTTGGTTTCACCATAACGGATACTGGTGTTTTTCGATAATATGGTAATACCCCGCTCCCGCTCCAGATCATTACTGTCCATGATCCGGTCCGGCATATTTTGATTCACACGGAAGCAGCCATTATGCCGCAGAAGTT
>JAAYZA010000167.1 GCA_012515055.1 Syntrophomonadaceae bacterium | reverse complement strand
TACGCCCAAGCTAATGTCATGTCGGATGAAGATTTCAGGATAGCAGTCAACAATGCCCTTTGCGACCTGCTTGGGATAGATGAACCTGACTTAATTTAGCCTTAGTCATGATGTTTTTGACGCTTACATATCAATCGGTGGGAAGCCTGCTTTCATCAACTCAAAGTTAACCAGCAAACGTCCGGTTCCGCCATTACCATCAATGAAGGGATGAATACCTTCGAACGCAATATGAAAACGGGCTAGTTCCTGAAAATATTAATGTCATCGGAATAACAAATTACGACGTAGCGGAACGATATTGATATAAAGCGGGAATTATTTTTGTGGTATATTGGTTAATACTTAAGTCGAGGTGAGAATGATGGATAAAAAAAGAAAAAAAGAGCTTTTAGAAGTCTATAAAAATAAGCAGCCGGAAATGGGTGTAATTTCTTACTGCTGTAAGGAAACTGGCGAAGTGTTTTTGGGCATTTCCAAAGACACGAAAGCGGACTTTAACAGTACTAATACAAAATTGTCAACCAAATGGCATCCCAATAAACAATTACAGGAACTTTGGAACCAATATGGCCCGGAAGGATTTGAACTATCTGTTATCAAAGTGTTGAAGTATGATGATCCAAATGAAGATTATACAGCAAAATTAGAAAGTTTGAGAGAACAATGTCTCGCTGCTGACCCGAATGCAAGGAAGATATGGCGATGAATCAAAAAATTGTTATGGTGTCAAATGGTTATGACCGAATATAGGACAGGAAACCTTTGCAGAGGTTAAAAGCTGTCGCGATATAACAGGAGTGCCCTTCTTGCAAGCACCAGAACTCCTGATTGTGAGATATATCTTATAGAAGGTTGTAAACACTGACTGCAAAAGACGTCCCGAAAAATTTGCCCATGCTTTAAAATCTTATCTTGACAGAAGATTATAGCTTCTATAAACGGGATGCTGGTCATCTGTTGTGAACACGAATATGAGAATCTGAGCCGCTGGTCTTCTTTAGTAGACTGCGCCTAATCAGTTTATGCATTTCCAGCTGAGTCACTACAAAAGCAAATATTAACCATCACCCCTCTAAATACCGGATGTACTCCTTATAGCATCTGCTTAAAACGCAGGTGCTATTTTTTTATTATTAAAAAGATTATCTGCACATACTAAGTCATGAAATAAATATTGGGAGGAACAAGATGGAACAACAAGCCAGAAACGTTAAACAAATCATTATTTATGCAGGGGCTTTTGTGGCTTTTTTAGTTGGTTCAGGATTTGCTACCGGACAGGAGATAATGCAGTATTTTGTGTCATATGGTTTTAAAGGTATTTTAGGGGCTCTGGTCGTGTTTGCCTTATTCCTTTATGTTGGCACCAGTTTTGTCTCGGCCGGCAACAAAAATAAGTTTAAGAACAGGAATGACATTTACACCTATTATTGCGGTAAAATCGTCGGGACTTTTTATGATTATTTTTCGGTCATATTCATATTCATGTCATTTATCGTAATGATCGGGGGGGCCGGGGCTACATTGCAGCAACAGTACGGGCTGCCAACTTATGTGGGCGGTATTGGGCTGGCCGTACTGGCTGGGATTACCGTTATATTCGGGCTGAATAGAATTGTTGAAGTCATTGGCAGTATCGGCCCCATCATTGCTGTAATGGCAATTGGTCTGGGTGTAGCGGGTATATTAATGAACCCGGGTGGATTATCGGCCGCCAATCAGATGATACCGAAATTAGGTTTATTGAGAGCTTCTACCAACTGGCTATTTGCAGCCGGTTCCTATGTGGGATTTTGTATGCTCTGGCTGGCTGCTTTCATGTCATCAATCGGCGCCGAAGCCCAAAGCAGAAAGGATGCAATTTACGGTGCTATTTTTGGTGCCGTGGGATTTTCACTGGCAGTGATAGTGGTTGCTCTAGGCTTAATGTCCAATATTGAGCAAGTAGCAGGGTCCATGATACCTTCTTTGATTCTGGCCGCCAATATTCATCCCCTTATGGCCATCGCCTTCACTCTGCTGGTTTCAGTAGGTATATACACTACTGCGGTACCTTTACTCTGGACAGTTGTTGTTCGGGTAACGGAAGAAAACACCAGAAGATTTCAGATCCTGACCTTTGTACTGGCTGTAATTGGAGTAATCATTGGATTGAAAGTGCCTTTTGACCGTCTGGTAAACATTATTTATGTAATAAATGGTTATGTGGGCATTTTATTATTGGCATTTATGATCGTAAAGGATGCGGGGTTGTCGAAAGGTGCTGATTACCGTCTGGCCAAAGAATAATTGCGGCCAGGGATAAACCGGATTTCAGGGAGCATGTTTTTGCATATTTGTTTTCAGTCGTGGAAACATAAAAATATCCTATTGCAAAGGCTGATATATATTAGTTTTTGGCAGTGGGATCGAATTCCCAAGATATACCTCTTAGCTGGAAGAATAAAAAAATGATGAAAAAACACGAAGGGAGGGGGGATAATTGTTTGCCAGCAATGATTGTCACTAATAATCCCATGGTCGCGGCCAAGTATAGAAATGTCTATTTTAGGAATGATTCCGTTGAAGAAACATTGATCCGCGTCAGGGATTTGGTGTATGCAGGACATGAATTGATCACTCATCCTCTGACAGCAAGTCTGAGAATGTTTTATTCCTCTTATCGTTCAGTAATTCTGGGAAAACAGCAGGATAAAACAGATTTTTTGTCGGCACAAACTATTGAAAACAGCATTATAAAATACAAAATGCTTACTGATCACAGGGTAAAAAACATGAACGTGGCGGCAGACTACCAGATGATAGATTTGATCTTGCTGGAGTCGGCACTGCATGAACAGCCAGGGGAAATTTATCAATATTTTAGGGGGTGCACAAAAAATGAAACTGGAGATTGGCCGAATATACATCAAGGATATCCAATTAGGACAGGAGACATCTGTTAAAGATGGTATTTTAACAGTTGATCAGCAAGGCCTGATCAACAAACTTAAAGAAGACGAGAGAATTACGGATGTAAAGATCGACATTGCCAGACCAGGTGAAAAAATTAGAATAATTCCCGTTAAGGATGTTATTGAACCAAGAATAAAGATCTCCGGAGGCAATAATGGTTTTCCAGGTGTTACTTCGAAACAGGCCCAGTGCGGTCAGGGAAAAACCAATGTTCTTTATGGTGCGGCAGTGGTTACAGTCGGCGATATCGTTGGTTTTCAGGAAGGTGTTATCGATATGTGGGGGGAGGGAGCTAAATGGACACCATTTTCCAGGACTTTAAATCTGACCGTAGATATTTCTGTAAATAAAGGCTTGGATCCTCATCAACATGAGGAAGCAGTTAGAATAGCAGGTTTGCGAGCCGCTGAATTTGTGGGAATGGCCGGTAAAGATGTGACGGCAGAGGAAATTCTCACTTATGAAATGGAGGATGTTTTTACCGAAACCTCCAAATACCCGGATCTGCCCAAAGTATTGTATGTGGAAATGATGATCACCCAGGGGCTGCTCCATGACACTTATATTTATGGAGTCAATGCTCAGACCATTTTACCGGCAATTCTACATCCCAATGAAGAATTGGATGGCGCTGTTGTCAGTGGTAATTGTGTGGCTGCCTGTGACAAAATCACTACCTACCAGCACCAAAATAACAGTGTGATCCTGGAACTATATAATCAGCATGGCAAAGAATTTAATTTCCTGGGCTGCATCATGGTTCCTGAGCATACCACATTAGACGGGAAATTAAGAGTTTCTGACTATGTGCTTAAACTGGCCCAAATATTTGGTGCTGATGCCGTGGTTATTTCTGAAGAAGGTTATGGCAATCCGGATTCAGATTTGTTGATGATATGCAAGAAATGTGAAAATGCCGGAATAATCACCCAGCTGATAACGGATGAATGTGCGGGCAGGGATGGACTGTCCCAACCCCTGGCTGATACTGCCCAGGAAGCAGTTGCCGTTGTTTCCACCGGCAATGTAAGTCATGTGGTAACACTGCCCCCCGCTGAGAGAGTGATCGGCAATGCGGAATCTATTGCTGTATTAGCCGGCGGCTGGGAAGGGGCCTTATTGGAAGACGGCAGTTTGATGTGCGAATTAAATGCAGTGATAGGCTCCACTTCCGAAATCGGTTATCACAGTGTAACTTGCAGATCATATTAAGAAAGGGGGAAATTGAGATGGCGGATAAATTTAAAGTACTGTATTATGTTAATCAATTTTTTGGCCAGATAGGCGGTGAAGACAAAGCTGGAATGCCTCCTGAATTCCGGCCGGAAAAGATTGGGCCTGCCAGCGGATTTGAAACTCAGCTGCAAGGGCAGGGTGAAGTAGTTGGGACCATCATCTGCGGTGATAATTATTTCAATGAGAATAAAGATGATGCAATGGCATTTATTCTGAATAAAGTACAGGAAATCACACCAGATTTATTTGTTGCCGGACCCGCTTTTAATGCTGGTCGTTACGGAATGGCTTGCGGGGAAACATGTAAAGAAGTGGCCGTAAAGTTTAATATTCCGGTTGTGACCGGGATGTATCCGGAAAATCCCGGTGTGGAAATCTGTAAAGAAATTGCCTATGTGGTGAAAACCAGTGATAATGCCGGGGGTATGCGCGGGGCCTTACCGACAATGGCTGCTATTGCAGAAAAATTGGTCAGCGGTGCCGAAATCGGTTCACCGGAAGAAGAAGGATATATTCCCCGGGGGATACGAAAGACTGTCTTTGACGAAAAGAAAGGTTCGGTCCGGGCCGTTGAAATGCTTATTGCCCGTTTAAAAGGACAGCCCTTTGAAACGGAAATGCCCATGCCCATATTTGATGATGTGGCACCAGCACGTGCCATTAAAGATCTAAGCAAAGCAACCATTGCCATTTGCACTTCAGGCGGCATTGTTCCTCAGGGAAATCCTGACCGCATCGAATCTGCCAGCGCCCAAAAATGGGGCAAATATGATATTTCCGGCCAGGACAGATTAAAACCGCAGGAATTCTTCACTACCCATGGAGGATATGATCCGGTTTATGCTAACGAAGACCCTAACCGGGTCGCTCCTTTGGATATACTGAGGGAATACGAAAAAGAAGGTTATATTGGTAAAGTATACGAGTTCTTTTACACCACCACCGGTACGGGGACAGCTGTGAGCAAGGCCAAAGAATTTGGCAGCAAAATCGGAGAAGAATTAAAAACCGCCGGTGTTGATGGAGTGATACTGACTTCTACCTGAGGAACCTGCACACGTTGCGGTGCAACGATGGTGAAAGAAATTGAAAGATATGGCCTGCCGGTAGTGCATATGGCTACCATTACCACTATTTCCGAATCAGTGGGTGCCAATAGAATTGTACCAACGGTTGCGATTCCCCACCCGGTTGGAAACCCCAAGCTGGACCCGGAAAATGAGCATAAACTCAGAAAGAATCTGGTTAATAAAGCATTAACAGCATTGACCACCGAGATTACAGAACCAACTTATTTTGATTAAAACCAGGGTTAAAATACTGCCGCAACACTTCCAGTACTTTTAAATAGTTTGGAAGTGTTTGTTTATTTTTGAAAAGTATGATACAAATCAAGTAATAAGCCGGTAAAGAAGTTCTAATTGAAAAAAGTATAAAAAACCTGGTTTAAGGATTTTAATAAGGAGTTGGTTTCATGGATAAATTGATTCAGTTGGTAAAAAACTGCCCTCCGTGAATTTTAACGTATGTTCTGCTGGGAGCAGGATTGGGTGTGTTTTATCTGATCAAAACGAAGATTTTTTAAATCCCGTCATTATTGATATTTACTGGAGGAAAAACTCAGCTGCATAAGCTTTAACCGTAATTTCTAGTTCAACTTTGTGTCTGGAGGCAGTGAAAGATAAGATTGGTGGTTGTCACCACCGATCTTATCTTTTTACAATACCCTTTACTAAGATCGAGTATTTATAATTAATATTTTCAATAAATGAATGTTTTAAATTGCTGCTCATAGTAGTTTTTAGAATACCGGTAAACATCTCCACTATAATTTCACAGGGAATGTCCTTTCTGAATTCATTTTCCTTTTGCCCCTGTAAGACGATTTTGGCCAGAACCTCTATAAATCTTTCCCCATGGGGCGGTTCTTTGCCACTCTTATCAGAACTATGGTAATACTTTAAATACAGCTCTACCAATTGGCGGTTTTTATCATAGGTGTTGCCGACAACTTCTAAAATCTGAATCAATTTTTCCGTGGTGTCTAAATCATATTGCTGAATATCCTCACAAGTTTGGCTGGCCATATCTATCCTCTTGGCTAAACTATATTTAATTATTACCTCTTTAGAAGCAAAATAATTATAAAAGGTACCTGTTCCTAAACCTGCTTCTTTCATAATTTCTGCCACAGCGGTTTCATGAAATCCTTTTTCTAAAAACAAATCTAAAGCTGTTTCGGCAATAATTTGCCCGGTTTGAAGCTTCTTTTTCTCTCTTGTTCCCATTTCCAGCAAGACTTGCACCTCCTAATATCTATGTCCAGGCCATTTCAGTCATAGCTGCACCTATGTATCTCGGTATAAAGAAGGGGATGTCCTCATCATAATATATACTGACATCGATCCCAAAAATCTCTTTAAAAAAGTCTTGATTGAACATTTTTTTAGGAGTTCCTTGCTGAACTATTTTCCCATCTTTCATGGCAATCAGGCGATGACTATATCTGGCCGCCTGATTCAGGTCATGAAGTACCATAACAATAGTGATGCCATTTTCACGGTTTAATTTTTTAATAAGCTCCATTACTTCTAACTGATGTGATATGTCTAAATATGTTGTGGGCTCATCCAATAATAGAATATCAGGCATTTGTGCCAGCGACATAGCAATCCAGGCCCGCTGCCTTTCTCCGCCGGAAAGAGAGGGTAAAGAACGGTGTTTTATATTTTCCAGATTGGTGGCCGAAATAGCAAAATCAATTATTTCCTGATCTTCTGCCTTGAAGCCTTCAAACCATTTTTTAAAAGGATTCCGGCCATATTTAACTAAATCATTGACAGTCAAGTCTAAATAATGATTATGAGTTTGGGGCAGCATAGTTAGTTTTTGTGCTATTGCTTTGGGCGACATTTCATTTATTCGTTTACCTTCTAAATAAACATGGCCTCTATCCGGAGCAATCAATCTTGTCAATAACCTTAAAAGTGTGGATTTTCCAGAACCATTTGCCCCAACGATACTTACGATTTCCTCCTTATGCAATTCCAATGAAATATCTTCGATTGAAAAGGATGTTGATAAAAACAAGTCTAAGTTTTCTGCTGCTAACACTCTGTCACTCACTTTTTATTCCTCCAGTATGAAGTAAGTACAAAAAGAACGGCGCACCAACAAACGCCAGTAAAATGCCGACCGGTAATTCAATTGGATCAAACCAGCTGCGGGCTAAAATATCCGCAAAAACCACTAAAAATCCTCCCCCTAAAGCAGAGATGGGCAATAGATATCTATAATCATTGCCCACTAACATCCTTATAATATGGGGAACAACTAAACCAACAAAGCCAACCAAGCCGGCTACACTTACCGCTGCACCTGCTAAAAATGCTGCCAGAACAATTAATAAGAACCGGCTTTTTTCTACATCATGGCCTAAAAGTTTGGCTACCTCATCACCCAATAAAAGTAAATTAGCTGGTTTGATTGCGAAAACAGACAGGATCAAGCCTATACTTGCATAGGGAAGAATTGTGTAAAAATGAGGCCAGCTCCGTCCGCTCAAACCACCAGCCAGCCAGGGCAGAACTGCTTGCACACTATCACTGTTTAAAATCATGATACCGGTTGTCCCAGCTCCCAATAAAGCGTTTACGGCGATCCCCGATAAGATAATTCTATACGGAGAGCCGCCGCTGCCAATATTGGCTAATCCAAAAACGACCAGGGCAGCAACCAGAGCACCTAAAAATGCTCCCAGGGGTAAAAACTTTAACTGAGCTGGAAATAAGATCATAAAAATAACGGCAACAAATCCTGCTCCAGATGAAACACCGATAATGCCTGGATCTGCCAATGGATTCCTCATGATCCCCTGTAACAATGCACCAGCTGACGCTAAACAAGCTCCTACTAATAAACCCGTTAAAACCCGGGGAAGACGCAGTTCATAAACGATCTGCCTGTGTAAAGTTTCTTCATTTCCAAAAAGGGCATTCCAAACATCGGTGACCGATATATTGACAGCCCCGGTAATCAAGCCCAATACAACTGCTGTTATAACCAGGCAAAAAGCAATGACAGCTACCAGCCAACGTTTTTTATTTCGCGGATCACTTTGTATTTGTACTACCTTGTCTTTGATCTGCACCGCTTTGATCCACCTTTAAAACAACTAAATTCCTTCTGGTCAATAGTACAGGTTTTTTAAACTATCCTGCAAAAAATGCAGTGATTCAACGATCCTGGGACCTGGATTAGTCCCAAAAAGCTCATAAGGCAAGACGACCAATCTATCGTTTCTGATAGCCGTCAACTCATTCCAGGCAGGGATGAGAGCCATCTCTGCTTGAAACTGTTCAAAAGGCTTTTCATCATCACCCATGAACATAAAATAAATAACATCCGGATCTGCTTCTAAAATCCGCTCCAGACTCAACTGGGCATAGGTTGGATAGGTTTTCAGACCGGGCATATCCTGATAAATATTTTGAATACCTACCAGTTCAAACATATTACCAGCTAATGACTTGGGCAAAGCGGCCATTGTTTCGCTGGGGGTGCCATATAAAATCAAGGCTTTAAGGTTTTTGTCTTCAAACCCACTCGAAATTTTTTCAATTTCTATTTCAATATCATAAATCAACTCATTGGCAGCTGCTTCTTTATTCAAAATACGGCCATACATTTCTATAAGATCAATAATTTCCTCCACACTATCACCTTGAGTTAAAAGAACATTCATCCCCAAAGATTCTAATGTAGGTACATCTTTGGCGTTCAGGCGTTTATGACCTATGAACAAATCAGTTTCCAGGGCAGCGATTTTTTCAAAATTAATGATCTGCGGCCGGCCAATTTCCTCCGCTGTCGCTGCTTCTGGGGGGCGAACTTCGCCAAAACTTTTTTGAGGTCGTCCCACTACTTCTCCCCCCAGAGCGTAAATGATTTCCATATCTGCTGGTATAACTGTTGCAATTCTCTTAGGGCTTTCGGCAAATAACACCTTTCGTTCTGCAGAATCAGTGATCACCAAGGGGAATTGACTTTCTGCCTCCCCATTAAGATCGACCTCATCTACAAGTACCCCAGTTCCATCCACTTTGTCATTGCCGCAGCCAGCGGCTAATAAAAATACCTCCAGGAGTAAAACCAGCAAGATCCCCAAAAATTCAGCTTTACTGAACTTCATTCTAAAAACCATCTAACTTCCCCCCCTGAATTTAAGCAGTTGAAAAAACTACCTTATCAACTGCAAAACTATAATTGCCCGCGCCGGCCACGATAAATACACCATGGTTCTTCTGCCATAAAATCCTTGTCATGATA
This sequence comes from Syntrophomonadaceae bacterium, assembly GCA_012515055.1. Taxonomy (GTDB): domain Bacteria; phylum Bacillota; class Syntrophomonadia; order Syntrophomonadales; family Syntrophomonadaceae; genus UBA1368. Next base: position 19,949 of record JAAYZA010000167.1, on the reverse strand, counting down.
AAAATAGGCTCGGGCACGGCAGCCGCCACAAATATATTTATACTCACACTGGCCGCAATCACCTTTGTAATTCAAGGTGCGCAGCTCTTTAAAGACTGGATGGGATGACCAGATTTCACTAAAGGGTGTTTCCTTAACATTTCCTAAAGGGATATTAAGATAGGCACAAGGTTGAACATCTCCCTTAGGCCCAACAATGCAATAATGCGTTCCTGCCAAACAGCCCCTGGTGAAACGCATATCCATACCCATTTGTTTTGCTATGCGCATAAACTGGGGGGCACAAGTAGGCTTTAATTCTATTTCAATTTCCTGTTGCTTCTTTAAAATCCTTTCCAATACTTCCTCATATGCTTCTGCCCGTAAAGATTCTTCTTCCAAATCAACAGCTCTGCCTGTAGGCACTAAAAAGAATAAATGATGTGCCACGGCTCCTGTTTCTATCGCAAAATCCGTAATATTTTCCAATTCGTCCTGGTTCCAATCAAAGACAGTTGTATGAATTTGAAAAGGCAATCCCACTTCCCGGCAATTATTCATTCCTTGAACTGCCTCACGGAAAGCACCTTCATAATGGCGGAGCTGGTCATGTTTTTTCACATCAAGACTATCCAGGCTGATGCCGGCACCCATCAGCCCAGCCATTTTAAGTTTTTCTGCCACCTCTGGACTGATTAAAGTGCCATTCGTACCCAGAACTGGCCGTAAGCCGAGATTTTTAGCATAAGCTATCAACTCAAAAATATCGGGACGCATCAAAGGTTCTCCACCACTGAAAATCATTATCTTAAAGTCTGCTCTAACAATTTCTTCAAGCATTCTTTTAGCTTCATCAGTAGAAAGTTCTTCTTCAGCCTTTTCGCCGGCCTCCCGATAACAATGCTCACAAAACATATTACATTGATTTGTCGAATTCCATGAAATTATCAATCCAGCTATCCTCCCTTCAATTTTTTATTGATCCCCGATCAAACCCAAGCCCAAACAGATCCCGTAACTTTATCAAACTTTTATATTTACATTTTCAAAATCGTCCTTTTGAAAACACACTCGGAATAAAAAGTGAATCGATTCACTTGACATGTTATCTTTCCAATTTTCCCTTGTCAATGAAAAGATATTACTTTTAATCTTTCATACGACCCAATTTAATTATCAGATTGAAAAAGCTTTAAAAAATATAAGTGAAGGCAAAATTGTATCAGCCAACTTGCTTGCCCAGTGTATGAGAGCGGAATATAGTCGTGAATCATAAGGTTTTTTTGTCGATATAATCCCTTTGGGAGGGATTTTTAATCTAATCAATTTATAACCGGATATATATTATAAAACGCCTGAATCATGTTATAATAACAGTGTAAATATAATTAATCTGGATGAGGGAAATAGTTAAAAACCCTTTATTTTTGGTTTTCAGGGGGAGAGATGAGATGGCCTATAAGATTACAGAACTTTGTGATGGCTGCACCGCTTGTAAAAGAATGTGTCCGGTGGAGGCCATTTCTGGTGAGAGGAAGAACCTGCATATTATCAATGAAAAACGCTGCATCGAATGTGGTGTTTGTGGTTGGATCTGTCCCGTGGGAGCGGTAATTGATGAAAACGGTGTCCAGGTCGGGAGGATCCCGCGCAAACAATGGCCCAAACCAGTTGTCCAGGAGGAATTATGTACGGCCTGTGCAATCTGCGTGGATATTTGCAACAAAAACGCCCTGACTATTACTTATCCAGTTCATAAAGGTGATTTAAATGTTTCTGCTATTTTAAGCAATGAAAAAGCCTGCGTCGGATGCGGGCTTTGCAGTTTGTACTGTCCTATGGAGGCCATACAAATGGAGGTGCGGCATGATTAAATTAAGATATGCTGACATAAACCTTACAACCGGAGAAATAAAGGATTACCCTGTATCGGATAAGTACCAGGAGCTCTATCTGGGGGGGAAATCCCTGGGAGCCAGAATACTATATGATGAAATGCCTCCCCATACCCATCCATTATCAGCAGAAGCCATTATCATAATAAATACCGGGCCGTTAACCGGTACCGGTGCACCATGTTCCAGCCGCTTCAGCACCACGATAAAAAACGTTCTGACTGGCGGGATAGGTCAATCCAACTGTGGCGGGCTATTTGGAGTAAAACTTAGACGGGCTGGATTTGATGGGCTGATCATAAGGGGTAAAGCCTCATCATGGAGCTACATCGAGATACTGGACGGTGAGATCGTTATTAAGGATGCCTCCCATCTGGTGGGGCTAAATTCCGAAGAAACTCAGGCACAGTTCCCGGAAAGCTATGGTAAATTTGTTATTGGGCCGGCCGGTGAAAACCTGGTCAGTTTTGCCTGTGTGGTTTAGGGTGAAAGGGTAGCAGGACGCTGTGGTGTCGGTGCAGTGATGGGTTCTAAAAACCTGAAGGCACTGGTGTCATATGGTACCAGGAAAGTGCCCGTCCATGACCCGAAAAAATTCAGCCAGATTGTCCGGGAGTGGAACCACTTGTTGAAAGCCCACCAGATGACCGGCAGTGATCTGGGTAATTACGGTACAGCCTTATGGGTCAACCGAAGTAATCGGCATGGCATCTTGCCCACCCGCAACTTTCAGAAAGGCCGTTTTGAAGAAGCCGAAAAAATAAGCGGGGAATACCTGGCCGATAATTATTTGGTTCGCAACAGCGGCTGTGTAAGCTGTCCCATCAGGTGCGAACGCCGGGTTATGCTGGGGAACAGGGAAATCAAGGGGGCAGAATTTGAAACCATAGGCCTTTTGGGATCAAATATTGAAAACTCCGATTTAAATCTTATCAATGAATGGAACTATCACCTTGACCTTTTGGGGATCGATTCCATATCCACCGGCGGTACCCTGGCTTTTGCCATGGAACTGCAGGAACGGGGGATCAAGGATTTTGGCTTGAAATTCGGGAAAACCGATAATATATTAGAAGCCCTGTATAATATTGCTTACCGCCGAGGGGAGCAGGGGGAACTGGCTGATGGTGTCAAAATATTAAGCGAAAAATATGGCGGGGAAGAATTTGCCATCCATTCCAAGGGGCTTGAACTGGCAGCCTATGATCCGCGTATTTCTGTCGGTCTGGGTCTGGGATATGCCACAGCCAATCGGGGTGGATGTCATTTAAACGCCGGCTATGCCGCATTATTGGAAGCATTGGGGCCGATACCGGTGCCGCCCACTGACTTAGAAGCCAAACCAGGACTGGTCGTTTTCCTGCAAAACGGCATGGACGCAGTATCACTGGGAGGGAGTTGTGTATTTACCTTTATGATGATGATACCCAATCCCGCCTTTAAAATTAAGGAATCAAGCCCTCTTAAGCCTATTTTAGGCAAGGGAACCCTGTTAAGCGGCGGACTCCTGAATAATCTGGGAAAAATGCTTCCCTGGATAATCCCCATTAATATAAATGCGCTGCTTCCGCATGGTGAGGCCCTTTACCATGCTACCGGCATAAAAATGACCATGGGGAAATTTTTACAGGCCGGGGAAAGATGTTTTAACATGGAGCGCTTATACAATATCCGGGAAGGATTGACCGGTGCCGATGACAGCCTTCCGTCCCGGATGACTGATCAGCCATTGGAACCGGAACGAGAAGATACTATAGTTGATTTGGAAAAAATGCTGCCGGTATTTTATCGGGCCCGAGGCTGGGACGAAAAGGGAATACCAACCAGTAAGAAATTGAAACAATTAAAGATAGATATATAAAACATGTTTTGTTGTTAAAAATTAATCTGCGAGGAATCTATTTTTGTCAATCAGCAAACGGAGGGATAATAGTGGCCAGACCTGCCAGGTCTCCAGAAGAAATAAAAAAGTACAAGGATAAAATAATGGTTACGGCCCTGGGAATGATTACTAAAAACGGGTTTGAAAATTTTAGTATGCGTAAACTGGCTGCCAAATTAAATATTACTGCCACAACGATTTATAATTATTATTCCAGCAAGGACGAGATATACTTATATATTCTCATAATGGGTTTTGACCACCTTTATGAAGATTTAATGGATGCACATGAATCTCACTTTGACGTTGATGAAAAAATACGGGCATTTATCAAAGCGTATATTGATTTCGGCATTAAAAATGCCAATTATTATGAACTGATGTTTGTCCGGGATGTACCCAAATATAATGATTATGTTGGCTGCAAGGAGGAAAAAGTCGCTCAGGCCCAGCTGGACGCTGCACTGCGCAATGTATCCGCATGGGAGTTGGTATATAATGATCTGGCTGCCAGCTATTCTGTTTTAAAACCCAGTGATAAATGGTTTCATCTGGCAAAAATCTGGGCAGGGGCTCACGGAATCGTTTCCCTTTATAACAGCAAAGTCCTTAATTACCTGATAGAGCCTACAACAGAAATGATGGATCACTATGTGGAGCAAATGGTGAGCCTTCTATTTATCTCTTTTGATACATGAGCAGTCATGGCAGTCATGTTTATAAGGTAATACGATGGCTTTCAGCCATATGCATATAACCCCCTGAAGAATAGTTATATAATTAGTTGTTGACATATGTCAGCAATGAGGTAGAATTAAAAGTGATGATGACATATGTCATTAACTATCAGGAGGTGAACAATATGGCTGGAAGAGATAGAACTGGCCCCATGGGCGCAGGGCCGATGACCGGAAGAGGTTTGGGCAATTGCGCGGGAAGCGGCGCAGTTAGATATGGCGGCGGCCGCGGCCGGGGAGCCGGTTTTGGAAATGCCTGTCGCAGAGGTTCAGGCCGCGGTTTTGGCGGTGGTTATGGTTTTGGACCCGGTCAGGGCAGGGGTTATTTTGCCGAACAAAATTACGGCCGGGCATCCAAGGAGATGCTGGAGGAAGAGAAAGAAATATTACAGGAACAACTTGAAGCTATCGAAAAACAATTAAAGAACCTGTAAGCTGTAATATAAGGAGTAACCGGGGGACGCTTCGGTTACTCTTATTTGTAATTGAGGTGTTAAAATCATGTCACGACCAAGGAAATTCAGGAAGGTTTGCCAGATGCCTGATAATAGTCGGTTTGGGCCCCTTGATGCTCCGGAAGGTATAAATGATTATGTGAATATGACTGTCGATGAATATGAAACCATCAGGCTTATTGATCTGGAGGGTTTTAACCAGGAAGAATGCGCCCAGCAGATGAATGTGGCCCGCACAACTGTTCAGGGTATTTATGTTAATGCCCGCAGGAAACTGGCGGAGTCATTGGTTGAAGGTAAAGGCTTGTTGATAGATGGCGGCGAATATACTCTCTGCGAAGAGGCTGATGATGTTTGCGGTCCAGGTTGTCGCAGACGCCGACGCGGACAGGGAGGAAATCATCGACGGGGAAGATAGGATTTAAAGCAGATATTAAAAAACCCTTTCAATGAAGGGGCTGGTCTACAGGTGAAAACACAAGAAACATATCTAAAGCAATAAGAGGCTTACTGCCATAACGGCCATACCTGCAATCAACCCATAGATAGAAAGATGATGCTCACCAAACTCCTTGGCGGCAGGCAGCAATTCATCCAGGCTTATATATACCATTATGCCGGCAACGGCAGCAAAGACAAAACCGAACATGGCATCACTGAGGAACTGGATGAGGAAAAAATATCCGACCAATGCCCCGGCCGGTTCGGCCAGGCCGGATAAAAATGATAGTCGGAAGGCCTTTTTCCGGCTCCCGGTGGCATAGAATACCGGCACGGCAACGGCAATACCTTCGGGGATATTATGTATAGCGATAGCTACGGCAATGGCTATTCCCAGATTGGGATCACTTAAAGCTGCTATAAAAGTTGCTATCCCTTCAGGGAAATTATGTATGGTAATAGCCAGGGCGGTAAATAAACCCATCCTCATCAAATTGGCTTTATGGCTTTCGCTGGTTCCGTCCATTTCTTCCACTGTGTGAATTTCATGGGGGTTTTCTGTCTCCGGCACCAGTATATCAATCAGGGCAATGAACGCTATTCCGGCGAAAAAGGCACCGACCGCAGCCCATGAACCACTGGTCTCACCCCAGGCTGATACTAACGCTGTCATGCCTTCCGGCAGCAGTTCCATAAAAGAAACATACAGCATGATTCCGGCCGAAAAACCCAGAGCAACGGATAAAAACTTGGTACTGGTCCGTTTGGTGAGTAATGCCAGAGCGCTGCCTACACCGGTAGCCAGACCGGCAAATAATGTTAAAGAAAACGCAAATAATACTGTTGAAGATTCCAAGCTTACCACACATCCTGTTAAATCAGGTAATAATAATATCCCGGAAATATTCTACCCTTAACTGCCATTTAGTGCAATTGATATAAAAGCATATCTATCAGATTACGGCACTGAATCCCCCAATAATTGTTGGCCCATAAAAAAAGGGAAATCATTTTTGATTTCCCCTGGCCCTAAATATAAGTCTATACATGATGATTATTTATGGAAACTTCATAATTTAATATTTCTGCCAGGAACTCCGTCGGAACGAAGGTGATGGAGTTGGTAAGCTCCGGAGCAATGGCAAGTTCCACATCATTATATTGATGACTGCCAATTTGCAGCTTCACTATCTGCCCATCCTTGTGCAGCTCGATTTTGTTTCCTTCCGGCACCCATTTAACCTCATAACCAAGTGTTTCACAAACTTTCCGCAACGGGATCATGAGTGTGTCATTTTGGTCGTAAAAGAGTTCGTCCCCTTCCGGGGTGATTTCCAGACCATTATAAGCAATCACACCGGCCATTAAAGAGATGATTATTTTATCTGAGGACGGTTCCTGTTCTTCCGGCAGCAGAACCACCATATCCGCAGTCATTTGCGCCGGCAGACTCAATGTCATGATTTCAGACCACACCAGAATATTTGCACCTGCTTTTATGTCATCCTTTGTAACGATTTGTTTGGTCCGATAGGGTCGAAGTACTGTTTCCTCGGTTATATTTACGTTATATTCGCCATTGGCATCAAATACTATCAGGTTACCGGCGGCATTTTCTTCCATACTCATCACCTTAACAAACTTAGCCGGTGCTTTAACATCAATATCGGTAAGTACGATGAAAGCAGTTGATTGGGGCGGCAGGCTGCGGGTTTTCATCAGGCTTCCATAGACGAATATTTTATCCCCGGGCACCAGTTCATTCAAGCTGGAGGGGTTGCCGGTTTCATTATTGATTACTACCGTATCACTAAAGATATTGAACCTTTCCTCATTGCCGTCAGTAATGGCCAGAATAGCGGTAACAATACCGTCTTCCGTCATCACTTCCTTGACTTGGGCATCGTAGGCGGCATAATCAGGTGCCAGTGGCGCATCTTTCACCAGCGGCAGGTCAGATATGACGGGCTCTAACACCGGTTCCTGGGCAATAGCCGGGATGGCCAAACTGAAAACAAGCATACAAGAAATCAAAATCAATGCCAAACTTTTACTGTTAAATCTTTTAATCATATTATTTCTCACTCCGTTTCTTTATAAATAAGGATAACTGTAAATACATTTATTCCATAAATTATTATACTACCTCCCGACAAAATGATAGTTATGATTAATATTGAACCCTGCCCAAAGAATCTCCCGGCAATCTGCACTCATTTAATATATGACTATAATCGTGAAAACTTACAGTGAGCGATATAATCGGTTATAAAAACAATTATTGCTAATTGCTGCCAGCGGAGCAGGGTTAACCAAACTGCAGGCAAAAATTAAAAAACCCGCCGGTTATCAGCGGGTTTTTAACACGATGTCTTTTGAATGCATTTATCGGGAATATTAACCTTTGAATTGGGAAATAAGATTAAAAGAAACATTATTGGGAGGATAGAATAGTTGGATTTAAAGACCATTGGCAATGATGTTATCCGCAAAGAGGCCGGGGAGAAAGTTACAGGACGGGCATTATATAATGCCGATGTCATCACCCCGGGTTTATTGTATGGCGTTTTAGTGACCAGCACCTGTGCACATGGAAAGATTAAGAGCATTGAAATCGATGAAGCAAATTCCATGCCTGGAGTAAAAACAATTGTTACCGGGGAAACATATCCAATTTTAACTGGTTCAGTCCTGGAAGACCGGCCGCCTTTGGCCAGGGATAAGGTACGCTGCTACGGTGAACCGATAGCAATAGTAATTGCGCGCAGCAAATATGAAGCCTGTGCTGCAGCAGCCAGTGTCAAGGTATTGTATGAAGAACTCCCTCCTGTGGATTCCCCTGGTAAAGCGATGCAGCCGGATGCGCCGCTGGTACATGAGAATCTGGGCCAGTACAAAAAGGTGATCCCCGATGTTTACCCGGCCGCCGGCACTAATATCTGTCATAACGCCAGAATACGCAAGGGAAATATGGATAAAGGCTGGGAGGAAGCGGAGATCATTGTTGAAGGTAGTTATTTACTGCCGGCATCGGATCACATGGCAATGGAACCGCGCAATGCCAGAGCTGAAGTTTTACCGGATGGTCAAATCATTATTCATACCAGCAGCCAGGGGCCTTTTGCCGTTCGCAATGTAATCAGTGAGCATTTTAATAAGGAACTGGGCAAGGTGATAGTTCACGTTCCCCTGGTGGGAGGAGGGTTTGGCGGCAAAGCCTCCGTTAATCTAGAGTATTTAGCTGTTATAGCCTCACAGGCTGTCGGGGGGCAGCCGGTTTTGATCATGAATACCCGGGAACAGGACATAGCCAGTTCACCCGTTAAATTATCTCTGGAAGCATATATAAAACTTGGGGCTAAAAAGAACGGCCGGCTGGTGGCCGGGGAATATACTTATTTAGTCGGTACCGGGGCCTATGCAGATACAGGTCCACGTATGACTGCTGCTATGGCTATGAGCTGCACCGGACCTTATCATCTGGATAATGTCTGGTGTGACGCTTATTGTGTTTATACTAACCACACATATGCCACTTCATATCGCAGTTTCGGGCATTCTTCCATGACCTTTGCCGTTGAGCGCACCATGGATAAACTGGCCAAAGCCTTGAGCATAGATCCCTTGGAATTAAGGCGAATAAATGCTATCCAGTCTGGTAACACAACACCGACACAGGTTAGATTAACTCCCAGTAATCTGGGTTATATGCCCGGATGCATGGATAAACTGCAAAAACTGATTAATTGGAATGAAGGACAAAGGATCGATATGGGAAATGGAAAGGTCAGAGCCCAGGGATTGGCCTGTCTGTGGAAAACCTCCAGTTCTCCTACTGATGCTTTTGCGGCGGCTATCGTTTTATTTAATTCAGATGGAAGTGCCAACCTGCAGGTGGGGGCAGTGGAAATTGGACCATCGACTAAGACCACCATGGCACAGATCCTGGCTGAAAGCCTGCGAATGGATATAAACAGGGTTTTTGTAGAATTTCCGGTTAATACCCGCACCAGTCCCCATGATTGGAAAACGGTGGCCAGCATGTCTACCTTTTTGGTGGGCCGGGCGGTAGAAACAGCGGCAGCAGATGCCATAGGCCAGTTAATCAATTTGGGGGCCATGGCACTCAGATGCACACCGGAAGATCTGGATTATGACCAGGAAAGAATCTTCTTAAAAGAAAATCCGGAAATATTTATTGAATATAAAAACATAGTGCATGGGTATAAGTATCCCAATGGGAATACAGTGGGCAAACAGGTAGTGGGCCGGGGAACATATGTCATGCCCCATCTTTCATCGATGAATAAGGAAACCGGTGCAGGAAAGCCCGGTCCTTTTGAAACACTTGGCATACAGGCAGTTGAGGTGGAATTTGATACTGCAGACTATACCTATAAAATATTAAAAGCCGCAACCGTTCTGGATGCCGGTAAGGTTCTTAATCCTAAAAGCGCAAAAGGAGTGGTGATGGGGGCAATGGGCATGGGACTTGGCCTGGGTACCCGGGAAGCATTCATCTGGGACGCGCAGCAAAAATTACAAAACACCAGTCTGCGTACCTATAAAGTAATGCGGCTCGGTGAACAGCCGGAGTATTTAGTTGATTGGGTGGAAACCCCCAATGTCAATGGTCCCTTCGGTGCCCGGGCCATATCTGAACATGGGATAATAGGTATTCATGCTGCATTAGCTAATGCCCTGAGCCTGGCGGCCGGGACTGAGCTTGATCAATTGCCGCTGACACCGGAATTTTTGTGGCAGAAACTGGGGGGTGGCCAATGAATGATCCCTTATGATTTTGAATATTACCGACCAGAAAATCTGGCCGAGGCAGTTGAGATCTTTCAGACTCTGGAAGCAGAGGGCAAGAACCCCCTGTATTATGGAGGAGGGACCGAAATCATCAGTATGGCCCGCATGAGCAATATATTTACCGGGGCGGTCATCGATGTAAAGGAAGTACCAGAATTAAAAGTTATGGAAATTCAAGGTGATCATCTGGTCATTGGGGCCGCAGTAACCCTGACCCAGATCCATGAGGCCAATTTATTTCCCCTGTTAGCTCAGGCAGGAGCCCGGGTGGCTGATCACACCATACAGAATAAAATCACCCTGGGTGGAAATATTTGCGGGACAATCATATATCGGGAAGCGGTTCTGCCCTTGTTGATGACAGAATGTGAAGCAGTGACAATATCACCTGCAGCCAGGCAGACCATTGCCCTGGAAAAGATCTTTGCCGGGCGTTTAAAGCTGAACCGGGGGGAATTGCTGGCTCAGGTGAGAATCCCCCAGGAATATTTATCCTGCCCTTATTTCCATGCTAAAAGGACCAAAAAGGATAAGATCGATTATCCTCTGCTAACGGTATGTGCAATAAATAAAGATGACCAAATTCGTGCCGCCTTCAGCGGTCTGGGTGATTACCCCTTCCGCTCCCTGGAAATGGAAAGTGAATTGAACAGGACCGACCTGGGGGTGGAGCAGCGGGTCAATAATGCTATTGAAAAGATACCGCTGGTTATCCCGGATAATTTATTGGGCTCGGCTGGTTACCGGAAATTTATCTTAAAAAACCTGCTGACCAGTATCATAAAAGAATTGGAGGACCCCCCCTATGCAAATCCTCAATGAAAGTTTGATAATGCTGCATGTTAACGGAGAAGAAAGAAAGGTCCTGGCCAGACCTGCCGATACCTTGCTTCATATATTAAGGGATGGCCTGGGGCTTTCAGGGGCCAAGCCCGGCTGCGAAAATGGTGATTGCGGCGCCTGTACCGTATTAATGGACGGATGGCCGGTAAAATCCTGTCTGACTCTGGCAGCCGAAGCCGTTGGACATGAAGTAACAACCATTGAGGGATTACACCAGGCTCCCATCCAGCAGGCTTTTATAGATAAGTCCGCCTTCCAATGCGGATACTGTACCTCGGGTTTTATCATGAACTGCCAGGGTTTAATCAATATTCATCCCGACGCCGATGATGAAGTGATCAGTGAATGGCTGCAAGCAAATATTTGCCGCTGCACCAGTTACCAGGAGATTACCGAAGCTGTCCAGTCAGTTTTGCAAAATACCTGATTGTTCTGGCGGTCAGAACATGGTCAAATGCCTGATTTTGATTTATCCTGATATTAAACAAAGGCAATAAATCAAAACAGGAGAAAAACAGATGACGAATAAAAGAAAATATGATTTTGAGACGATAATAGATCGCAGCGACACCGGTTCATCAAAATGGGAACAGATGAAAAGATGCAATCCCGGGATTGCCCCGGGGATAATTCCTTTTTCCGTCGCTGATATGGAATTAAAACATCCGCCGGAAATCATCAGCGGATTACAAAAATATTTGGACACAGCTGTTTTAGGATATACCAGTCCCACTTTCAAATATTTGGAGTCAGTCTGCCAGTGGATGATGAAAAGACATAATTGGCAGATCGAGCCGGAATGGATCGTTGGTACCCCCGGGGTTGTCAATGCATTCTTCCAGGCCATACAAGCATTTACTGACCCAGGGGACGCTGTCATCGTGCAAACGCCGGTCTATTATCCTTTTTACGCCGCGGTGGAAGGCAACCGGCGGGTCCTGCTGAAAAACCCTTTGCTCTACACTGATAATACCTATCAAATCGATTTTGATGATCTGGAAAAAAAGGCCGGTGATCCCCGGACTAAAATCTTGTTGTTCTGCAGCCCTCATAATCCGGTGGGCAGAGTCTGGACGAGGGAAGAACTGACCCGGGTCGGGGAAATATGCCTGGCCAATGATATACTGATCATTTCTGATGAAATCCACTTTGATCTGATCATGCCCGGGTTTAAACATACTGTTTTGGCTGATTTATCCGCTGAATTAACTCAGAAAATATTGGTTTGCACTGCCCCCAGCAAAACTTTCAATCTGGCCGGAATGCAGACTTCCAATATCATTATTCCCAATAAAGAACTGCGGAAAAGATTCACGGCTCAAATGGCGGTAAATGGTATATTTTCTTTGAACATATTAGGGTATAAGGCCTGTGAAATCGCTTATACTGAATGTGCGGAGTGGCTGGATCAATTGATTCAGCACATCTATCATAACCATCTGCAGTTGAAAGAATATATAGCCAGGAAAATACCCGAAATCAGTGTAATTCCATTGGAAGGTACTTATTTGCAATGGATGGATTGCCGGGGACTGGGAATTGATCACCTGGAATTGGAAAAATTGATGCAGGAAAAAGCATTATTGTTTTTCGACGAAGGTTATATTTTTGGCGAGGAAGGTGTGGGGTTTGAGCGTATGAACCTGGCCTGTCCTGCCGGGGTTATGATGGAAGGGCTGGGAAGGCTGGAGACCGTCCTGAGTTCCCTCCGCAGTTAAATGGCGAAAATATTTGCGGTGAAGCTGCATTAAATGTGTTGCAAGCAACACATTATAGTACCCGTAAGGGGGGATCTTAAGATCCTTCGTCTTTGCCTCAGGATGATACCTATGAAATTCCTCGGCCAATTTGTTAAAAAACTGATTATACAAAATCCTCATTTAGCAGATTATGCAGCGTGATATAATATAAGTGAAGGCAAGAGTTGTGATTTCATCCGGGTCCAGTATTAGATTTCGTTGTAAACAGGAAAAGGGGGATGATGCAATGACAACCAAAGTCGTGGATTTTTGTACAGAGTGCGGAGAAATAACGGATTTTGATTACGATGGTGAGCAGTGGGTGTGTTTAAATTGCGGAAGCCACGATTCACAGGGACAGTTCGATGATTCATTGCCACAGAGTTATGATGAGGAGTAACCAGGATTTATAATGGCGGGTCAGGAGCAACTGGCCCGTTTTTTATTTACTCATAAATTGACGGCATATTTAAACCGGTATGCGGAAGTTTAATGTTATAATAACTTGGTAAGTTAGTGGAGGAGGAAGATTCATCGATGGTTATAACAGATCTGCTTGTACGCAATGCCGATTTATATGGTGATGAAATCAGCTTGATCGAAATCAGCCCGGAATTGCTGGAAAAACAAAAAATCACCTGGAAGGAATATGAACTGGTGGAACCCAATCCAGCACCTATGTACAGAAGGGTCATTACCTGGCGTGATTTTGATAACCAGGCCAATCAATTTGCCAATTTGCTGCTGGAAAAAGGGATTAAAAAAGGTGATCAGGTTGCTATATTACTGATGAATTGCCTGGAATGGCTGCCGATTTATTTTGGGATATTAAAAACGGGGGCCATCGCGGTACCTTTGAATTATCGTTATACCGCAGATGAGATCAAATACTGTCTGGATCTGGCAGAAGTCGATGCCCTGATCTTTGGGCCAGAATTCATTGGGAGAATCGAGTTGATTTCCGAGCAGATACCGGCAGTCAAAATACGTTTGTTCGTAGGTGAAGATTGCCCCAGCTTCGCCGCAAGTTATGATAAACTGGCCGCCGGTTGTTCATTGACAGCGCCCCGGATAGATCTGACCGAGGACGATGACGCGGCCATCTATTTTTCTTCCGGTACTACCGGATTCCCCAAAGCTATACTCCATCGTCACCGCAGTCTGATGTGTGCCTGTGAGACGGAACAAAATCACCATGGGCAGACCCGGGAAGACAACTTCTTGTGTATCCCTCCTTTATATCATACCGGAGCCAAAATGCACTGGTTCGGCAGTCTGCTGGCCGGCAGCAAAGCAGTTTTGCTGCGGGGGGTCAAACCGGAATGGATACTGGACGCCGTTTCCCGGGAAAAGATCACAATTGTCTGGCTGCTGGTCCCCTGGGCCCAGGATATTCTGGATGCCATCGAAAGAGGGGAATTGAAACTGGAAGATTATGAACTGGCCCAATGGCGTTTGATGCATATTGGGGCCCAACCGGTTCCGCCCAGTCTGATCCAGCGCTGGAAAGAGGTTTTTCCCCATCATCTGTATGATACCAACTATGGTTTGAGCGAATCCATCGGGCCGGGATGTGTCCACCTGGGAGTTGAAAACATCCATAAGGTAGGTGCTATTGGCAAATCCGGCTACAATTGGGAAACCAGGATCGTTGATGAAAACGGTCAGCCGGTACCCCGGGGAGAAGTAGGGGAATTAACCGTATCCGGGCCCGGGCTGATGAAATGTTACTATCGCGACCCGGCAGCGACGGAGGCAGTACTCAAGGATGGATGGCTTTTTACCGGTGATATGGCCCGCATGGATGAAGACGGCTTTATCTTTTTAGTTGACCGTAAAAAAGATGTGATCATCTCCGGCGGAGAAAATATCTATCCGGTGCAGATAGAAGATTTCCTGCGGCGTCATCCGGCGGTAAAAGATGTGGCAGTTATTGGGCTGCCGGACCGCCGGGTGGGAGAAATAGCGGCGGCCATAATTCAAATAAAACCTGGATTAGTATGTGAAGAAGAAGATATTATTGCTTTTTGCAAACCGCTGCCGCGCTATAAAAGACCGCGAAAAATAATTTTCGATGATGTTCCCCGCAACCCCACCGGCAAAATTGAAAAACCCAAACTGCGGGAAAAATACTATGGCGGCAATATAGTAGAAGTTCAAACCAGGTATTAGGCTTAAAACGGTCGCAGTGGGAAAACTGTCGGCCGTTTTTTGTATATGGAGGTAACCATGAAAAATATTTGCTTTTATCAAACGGAAATAGGGAAAATTGGCATCGCAGACGATAATGAATTTATAACGGATGTTGTTCTGGCAGGCGAAGAAGAACCCTTTAATGCCATGATAAAAGAAACCCCGCTGAATAAAGAGGCTGCCACCCAGATCAAAGAATATCTGAAGGGAAGCAGGAAGGATTTTGATTTGCCCCTCAAACCTGAAGGAACAGATTTTCAACTCCGTGTATGGCAGGCATTGCTGGCGATCCCCTATGGTGAAACCAGGAGTTATCAGGAAATAGCCGAACAGGCCGGCAATATTAAAGCCTGCCGGGCGGTAGGCCTGGCCAATAACCGCAATCCCATCGCCATTATTATTCCCTGTCACCGGGTCATTGGTAAAAACGGCAGTTTAACCGGCTATGGCGGAGGATTGGAAATAAAAGCCCGCTTGCTGGAACTGGAAAAGAACAACCGCTGATCGGTTGTAAAAGTATAAATACTGGTAATAATAGTAAACTGATGTTAACCAGGTATTTTAAGTGGATTTAAGGAGACTTTATGGGCAAAAAACAGGTTTTTATTATTGGCGGAGGAGCAGCGGGGATGATGGCAGCCATATCTGCCCGTCGAAGGGGCGCAGATGTTACCATCCTGGAGCGAAACCCCCGGGTAGGCAAGAAAATTCTGGCTACCGGCAATGGACGCTGTAATTTCACCAATATCCATACAGAAGTCGATTGCTATAGCGGCAATGACCCGCATTTTGCCAGCCAGGCCCTGCAGAATTTTGATATCGATAAAACCATCCGTTTTTTTGAGAAACTGGGCATTGCTCACAAAGTGGAGGAAGCAGGCAAGGTTTATCCCATGTCAGATCAGGCTTCAAGTATTCTGGATGTATTTTTATACGAACTGAATCAAAGTGGTATAAAAATAGTAGCTGATGCCCTGGTTAAAAACATCATACCAGCGCAAGAAAAAATATTGCTGGAAACTGAAAACGGCCAACGCTATTCTGCTGACCGCCTGATTATAGCAGCAGGGGGCAAGGCAATGCCCGGCAGCGGTTCTGATGGCAATGGTTTTGAACTGGCTAAAATAATAGGGCATACGGTAACGGGAATATTTCCAGCCCTGGTGCAATTGATGCTGGAGGGGAATTTTTTCAAAAGCATTGAGGGGGTTAAATTTATTGGGGCTGCCGAAATCCTGGCTAATGATCAGTCAATAATTAAAGACCGGGGCGATATCCTTTTCACCAATTATGGCGTATCAGGCCCGCCCATTCTGCAAATCAGCAGAAAAGCCGGGGAATTACTTCAGGCCGGGCAGAATCCTTACCTGAAAATATCCATCCTCGATCAATTATCTGCGGAGGAAATAAGTGTTCTGCTCAGTAAACGGCTGCAATCTGCCGGAAAGAAACCTTTGGACTTTAGTTTAGTGGGATTGATCAATAAACGTTTGATACCGGTTATTCTCAAACAGGCCGGCATAAAAGATATAAAACAACCGGCGGCTGCTGTTTCTCCGGAAGAACAGGGCAAAATAGCCGCCATCCTTACTGACTGGCGATTTAAAATCAGAGGCACCAAGGGCTGGAACAGTGCCCAGGTAACAGCGGGAGGCATCAATACTGAGGAGATCGATCCACTAACAATGGAATCAAAAATAGTACCGGGAATTTATTTTTGCGGGGAGATCATCGATATAGACGGCAAATGCGGCGGTTATAATCTGCAATGGGCCTGGTCATCAGGGTTTGCTGCCGGACAGAATGCGGCAATATGAAAATTGACAGGAGAAGCCATGTTAAGATTATCTGAGATAAAAATAAATATCATTAAAGCTGCTGACAGTGAAAGTGAAAAAGAAGCCCTGCAGTCTGCCATATTGGCCCGGCTTAAAATCAAAGAGCGGGAATTGCTTAATTATGCAGTATATAGAAAATCAATTGATGCGCGCAATAAAAGCGCCATTTTTTATGTTTACACAGTGGATGTAAAACTCAAAAATGAAAACCTGATCCTGGATAGGTTTAAGACCCGGGGGATTACAATTACTCCCGATATGAACTATCGGGAAGCAAAGCCCGGTCCTGAAAAGATGAATAACAGACCCGTTATCATCGGCAGCGGTCCGGCAGGATTATTTGCCGGGCTGATCCTGGCCAGACAGGGCTACCAGCCTTTGTTGCTGGAAAGAGGCGAAGATGTTGACCGCCGGAAGGCCAGTATCCAGAAATTCTGGGAAACCGGCCGGCTGAATACAGAAAGCAATGTACAGTTTGGCGAAGGAGGGGCCGGCACCTTTTCTGATGGTAAACTTACCACCAGGATCAGCGATCCCCGCTGTCGTTTCGTCCTGGCGGAATTCATCAAAGCCGGGGCGCCGGCCAGCATACTGTACGATCATAAGCCCCATATCGGAACAGACCT
The DNA here is from genome assembly GCA_012515055.1 of Syntrophomonadaceae bacterium. GTDB lineage: Bacteria > Bacillota > Syntrophomonadia > Syntrophomonadales > Syntrophomonadaceae > UBA1368. The sequence continues at coordinate 2,506 of JAAYZA010000167.1, read as the reverse complement.
GTTGATCGCAACCGTAAAAAACATCCGCCGGGAGATTCAGGCCCATGGCGGAGAAGTTAGATTTAACACCAAAGTGACGGATTTCATCATTAACAATGGAGCCGTCAGTGGAGTTGAGGTCAATAATAGCGGGATAATAGATTGCTGCACCGTGCTGCTGGCAGCCGGTCACAGTGCCAGGGATACATATGATGTGCTATACCGCCGGGGCGTTATCATGAACTCCAAGGCCTTTTCCATCGGGGTCCGGATCGAACATCCCCAGGCAATGATCGATGAGGCCCAATACGGAGATTACGCTGGTTATCCCGGATTGGGGGCGGCAGATTACAAAATGGCCTTTCATAACAAGGATGGCCGTTCCGCCTATACCTTTTGTATGTGTCCGGGAGGATATGTTGTGGCGGCAGCTTCCGAAGAAGGGGCAGTGGTGACCAATGGAATGAGCGAAAATAAACGTGATGGGGATAATGCCAATGCGGCACTTCTGGTGGGAGTTTCACCCCTTGATTATCCCGACCAGCACCCACTGGCCGGAATCGCTTTTCAAAGAAAATGGGAACATCTGGCTTTTGAACTGGGGGGATCTAATTATAAAGCCCCGGCACAATTAACGGGAAATTTCCTCCAGGGGAGGATTTCTAACAACCAGGGAAAGGTGAAAGCCACCTACAGGCCGGGAATTACTTTCGCCCCCCTGACGGGATGCCTGCCCGGATATGTGGTAACGACACTGCAGGAGGCGATTCGCTATTTTGATCAGCGCCTCAAAGGCTTTGCCCGGGAAGACAGTCTGCTCACCGGAGTGGAAACCAGAAGCTCCTCACCGGTGCGGATCATTCGGGATGAAAATGGTTTATCCAATATCGCCGGTTTATACCCGGCAGGGGAGGGGGCCGGCTATGCCGGAGGCATTATGTCTTCAGCTGTGGACGGGATCAAAGCGGCGGAAAAGATTATACTGCGGTATGCCCCATAACAAAAATACTGCAAAATAATGCCCAATTAACATTTCACAATGTTTTTGTATTTGAGCGATGCGATCAAAATACTCACGTATGGCTTCATTCTAAAATAAATCCTATTGGTTGGCTTATATCCCGGAATGGTGACTTTCTTTTTCTGGAACAACGAAACCGACTACGAATACGATCTGATACTCCTGTTTGTCTTGATTTTCCACTGGTGGTTTTTCAAGTTTTCTGTCAGTGTATCAGCTTTCTATGCGTGTTTCTATGTGACGTTGTATTTGCCGCTTACGGATAAGTTATGCACCATTGACCCAATGGCCGGAGTGCTTCCTCCAAGCATATATGTTGTTCCGCTGGAATTATATCCTGTATCTTATCAGAAATCACCAGTTTTAATCATTCTGTCAAGAACTTGAGATAGTTCTTCATCAGTTAACCCATTATTATTATGCCCTCCGTTAATGTCCATTGAACTATCCATTTTTAATAGGAGCTGCTCGTCAATAATTATATCGCCATCAATTTTATCTATGCCGACTATAGCACGCATTTCATTTTTATCTTGTAAAATTATTGCTTTAGCTCGGAATATATTATATCCGTTCTTTTCAGCTAAATAGTCAATTATAATTTTTAATATATCGTCTTTGTTTAGTTTGAAAAATTTCATTATTACCACCCTTGCCCAATTTTCTCTTGTGCTTTTGTAAATGCATTTATAATTTCTTTATTCCCCCTTAGCGAATGAGGAAGTCTATTTCCATATGAATCGACAAAAGCCTGAACACTTGCGCTATAAGTATATTTAGTACCATTTACATCAACGTGAATATTATTTAACTTAGATCCACCTCTTTCTAAATCAAGTGAAACAGTATATCCCTTAATCCTTGCTTTATTCAATAATCTTATATTGTCCATTTCTCGATCAGCAACTTTAGGCACTTTAGATTCATTGATAACTTTGTTGCTTTGAGTAACCATTTCTAATATTTCGTCTACACTTTTTCCTGTATTTTCAGCTAGCCAGATTATTCCATTCCTAGCCGGTTTTGATAATTGACCAAATCCTGTTCCACCTGGAACTAATAAACCTACTAAATCTAAACCTGCACTTAGATAATCTGCATTTGCCAAATCATTAGAAATTAACATCAGGTCCTGCTGCGTATCAGGCGAGTTAGCTACAGCTGTTGCATAAACATATAACGCCCATAGCACAGCAGGATTATTCCCGCTGGGATCAACATACCTGGTAGGATTATTCTCACAATAAGTATAAAGATTAAGACTCAAGGGATTAACAATACTGCCTTCATTGCTGTCTTTTGATATAAACCGGCCAGTGGTTGGGTCATAATATCTGGCTCTCAGGTAATAGAGGCCTGTTTCACTATCGTATGTCTGTCCGGCATATTTGAATTCATTTTCGATGCCCTCAGTTTGACTGGTGATGTTGCCCCATTCATCATATTCGTAACTGTTTACGATATTTCCTGCACTGTCTGTTATCTGTACCACGTCTCCATGGCCGT
>JAAYZA010000327.1 GCA_012515055.1 Syntrophomonadaceae bacterium | reverse complement strand
CCAAATGCGGCTTGATGGAGGCGGATCAAAAGACGGTCGAATGGGTGCAGCAACACAGCCGCAAAGAATTTAAGCCGGTTTTCGCCGATCCGGATGCGAATTACGCCCGGGTCAAAGAATATGATGTATCAGCACTGGAACCACAGATTGCCCGCCCCCATACGGTGGACAATGTAGTGGGAATAAGTCAACTGGGTGAGGTGTCGATACAGCAAGGGGTAATAGGGACCTGCACCAACGGCCGCATGGAGGATTTGCGTATCGCAGCGCAGATCCTGAAAGGACAGAAGATCAGCAAAGAGGCCCGATTGATTATTGCCCCGGCTTCACGACAGATCATGATCGCTGCCATGCGGGAAGGCTTGATGGAAATATTTTTACAGGCGGGCGCAGCAGTAGTAACGCCAGGCTGCGGTCCCTGTGTCGGCACCCATAATGGGGTTCCCTCGGACGGGGAAAATGTCATATCAACGGCCAATCGTAATTTCAAAGGCCGGATGGGCAACAATAAAGCTTTTGTATATCTGGGATCACCTGCGACGGTGGCGGCTTCAGTTATAACTGGTCAAATCACTGATCCCCGGCAATTTTTGCTTTAGATGATGAAAAAGGAGAGGTGAGGAAATGAAATTAGCAGGCAAATGCCATAAATTTGGTAATGATGTCAACACAGATTATATTATTTCCGGGCGGCATAAGTTTAAAACTTTGGACATGAAAGAATTAGCCAAACATGTTATGGAAGACCTGGATCCGGAGTTTTATACCAGGGTCAGTAAAGGTGATTTCATTGTGGCAGGGACTAATTTTGGCTGCGGCTCCTCCCGGGAACAAGCACCCCTGGCGATTATCAATGCTGATATCGGCGCAGTTATAGCTAAATCCTTTGCCCGAATCTTCTATCGTAATTGCATCAACACTGGTTTGCCCTTGATTGAATGTGACACGGATCAAATCAATGTCGGAGACCAGCTTAAAATAGATCTGGACCAGGGAACCCTGTTGAACGAAACCACTGGTGCGGTGATAAAAATTGCACCCCTGCCGCCGGTAATGCTTAAAATTCTTTCGGAAGGCGGTTTGGTGGAACATTTCAAAAAACATGGTACTTTTCAATTTGAGGAATAAAACCCTGGCACGACAATATTCATGATGGAAAAAATAGTGGGGATTATTAATCCCAGAGCTTTTTCATAGAAAACATAAAAACTGGAGGGTAAATTATGGCGGGAGAAAAAATAACGGTGAATAATGGTGTTTTAAATGTCCCCAATGAAACCATCATCCCTTTTATAATAGGAGATGGTACTGGACCGGATATCTGGGCGGCAGCTTCCCGTGTCCTGGAAGCTTCAGTACAAAAGGCTTACCAGGGAAAAAAAAGAATTGTCTGGAAAGAAGTATTAGCCGGAGAGAAAGCTTTTGAGGAGACGGGCAGCTGGCTGCCGGATGAAACGGTGGCAGTGATCAAAGAACATATCATTGCCATTAAAGGCCCCCTGACAACGCCTATTGGCGGCGGTTTTACTTCTTTGAATGTAGCCTTGAGGCAGAAACTGGACCTGTATACCTGTCTGCGTCCCGTACGCTATTTTCAAGGTGTCCCTTCGCCGGTCAAACGGCCCGAAGATACTGACATGGTTATATTCAGGGAAAACACGGAAGATATCTATGCTGGCATCGAATATCCCTTTGATTCAGAGGAAGCTAAAAAACTGATCAAATTTCTTCAGGAAGAATTCGGTGTTACCAAAATCAGATTTCCGGAAAGTTCGGGGATCGGGATCAAACCAGTTTCCCAGGAGGGTACCTATCGTCTGGTGAGGGCCGCCATTGATTATGCTATTAAAAACAATCGCAAAAGTGTGACTTTTGTCCATAAAGGCAATATCATGAAATATACTGAAGGGGCCTTTAAACAATGGGGTTATGATCTGGCGGAAAAAGAATTTGGGCAGTATGTTTTCACCTGGGATCAGTATGACCGCATTAAAGAAACAGAAGGAAGCCCGGCAGCAGATCAGGCCCAAAAGGATGCCGAAGCCCAGGGGAAAATAATCATCAAAGATGCTATTGCTGATATATTCCTCCAGCAGATCCTGACCCGTCCGGCAGAATTTGATGTGGTGGCTACCCTGAACCTGAATGGTGATTATATTTCCGATGCACTGGCAGCGCAGGTTGGCGGCATTGGTATTGCCCCCGGTGCCAATATAAATTATGTCACCGGCCATGCAATTTTTGAAGCCACCCATGGTACTGCACCTAAATATGCCGGATTGGATAAAGTCAATCCCTCTTCAGTCATTTTGTCCGGGGAGATGATGCTCAGACATTTAGGCTGGAATGAAGCGGCCGATCTGATTATCTCCGCCATGCAAAAGACCATCGACCAAAAAGTGGTCACATATGATTTTGCTCGTCTGATGGCGGATGCCCGGGAGGTAAAGACTTCTGAGTTTGCTGACGCCCTGATAAAAAACATGGATAATATTGGTTAAAAGTATATGCAACCATGAAATCAACAACTGTTTATTTTTATAAGCAGTTGTTTGGTTTTTCAGGGAGTAGTCCATCCTGTCACAGGAACAGTACTAATTAAGATTATGTCTGCATAATTGAAAGAAATGCTGCATCCGGATCATATATAGAATTAACTATTTATTTGCTCAAAGATAGAAGCGAATCAGGTCCAGGCTGGACAAGGATACCATCAGCATATTTATATTACAGTAAAAATATTTTTGGAGGTGCATTAATGAAATTTCCGCGAACCAGTAAAAGTATTGCCCTGCTTGTGATGACAGCCCTGTCTGTTGGTGTTTTGTTGCATTTGCCCCTGGGGGCGAGAGCCGGGGAGGCCATCAAAATATATATAGACGGAAAAGTGATCGCAACAGATACTGCCCCTGTCATTATCAATGATCGGACCATGGTTCCTATCCGGGTGATCAGCGAGAGTCTGGGAATGGATGTGGACTGGGACGGGGTCAGCAGAATCGTATATATAACCACCCCTGAGCCAGTGCAGACAGTTTTAAAAGAGACAACAAATTTGAATACAAACCAGTGGCAGAGCATATCAATTCTGGGTGAATCGATGGTTAGCAGCAAAGAGCTTACCCGGCTGGCCCGGGAAAATAACCCCAGCGCACCTGATCTGGCAGCATTATACATAAGCATAGGTAAAGAATATGGCATCAGAGGAGACATTGCCTTCTGTCAGGCGGCCAAAGAAACTGGATGGTGGAAATATGGAGGATTGGTTGAACCGGAACAAAATAATTATTGCGGTTTGAGTGCTACCGGCGCAGCGGCCACTGCTGAGGAGGATCTTCGGGGGGCTGATCCTGAGCGGGTCTGGTTTGAAGAAGGGTGCCATGGGGCATTTTTTGATACACCGGCAACTGGTGTTGAGGCCCATATTCAACATCTTTATGCTTATGCGACAACAGCGCCGCTGCCTCCGGGAAAAAGTGTTTTAAGTCCGCGATTTGCTTTAATTAAACGGGGAAATTCTGCTAATTGGGAAGACTTAGGCGGTAAATGGGCGGTGCCTGGCTATGACCGCAATAAATATCCCGATTTTGCTGCTGCTTTTGCCAGTTGCGATACCTATGGGCACAGTATTATAAACGACTATTATAAAAAAGTATGGAAACCGAATGATCAGGTGAGCAGCCAAAACATTGCTATTACCCCCGAAGAACGGATCAAAGATCTGGAAAGAGAAAACCGCTTCTTAAGGGAGCAGGTTGCCGAGTTGAAAATGAAATTATAGGTCCGCAATAGCCCATGATAAAAAGCACGGCCCCAGGCCGTGCTTTTAATTAAAGGGCAAATTATCTGCTATTTATTTGCCGGCATTGGCAAAAGGACCAAAAGCATCTCCAATGGGTAAAATGGTCATACCATAATGGGTATTCAAGACGGCAGCGGCTGAACCGTAGAAAGAAAAGATGGCAATGCCCAATTCAGAATAAGCCGCCAGCATATGCCAGAAATGACCGCCCAGTCCCAGGGTGTTTATAAAAAGGCCCAGGAAGAGCAGATCAATCAAAAAGAAAATTATAAATAGCACTTTGTTGGTGCCCATGGCGCCAATCGTCATATATATAGTGAATATAAAATATCCCAGGAAAGCAAATCCCATTTGGTGAGGGTCAAAGGCAATACTGCCTTTACCGATCATACCGGTAGAGATCATCCAGCTCATCGCCATGCTGAACCAGAAGAATCCATAGGCGCAAAACGCAGTTGCTCCAAAAGTATTATCATGTTTATAGTCCATGATCCCAGCTACAAATTGGGCGCTGGCTCCCAGGAACAGTGCCCAGGGAATGATATAGGCTGTACCATCGGTGATGCCAAGTTTACTTGATGATGCCACCAGTGTTACGATAGCCAGCCCAAAAAGGCCCAGTGGTGTCGGATTGGCAACTTTTTCCTGAACATGACCGGTAACCTTCATTTCATTAACTGCAGACATTAATAAAATTCCCCCCTAAAAATAATTCTTTCGATCTTTGCCGAATTATTTCTACAAACCCTCCCTCCAAAATAATGCTATTAGTATTCAACAGAAAACCATAAATTCCTGTTATTTAATTCACAATTATTTAAAATGCCGCCGGTTTCGTATCTGAAGGTCTGATTCATAATGAATGAAACAGGCAGTTTTCATGGTTCAGAAAACCACTTGACTGACAATCATGGTTTCCTGGTTGTTTGGTCAGTGGACAGCTGAGGACTTCAGTCGGACACTATTTCAGGAAAGGCTTACGCCAGAGCTTGCGGGAATGAAATTTGAGCAACCGGGTTAATATAAAATAGCAAAGCAATAGATGTTCTGCGGCACAGCTGGCCTGGCAGCCCCGGAGGATCATAACAGATCATCCGGCTTCCCATTTAAGGCCGGCAATATACCAGGAAAACTTCCTTATGGCTTTAGTTGTTGGATTAGTGGTAATTTTACAATATTTGTCCCAGGGTTTAAAAAGAATTTTAAACCACCTATAATTAAAAAAATGGCCGCTAAAAATATGGGGGGTGTTAGATCGAATTGGGGAGAATTGGTGTTAAAAACCATGATTCTTGGCAGTAATCTATCGAATGGAATTTTTAAGGAGGATTTTTAATGGCATCAAATTTTTTATTTTCGACCAGGGAACATAGATTTATTTTGAAAGAATGGCTGGATATGGAGAAGGTTCTGGCCTACGATGCTTATAAGGATTATTACAGTGTTGATGATATTGACGGCATCCTGGAAGCTGCCTTGAAAGTAGCCCGGGAAGTTATTGCCCCTACCAGGGATGATAATGAAGCTGTCCAGGCAAAATTTATCGATGGAAAAGTAGTGGTACCCCCTTCCTTTATAGATGCATACTGGTTTGTGAACCAGAACGGCTGGGGCGGCAGTAATGAAGATCACGATTGTGAAGGTAGATTGCCAAACACCCTTTTCAGAGCCTGCGGCGAATTTTTAGCCGGTGCCAATGCAGCCATAATGCCCTATATTCTGGCAACAGCGGGTGCGGCCGGATTAATAGCCAAATTTGGCAATGATGAGGTAATCAGTCTTTTCAAAGAAAAAATGTACAGCGGGGAATGGGCTGGTACCATGTGTCTGACCGAACCCAATGCCGGTTCAGACGTGGGGGATTTGCTGAGCAAAGCCTACCCCACTGACAAAGAAGGCGTATATAAGATAAAGGGGACTAAATGTTTTATTACTGGCGGTGACCAGGATATTACCGAGAATATCATCCATCTGGTTTTAGCCCGAGTGGAAGGTGCCCGGCCGGGAACCAGAGGGATATCACTGTTTGCAGTACCTAAGTTTAAAGTGGATGAATTAGGAAACATCATCGGCCCCAATGATGTTAACTGCGTGGGTATTGAACATAAAATGGGTATTAAAGGATCGGCAACCTGTGTTATGGCCTTTGGTGAAGACAATGATTGTGAAGGTTATATTCTGGGTAACCCGCCTGATGAAGAAGGCAAGGGCGAAGGCATGGCGCAAATGTTCCAGATGATGAACGGCGCTCGTATGGAAACTGGGCATGCTGCCGTATCAGAAACCGCTATCGCCTATCATAATGCAGCCAATTACGCCCAGGAGCGGATCCAGGGACGGCCCATCACTAATCCGCGGGGGGAAAGAATAAATATCATTCAACATGAAGATGTCAAAAGAATGCTGCTGGATCTGAAAGCCCATATTGAAGCTATGCGGGCCCTCATTTTCAAGACTTACTATTATTTTGATATTGTGGAACATACCCAGGATGCTGAAGAGAAGCGGAGGATCAAAGCCCGCATAGAAGTTAATACGCCTATAGTCAAAGCTTATTGCTCGGACAAGGCCTGGGAACTATGTGCAGAAGCCATGCAGGTATTGGGCGGCAATGGATACTCCGAGGAATACCCCATTGCAGAATTGTGCCGCGACGTTAAAATCTATTCTATCTGGGAAGGTACCAACTATATCCAATCAATGGATTTGATCGGGCGTAAATGGATGATGGGCAAAGGCACAGTTTTTGCCGATTGGCTGGCTGAAATAGAAGCTTTTGCTGCTGATAATGCCGATGCACCAGGTTTTGAAAAAGAAATGGCCATTGTAAAGCGGAGTGTTGATGCCTACCGGCAGATCCAGATGGCGATAGCTGGTTTTGTCGGCGATGGAAAGATGAGCATGATGCCCCTTTATGCCACCCGCATATTACATGCCACCGGTGAATTAGTCTGTGGACAGCTTTTGCTGGAACAGGCTTTGATAGCCCAGAAGCAAATTGATGAATTGGGAACAGACCATCATGATTACGCTTTCTATAATGGTAAAGTAAATGCTGCCAAATACTATGCCCGCAATATCATGCCCAATATTTTCAGAACTCTGGAAGTGATCAAAGAAGCTGATACATCGGTATTGGATATTGTTGAGGAAGCATTCCTGATTTATTAAAAAAAATTAAAATCATATCCGCCTGCAAGCCCTGCTGGACCAACAGCAGGGCTTGCAATTTTTCGTGCGCCGATAGGTCAGCTTCTTAAGCTGTGCAGGAATAAAACCAATCATAAATTATTAATTTTTGGCAGGAATATAAATTAAAGCAATTAAAAAAAGGGATTTCCAGTAGAAAGTTAGAATATTCAAAATTAGGCAAATTGTTATTGAATGATTTTTATTTGCATAAGTATATAAAATTCTTTGCAGGTAAAAGCTTCTGTGTTCTGACAGCAAAGAACTGTATCTTTTGGCAGTTAGGGAAAGTCTGGGGGGTGGTGGTTAGTCAGAAACAAGGTCGAATTATTTATTTAAGGAAGAAAAATTATTGTGGGAGTTCTCAAGGGCAATCCCTGGGGGGGGACTCCAGAAGAAGGGGGAATTGTAAAAATGGCAGCCAATTTTGCGTATTTAAATGCGCGTGACTTGAAATTTATTATCAAAGAATGGTTACCGACCGAACAAGTTTTCAACTATCCGAAATTTGCTGATTATTATTCCAAAGAAGATGTGGATTCAGTTATTGATCCCTGTCTGAAAATGGCCAAGGAATTGATCGAACCCACTAATGAAGATGGGGACAGCAATCCGGTCAGATTCGAAAATGGCAAAGTCATACTGCCGGAATCCTTTGGTCCCTTGTACCATCAATTACAGCAGGAAGGATGGGGGACCAGCAATATCGACGATTCTGAAGATGCAATGGTATTGCCCAATATTCTGGTAGCTGCAGTTTGGGAGATGTTTGCAGCAGCCAACCCCACTTTCGGGCCTTATATCATCCTGACCAGCGGTGCCGCTGGATTGATTCAAAGTCATGGCGACGAAAAACTTAAAGAGATGTTTTTGCCCAAGATGATGGATGGCACCTGGGCAGGTACCATGTGTCTGACAGAGCCTACTGCTGGTTCTGATGTCGGAGATATATTGTCCAGAGCCT
>JAAYZA010000159.1 GCA_012515055.1 Syntrophomonadaceae bacterium | reverse complement strand
TGAAAACTGCCCTTGATAAACAGGATAAGGAATTTACAGCAGCACTTAACGGGGCCTGGTCCGCAACCGAGGGGCCGGCAGTTTCGATGTTGATGACGGATAAATGTCTGGACTGTTTCAGCTTCATAAATGTCATGGCCTATGATATGAACAATGAAGCCCACAGCCCCCTGTGGTTTGCGGACACTTCCATAGATTACTGGCTGAACCGGGGTGTGCCGGCGGAAAAGATTGTTGTGGGGATGCCTCTTTATGCCCGTCCCAGCTGGATACAATACCGGCATCTGGTTATTCAGGATCCAGATTTTGCTTATACCGATTATGCGAGTACCGTACCACTGGCATCACATTATAATGGTTTGAATACCCTGCGGGAAAAGACGATAATAGCCTTGAGTAAAGCAGGCGGGGTAATGCTTTTTGACGTAAATGAGGACAGTGATGACGAAACCAGTGTTGTTGCAATGATAGATGGCATGATAAAGAGAACGGCCCATCTTACACCAGCTGAAATGAAGGGATATGTTTCAGTGGTATTGGAGGAGCGGGAATTGACTTTTGGGCCGGAAGAGGGATTGGGGGTCCCTTTTATAGATGAAAACCAAAGGACAATGATTCCTTTTAGAAAACCGCTGGAGGCCATAAGTGCAGTAGTGGGTTATGAACCGGAAATTCAAACTGTAACAGCAGAAAAAGATGGGATCAAGGTCAGGGTGATCATCGGTCAAAATATTTTATATGTAAACGATCAGCCGCTGACAATGGATACCCGGGCAATAATAAAAGAAGGACGTACTTACATTCCTTTACGGCAAGTATTTGAAGCTTTTGGATTTGCTGTGGAATGGCATGGCAGCAGCAGGACTGCTGTTATAAAGCAGGCCGTTTAGATGGGGAAAAGGAAAAAATTAAGTGGTGAAATAAATGTTCGGATATCACTGTCTCACGGTGCAGAAGGGTCTGTCATGTAACCGCTGCCCGTGATGTTAAGCCGCCATGAATAAGGAGCGGTCAATGACCGCCCCAAGCTTTTTTTACCACCAATAATTGATATAGATATTTAAATGGCAGATAGTACCTACAGCCCATATTCCGCCCGGCGGATCAATTCCATCTGAAGTTCTTTGTCCAATGTGACGAAATAAGCATTATAACCGGATATGCGCACCAAAAGCTGGCGGTATTCTTCAGGATATACCATGGCTGCCCGCAGGGTATCACTGGAAACCACATTGAACTGCATTTGCATGCCGCCCAGATCACAATAGGCCTTGGCATAGGCATAAATATTATCGACGATTTGCCGGGGGGTATCTTTCGCCCCGGGGACAACCTTAACATTAAAGGCAATATTATTGGTCATATGGCTGGTGTCCAGACTGCACACATCGCGGATATTATCCAGCAGACTTTTGGAGGCATGGGCCTCCGGGGTCAATCCCGGCGTAAAGGGCAGATAAGCCAGTCTCCCTGAAGGCAGAGCACCGGTCAGGGTTCCAAAGGCCACATGATTGGATATGGACCAGAATCCTACCGTGTAGGGACCGCCCCTGAAATTGCGCTGCTCTTTGAAATAATCATGGGCAAATCCGGTTACCCGGTCGGCCATGGCAACAGTCTCCTCGTTGCCGGAACCAAATAAGGGAACTTTATTAAGTGCCATAGCTCTTAAGGCATTATGGTTTTGGAAATTAGTCTGCACTGCTTCCCGCAATTCTGCCATTGTTACTTTTTTCTCTTCGAAAACCAGTTTTTTGATGACCATAAGGGAGTCAGTAACATCTGCCAGGCCAATACAGGCATTCCCCGAAGTATTATAAAGAGCACCGCCTATGGTTACATCCCTTCCTTTGCTTATACAGCCTTCCACCATAGCGGAGATCAGAGGTGTAGGTCTTATAACACTGTGGGCTTCACCCAGTTTATTGTTATACTCGCAGGACAGCCCGCCGATATAGGCCAGTTGTTCGGTAAAGGCCTGGAAAAAATCTTCAAAAGAAGTGAACTCAGCTATATCTCCAGTGGAAGGTCCCAGTTTCCAGCGCATAAGGGGATGATAGCCGTCATAAAGTGCCATTTCCAATGCGGCCACCATATTAAACATCATGCAATTGGTATGGCCTATATGACGCCCGGATAGAGTTGGCTCCACACAGCCTGTTGCT
>JAAYZA010000070.1 GCA_012515055.1 Syntrophomonadaceae bacterium | reverse complement strand
CGACTATATCCGTCTGAATATATTGCACAGCTGCATTCATGGCGCCGCCCTTGCCCCGGTTAGGGGATAGTTTTAAAATTTCTGCCCCGGTTATTTCGGCAGACGCTGCCGTCTGGTCGGTTGAGCCATCATCAACTACCAGGATTCTATTGATATAATCCAGTTTTTGTACTGCCCGTATCGTCGCTGCAATAGTATTTTCTTCATTAAAAGCCGGTATTACCACTGTTATCAATTTCATTTACTGCAGCTGCCCCCAAACTTTTTCAACTGGCAATGTCGGCATTAGTTTTTTAGCGGTGGTTTTCATTCCGTAATTCCCGGGTTCGCCTGCCATGGCAAAAACCAGGGAAACCTGCCCCAGGCTTAATTCGATATTATCAATGGTAGTTATATCTCTTTGCCCGTATTGTTCCATGTATGAATATACTGCCGAGTATTGCTCAACTCCATATATTTTCATCGAATCAGTATTCAGTTTGTCGATCAAGGCCGTGTCAAAAGAATCTACGAAATAAAAGGAAGGGTCATTGGCACCGCCTAAAACTATTACTCCTGCTAACGGAGTTTGGTTATCGCCGCTAAATTTGATCAGATTGTTATTTTGCAGAAATTCTATCGCGGCAGGTTCCCCGCGGTTCTGAATCACCTCTGCAACACTATAGGCGATTTGCTGCCGCATGATATCCTCAGTGGCGCTCGCTTCCAGACCATAAAACTCCCGAACCCGATCACACACTCCCTGATCATGCAGACCTAATCCTGACAGGACAACGGTCTTGGACAAAATATCGGCATCAGCACTGGCCAGGGCATTAATCATGCCGGCCGGCAGATCACTATCTCCAGTGATTATCACCCCAATTTGTAAACCTCCAAGTTTGCCATTGACCAGGGAGGTCAATAGTGTCTGACTATAGTTTTCATAATTGCTGATAATTTTACTCTGGCGCTGATTTTCTGCCGTTAAAACTGCCTCACTGTCCCGTAATGCGTAAAATTGTTCTTCCAGACGATCTATCATCTTCTTTTGTTGTTCAACAATCAAATTATCGCTTACGATTGTGCTTCCGATAAGTATCCCCAGGGCCAGGGCCAGAAATACTGCCACAATAGAAGCAATATGATAGCGAAGATCGATCATTATAACACACCCTTTATTCCTTAAAAATTAAACAGTACTTTTAATTGTAAAAGCAATAAGCGAAAAAATGGTTTTGTTGCCGGGGAGATGGCCAGGATCATAATAATGGGGATCAGGGCTGCCAGTAGAAGCTGAAACAAGTATTTAGTCTGCTGGTTGTGTTTATATAACTGGCTTACTCCGCGGGCGTCAACCAAAATAGAACCAACTTTTAATCTTACCAGAAAAGTACTGCCCATCCCTTTGCGTCCCTTTTCCATAAAATCCACCATGTTGGAATGGGTCCCCACTGCTACAATCAAACTGGCCCCATATTCCCAGGCCAGCATCATGGCCATATCTTCGCTGGTACCTGGCATGGGGAAAATCTCGGCCTTTATACCCAT
>JAAYZA010000118.1 GCA_012515055.1 Syntrophomonadaceae bacterium | reverse complement strand
TTGGCTACCCGGTCGGTGCGGGCCGGGGCTCCGGTTTTTATCTGTCCGGCATTGGCCGCTACGGCAAAATCTGCGATAAAAGTATCTTCCGTTTCTCCGGAACGATGAGAAATAACGCAGGTATAACCGGCTTGTTTGGCCATTTCTATGGCGTCCAGGGTCTCACTCACTGTGCCGATCTGATTGAGTTTTATAAGAATGCTGTTGCAGATCCCTTCTGCGATGCCTTTGGCCAGCCGTTCCGTATTGGTAACGAATAAATCATCACCGACCAGCTGGATCTTATTCCCCAGCTTTTCCGTTAAAAGGGCCCACCCGGACCAGTCATCCTCTGCCAGTCCATCTTCAATTGAAAGTATGGGATATTTTTGTACCAGATCCTCGTAAAAAGCTACCATTTCTTCAGAGGTCATGACCTTTCCGGCCAGATGATATTCACCCTCCCGGTAAAATTCACTGGCGGCCACATCCAGGGCCAGATATATATCCTCACCCGCCTGGTATCCAGCCGCGGCAACGGCTTCCAGTATCACTTCAATTGCTGCCTCATTGGAGGGCAGGTCGGGAGCGAAGCCGCCTTCGTCACCAACTGCCGTTGCCAGGCCCCGGGATTGCAGCACTTTTTTAAGGTGGTGATAGATTTCCACCCCCATCTGCAGACCGTCCGCAAAGGAGGGGGCACCGGCGGGAAGGATCATGAATTCCTGGATGTCCACATTATTATCGGCATGCTGTCCGCCATTTAAAATATTCATCATGGGGACCGGGATCTGACGGGCATTGATGCCGCCAATGTACTGGTATAAAGGGATCCCCAGACAGCCTGCCGCCGCCCGGGTCACGGCCATGGATACGCCCAGGATGGCATTGGCCCCCAGCCTGCTTTTATTGGGAGTGCCGTCCAGTTCCAGCATAATGGTGTCTATGTCGATCTGGGCAGTGGCATCCATGCCGATAATCTCCGGGGCGATTATTTCATTGACATGATCGACAGCGGTCAAAACACCCTTGCCCAGATACCTTTCTTCATCTTCGTCGCGGAGTTCCACAGCTTCATGGGCTCCGGTAGAAGCACCGGAAGGCACGATGGCCCTTCCCATTGTCCCATCTTCCAGTATCACTTCCACTTCCACGGTTGGATTGCCGCGGGAGTCCAGGATTTCTCGGGCAAATACGTCTACAATCGTAATCATTTGTCTTTCTCCTTCCATTTGCTTTTAGTATCGCTTCCCCTGGTTATGGTTCGATAATACTGCGTCCGGTCATCTCACCAGGTATTTTTTGGCCCAGGAGTTCCAGTATGGTGGGGGCAATGTCCTGTAAAGAACATTCCTGCCGCAGTTTTCTATCCTTATAATGGTCATCCACCAGTATAAAGGGTACCAATTCAGAAGTATGAGCGGTAAAAGGGTCACCGCTCACGGGGCAGACCATCATTTCACAATTGCCGTGGTCGGCGGTTATCAGAACTGCACCCTGACGGGCCAGAACTTCAGTGACGACCTGATTCATCAGTTCATCAACAGTCCTGACCGCCTGGACGGCCGCCTCCAGAACACCGGTATGGCCTACCATGTCTGCATTGGCATAATTGATAACGATGAGATCATAATAATCTCTCCGGATCTCTTTTATCACCCGGGCAGTAACTTCCGGGGCACTCATTTCCGGTTTCAGATTATAGGTGGGGACATCGGGGGATGGTATCAATACCCGGTCTTCCCCAGGGTTGGGCTCTTCCACTCCTCCATTGAAGAAGAAAGTGACATGGGCATACTTTTCCGTTTCGGCGATGCGCAATTGTTTCAAACCCTGCCGAGAGAGGTATTCCCCCAGGGTATTTTCAAAATTCTGTGGTTTAAAGGCGGCCAGGGCATCTATATTGATGTCATACTGCGTCATACAGACGAAATTTACCCGGGGCCGCCGGGAGGCGGCGAAACCGGAGAAATCTTCCTCGGTAAAGGCCCGGGTGATTTGCCGGGCCCGGTCGGCACGAAAATTGAAAAAGATGACGGTGTCGCCATCGGCGACAGTTCCCACAGGTTTTCCTCCGCCATCTACTATCACCGTCGGTTCCACGAACTCATCAAAGACCCGTTCTTCATAGCTTTGCTCTATGGCTGCAAAAGCGCTGGCGGCCTGCTCCCCTTCTCCGTCCACAATAGCTTCATAAGCTTTCTGTATCCGGTCCCAGTGTTTATCCCGGTCCATGCCATAATATCTGCCGCCGATAGTAGCGAATTTACCTATACCCTCTTCTTCCATCTGATCATTTATCCGGGCAATATATTCGGCGGCGCTTTTAGGATTTACATCGCGGCCGTCCAGGAATCCATGTATGAATACCCGGTCAGCCTGCCGCTGCCGGCATAATTTGAGCAGGGCAAAGATATGGTCCAAATGACTGT
>JAAYZA010000349.1 GCA_012515055.1 Syntrophomonadaceae bacterium | reverse complement strand
TCCCCCGATAAAACTCCAAAACCCGAGGATTCTGGATCAATTCTGCCCGGCTGGCAAAACTGATTCCCTGTTTTTGGGCCCAATCCTCCAGATTTTCAAAAGTGGGCACGATCAATGCCGATACATATTTTCTTCCGTCCCCTATTACAGCAATGTATTCAATAAAATGGTCCTCAGCCATAAGGGTCTCTATCATTTGCGGTGCAATGTTCTTGCCTCCGGAAGTAATTATCAGGTCTTTCAAGCGGTCAGTGATAAACAGGTAGCCGTCTTCATCAATACGCCCAATATCACCAGTTTTAAACCATCCATCCTCGGTAAAAGCTTCCCGGGTGGCTTCCGGTTTTTTATAATATTCCTTGATGATATTGGGGCCTTTAGCCTGGATCTCGCCGGTATCAGGATCGATCCTGAGGTCCACTAAAGGTGCGGCCGGCCCAACGGAGCCAAATTTAAAACAATGGGGCCCATTCATGGCCAGTACCGGTGCCGTTTCAGTCAGGCCATAGCCCGATGTTACCAGAACACCACAATAAAAGAAGAATTTTTCAATCTCGGGATTAAGGGGCGCCCCGCCATAATTGAAATGATGAAAACCAGTCCCGAACAGTCCCTTGACTTTATGCAAAACCAGTTTTTCAGCAATTTTTCTTTTCAAGGTAAGCATCGCCCCCGGCTGCACACCAGCCAGAACCAAATCCCCATGTTCTTTGCCAATACCGACTGACCAATGGAATATCTTTTGTTTTAATGGTGAGCCGTCCCTGATCCCCGTGTACACAGTTGCATAGATTTTCTCAAATAAGCGGGGCGCAGCATTCATAACAGTGGGGTTGGACTCTGCCAGATGTTCCAGGATCTCATTATGATCCTCACAATAATATAGCTGCATACCCATGGATAAAATCCCAAAGGACCAGGAACCTTCCAGGACATGAGTCAGGGGCAGCATGCATATGGAGGAATCCCCTTCCTTAAAGCAGTCTTTTTCCGTATATCTGCCCACCCCCCAGGCATTATGCATCAGACTTTTATGCGTATGGACGGCCCCTTTAGGTTCACCAGTGGTACCCGAGGTGTAAATTATTTCACACATATCCTCATAGCCAGCCCTTTGCATAATTGCTTCGATTTCATCCTGGCGGGAGTTTTTCCTGCCCCGTTCCAGGAAATCATCCCACATTATCACGCGTTCATCATCGTGGATCTTTGTTCCCCGGTGGAAAACCACTATTTTTTCCAGGGATGGACAGGTATCCAGCAGAGCATAAGCTTTGTCGTAATGAACCTGCCGCCCGGCGAACAAGACTTTTATCTCTGCATCGTCAACAATATAAGCTGTTTCTTCTTCCGTATTGGTGGCGTAAATGGGAACAACTACAGATCTGGTCAACAATGACCCCAGATTGGAAAGATGCCATTCGGCCCGGTTAACCGAGAAGATCCCGATCCGGTCCATCTCCTTGATCCCCGAATTGAGAAGCTCCGAGGCTGTAGCAAACATGATCTCACTCATCTGCTTCCAGGAAAAGGTTTCCCACTGTCCATATGGTTTATGGTGGAGCGCCGGCAGGTCCCCATATTTTTTAGCATAGTTTGCTACCATAATAGGGTAAGTCCGCCATTCATCCAGATGTTTTTGAAAATCCTTTTCCAGTTGAACTCTTTCCTGCTGATATTTTTTCGTGTAATTGATCCGCGGCCCTATGGCTTTTAGTGTGTCAAAACTCATCATATACCTCCAGTCCAACTCATTAAAACATT
>JAAYZA010000271.1 GCA_012515055.1 Syntrophomonadaceae bacterium | reverse complement strand
CACTGTGCCATCATCATCAGTCCGATATTTGGTATCTGCCTCCAGGATATAGATCAAGTGGTTTTTAGTATCGATGGCTACTTCCCGGTTGATAATTGTGGCAATTTCATTTGCTGTGACCAGGGTTCTGATCTGAACGCCATTATCATATATTTGCAGATAAAGTTCACCATGCTCCTTTTTAATTTTTTCCTGTCCGTGCTTATTATAGGGTTTTATGAATACATATTTATACCCGCCGTCCACAAAGGACATTTCCCTGCCATTTAAGAACACCCGCAAAATATTCCTCCTAAATCCGGCTTCCCGGCTTAATTGCTTCCGAATGACCTTCCTTGCATAAGGGGCAGTCCTCAGCTTCCCAGGAAGTGATATCCAGTGTAAGGACTGCCGCCTGTTTTACGCCAAAAGTGACTTTCCCGCCGCTGCGATCCACCAGTACTGCTGCTCCCACAACGATCCCCCCGCTGTTTTCAGCTACTTCAATCACTTCCCGGACCGATCCTCCCGTTGTTATTACATCTTCAACCACCAGTACCCTTTGACCGGGCTCTATCTTAAAGCCCCGGCGCAGAACCATTTTGTCATTATCTCTTTCGGTAAATATCCCGGGTTTCCCTAATTGTCTGGCCACTTCATATGCCACGATGATTCCGCCTACAGCAGGTCCGATAACGATGTCGATATCGTCGTTTTTAAACTCCCCGGCTATATTGCCGGCCACTTTTTCGGTCAGTTCCGGATATTTAAGGAGCTGGGCACATTGCATGTATTGATTGCTGTGGCGCCCGGAGGTAAGTTTAAAATGTCCTTCCATCAATGCCCCGGAATCAATAAAAGCCTGCAATGCTTCTTCTCTGCTTATCATTACTATCTCTCCATTTCCTCAATTATTTTTAAAGCTGCTGCCTGCCGGTCTTCCGCTTTGGTTATGGGCCGTCCGATCACCATATAATCAGTTCCCATATCCAGGGCCTGTCTGGGGGTTGTAATCCTTTTTTGGTCCCCCGCTTCTGCCCAGGCGGGACGTATACCCGGTGTCACAATCTTAAAATCCGGCCCGCAGGCGGCCCGGATCGATTCTATCTCCCGGGGCGAAGATACTACGCCGTCCATACCGGCTTTCTGAGCCAATAATGCCCATTTAACTACTAAATCGGCGACGGACAAATCACTGACCATCATTTCCTCCTGCAGCTGCTGCTGGGCGATACTGGTCAATACGGTTACCGCCAGCAGTATGGGAGGAGTAAAACCAAGCCGGGCTGCTTCATCAACTGAATCAGCTTTGGTCCTTTGCATCATCTCGTAACCGCCGGCTGCATGAACATTGAACATGGCACAATCGAGCCGGGTCAGTGCCCTCCCGGCGCCGCCGGTGGTATTGGGAATATCATGGAGTTTTAAATCAACAAAGACCTTGCCCCCCAGATCATTGATCTGTTTGACAATATCGGGCCCGCTGCTGTAATAAAGCTCCATACCGACTTTAAACATGCCGACATAATCCTTCAGTTCCCTGACTAATTCCAGGGCTTTTTCCTGATGGTCTACATCCAGTGCCAGAATGATTTTTTCTTTCGCCTGCACTTTGGTGCCTCCTTTTCAAAAATACAACTATAACTCCGGACCCGTCCGAAACTACTGAAAAAGTCTCCTATTTGTCATCCTGAGGAGCTGAAGGCAACGAAGCTTCCTTAATTGTGCAGTTCACTGCACATTGTAGTCTCTGTGGAGGGATCTTATCAACAATACCGGCCTTATACAGCTGCTGGATGCTTCGCTAACGCTCAGCATGACACATTTAAGGGACTTTTTCAGCAGCCCCGAACTGTCCCTATGGTACATATAGCCGCCCCTCCAACCTCAGGGCACAGGATCTCTTTAATTACCTTCATGCATGAACATAAAAAACTATAATACTGCTGCCCCCCGTATCTCCTCCAGGCTGGCAATATTATTCTCCGCCATATAACTATTCAAGCCAGCGATGATTTCCAGGGGAAGGCGCGGATTGATAAACAGACCGGTTCCCACTGAAATGGCCGTCGCTCCTACCATAATGAATTCTAAGGCATCTTCGGTCTTCATTATTCCACCGCCGCCCAGAATGGGTATGTCAACTGCCTTATAAACCTGGTAAATCATGCGCAGTGCAACAGGTTTTATCGCCGGGCCTGATAATCCGCCGAAAACATTGCCCAAAACCGGTCTGCGTTTTTTGATATCCACTGCCATTCCCATTAATGTATTTATCATGGAAAGGGCATCTGCTCCCCCAGTCTGTGCCGCCTGTGCAATCAAAACGATGTCGGTGACATTGGGGGACAGTTTAGGGATAATGGGGATGGAAGTTTCAGCTTTGACCGCTTTCACTACTTTTTCCACCGTGTCCGGGTCCGTTCCGAATTGTAAGCCGCCTTTTTCTACATTGGGACAGGAAATGTTCAGTTCAATCGCCAGTATGTCCTTATGTTTGTCAGCCAGTGCACATATTCGGGCATAGTCATCAATGGTATTGCCGGCTATATTCAGTATGACGGGAACCTGGCGCTCCTGCAGCCAGGGCAGGTGCTGCTGTAAAAAGACCTTAATACCGGGGTTTTCCAGGCCGATGGCATTCAACATCCCCGCCGGTGTTTCAATGATTCGCGGCGGAATATTGCCGGCCCTTCCTTCCAGTGTGGTCCCCTTGACAATGACCGCTCCCAGACGGTTAATTTCATAATAAT
>JAAYZA010000172.1 GCA_012515055.1 Syntrophomonadaceae bacterium | reverse complement strand
CGGGGGATAAAGCAGGCCAAAGCCGGAAGCCGTCTGGGAATGGTGTCCAGTACCATCCAGACCTATGCTGAGAAAAATGGTTTTTCGGTAGTGCGGGAGTTTGTGGGTCATGGCATTGGTGAAAACATGCATGAAGATCCCCCCATTCCCAACTACGGAAGACCTGACCGGGGACCGGTTTTAAAAAATGGTATGGCATTGGCCATCGAACCGATGGTAAACATGGGTCGGCCGGAAGTTTTTGTCACCACTGACGAATGGACGGTAAAAACCAGGGATGGATCCTATTCGGCCCATTTTGAGCATACGATAGTAATCAACGATAACGAACCGGAGATTCTCACCTTGAGATAATGGGGGTGGAATATATTTGCACAGCAGGTTAGGTAAAATTGTATATTCCAAATCTGGCCGCGACAAAGGAAAAATGTTTATAATAGTGGGAGTAGTCGATGAAAATTTTGTACTGCTGGCTGATGGGGATTTACGAAAAATCGAAAATCCCAAACTTAAAAACATCAGACATGTGCAGTTGACCAATATGATAGCAGAGGATGTCTTAGCCAGTATTGCACAAGGACGGGTGCCGGAGAATCACATAATGAAGAAAAACCTGAAGAAAATTCAGGAATCCAGAGAATGAGTGGGAAGGAGGTCTGCTAATGGCAAAAGATGATGTAATCGAGGTATCGGGAATCGTTCTTGAACCGCTGCCGAACGCAATGTTCAAAGTTGAACTGGAAAACGGCCATAAAGTCCTTGCTCATATATCTGGAAAGATGCGCATGAATTTTATTAGAATATTACCGGGAGACAAAGTAACGGTGGAATTATCCCCCTACGATTTAAACCGCGGCAGGATTATATATCGTTTCAAGTAGAAAGACCCTTATCTTAAGGAGGTAATTACTGTGAAAGTAAACCCATCAGTCAAACCCATGTGCGAAAAATGCAAAATCATCAAACGCCATGGTAAAGTAATGGTTATTTGTGAAAACCCCAAGCATAAACAAAAACAAGGTTAATGGGAGGTGAACGAATTTGGCAAGAATAGCGGGTGTAGACCTGCCCCGTGATAAAAGAGTAGAAGTATCACTAACTTATATATTTGGTATAGGAAGACCTTCTTCCCGGTCAATACTGGCAGAAGCAGGTATAAATCCGGATACCCGGGTAAAAGATTTAACCGAGGAAGAAGTCTCCAAATTAAGAGAAATTATTGAGAAAAGCCATACGGTGGAAGGTGATCTTCGCCGTCAGGTAAGCATGGATATAAAACGGCTTATGGATCTGGGCTGCTACCGGGGCATAAGACATCGCCGGGGATTGCCGGTGCGGGGTCAAAAAACCAAGACCAATGCTCGCACACGCAAGGGTCCCAAACGGACAGCAGGCGGAAAGAAAAGATAGTCGAAAGGAGATAAGTTTGTGGCACGCAGAACATCCACAAGAGTAAAAAGACGCGAAAAGAAAAATATCGAAAACGGTATCGCCCATATCAAGTCGACCTTTAATAATACAGTTATATCTATCACTGACAAGCATGGCAATGCGATTTCCTGGGCCAGTGCCGGAACATCCGGATTCAAAGGTTCCAGAAAGAGCACACCCTATGCTGCCCAGCAGGCGGCTGAAACCGCTGCCCGGGCCGCCATGGAACATGGCTTAAAAGAGGTAGAGTGTTATGTAAAAGGTCCGGGCGCTGGCCGCGAAGCCGCGATCCGTTCCCTGCAGGCAGCAGGTCTGGAAGTAAGTGCGATCAAAGATGTGACACCTATTCCGCATAATGGCTGCCGGCCGCCAAAAAGAAGAAGAGTTTAGGAGGTAGTGGTAAGTGGGAAGATATACTGAAGCAGTTTGTCGCCAGTGCCGCCGTGAAGGACAAAAACTATTCCTCAAAGGAGACAGATGTTATTCAGATAAATGCTCTGTCCAGAGGAAACCCTATGTGCCAGGTGCACATGGACAGGGCCGCCGGGGGAAACCAACTGAATACGGACTGCAATTAAGAGAAAAACAGCAGGCCAAAAGATTATATGGTTTGCTGGAAACCCAATTTCATAATTATTTTAAGAAAGCCGACCGCCAGCCGGGCATTACCGGGGAAAACCTGCTGATCCTGCTGGAAAGACGCTTTGACAATATCGTTTATCGCCTGGGATTTGCCTCCTCCCGTAAGGAAGCCCGGCAATTGGTCAACCATGGCCATTTTACCGTCAATGGCAAAAAAGCCAATATCCCCTCAATGCTTTTAAAAGTGGGGGATGTTGTCCAGGTAAAGGAAAGCAGCCGCAGTTCACATAAATTTGAAGCTCTGCAGGATGCCGCTTCCTATAAGACACCGCCGGAATGGCTCAGTGTCGATGTGGATAATATGTCCGGATCAGTTCTGGCTTATCCCTTAAGAGAACAAATTGATTCTACCATCAATGAACAATTGATCGTTGAACTTTACTCTAGATAAAAAAACCTCTAGAAAAAAAGGGGGAATTAAGTTAATGCTAGAGATGGAAAAACCGCGCATCGAATGTGTGGACAAAAACAATGAGAACAATTATGCCAGGTTTGTTATCGAGCCCCTGGAAAGAGGCTATGGCAACACCCTGGGGAATTCCCTGCGCAGAGTCCTGTTATCCTCTCTGCCAGGTGCTGCAGTAACTTCGGTTAAAATCGAAGGGATCCTGCATGAGTTCTCCACCATTCCCAATGTGGTCGAAGATACCACAGAAATAATTTTGAATTTAAAACAAATGATCATCAAGTATGATGGGCTGGAAAGGAAGACCATCCGTCTGGAGCAAAGCGGCAAAAAAGATGTTACAGCAGCAGATATCGAACGGGACGCCGAAATTGAGATATTAAATCCCGAACTGCATATTGCCACACTGGATAAAGGGGCCAAATTGGAGATGGAAATGACGGTGGAAAAAGGCCGGGGTTACGTCAGCGCTGATCAGCAGCCGCAGAAAAATGACGAAATCGTTGGATTGATACCGGTAGATTCCATTTATACTCCCGTCAAGCGGGTCAATTATACCATTGATACCGCCCGGGTAGGCAAACGCACCGACTATGACAGCCTGACCCTGGAAATATGGACCAATGGCAGTATCACTCCGGAAGAAGCGGTCAGCCTGTCAGCTAAAATACTTACTGATTATTTGCGGTTGTTTACGGAAATCGATGATACTTATGCCCAGGTGGAAATACTGGTGGAAAAAGAAGAAGACAAGAAGGACAAAGTGCTGGAGATGTCGATTGAAGAACTGGAACTCTCAGTTCGGGCTTCCAATGGGCTGAAACGGGCCAATATCAATACAGTAGGTGATCTGATCGAAAAGACCAGGGAAGAAATGAGCAAGATCAGAAACCTGGGACAAAAATCCCTGGAAGAAATCGAAAGAAAGCTTAAGGAACTGGAGTTAACCTTTAAAAAGCCAGAAGAATAGAAGGGAGTGTAATCCTTTGAGTTACCGCAGACTAGGGCTCAGGAGCGATCACAGAAGGGCAGTGCTCAGAAATTCTGTGACCTCCTTACTGGAAAACGAAAAAATAACCACCACCGAAACCCGAGCCAGGGAAATAAAGAAAATATCAGAGAAAATGATTACATTGGCCAAAAGGGGTGATCTGCACGCCAGAAGGCAGGTTGATTCATATATCATGACAGATGCCATTGTGCATAAATTATTTACTTCCCTGGCGGAGCGTTACCGTGACCGGCCCGGCGGCTATACCAGGATCATAAAGACCGGTTACCGCAAAGGCGACGGTGCCCCCATGGTCATACTGGAATTGGTTGACTAGGGAAAGGTAAAGCATCATAACCCATTGAAGGGACAGCTGATGGAGGAGTTGACAAGACATCCTCCTCATCTTTTTATACACCCGGGCAGCTGGCCATTGGCCTGGCCCCGGGCTGAAACCGCCGGGGAGAGACCAATGAGCAGGATCAAGATGGTAATTGAATATGACGGCAGCCTATATCATGGTTTTCAGATCCAGGCCAATGCCCATACCATCCAGGCAGAGCTGGAGGAGGCCCTGCTGCGCCTGACCGGAGAACGGGTCAGTATAACTGCTGCCGGCCGGACCGACACCGGTGTCCACGCAGTAGGGCAGGTCATTGCCATTAATAGTGAACTGGGGATACCACCGGAAAAATGGGGTGCAGCTTTAAACAGCTGTCTGCCCCCCGATATACGGGTATTATCCAGCGAAGAAGTATCCGCTGATTTTCATCCCCGCTTTGATGCCGTAAGGAAAAAATATGCCTATTTACTCTACCGCCAGCGGCAAAGGGAGGTTTTTCTGCGCAATTATGCCTGGTGTAATGATGAAAAACTGGACATTGAAGCAATGAAAGCTGCCTGCAACTATTTTGTCGGGACCCACAATTTTAAATCCTTTTGTGCCGCCGGTTCGGCAGTAAAAAATTATGAGCGCCGGGTGGAAAGCTGTGTATTGCATCATCAGGGACCCTATTTAAATCTGGAGATAATAGCCGCAGGTTTTTTATACAATATGATCCGGATCATAATGGGCACACTGGTTGAAGTCGGCCGGGGCCGTTATCCCGCCGCCCAGGTGGAAAAGATCATAGCCGCCCAAGACCGTAAAGCAGCAGGGGTCACCGCGCCCCCCCAGGGCCTTTATCTGTTACAGGTAGATTACTCTGGTGAATAAGTCAGTCGCGGGATGCTTCTTCTTCCCTGGCGAAATTAAGGACAGCAAAAATATTTTTACGGGAAATAGATGCCTGGATGCATAAAAATCAGCGGGAAAATGCTTTATTCTTGACAAGCAGCCCGGTTTTATCTAATATATAAAGGTACTCTCTGTAATTGTGCCTGTCTCCTGCCCCGTTGACAGATATGAATGCAGATAGGACGCCACAAATCCCATCCAATATGGGATACAGGAGGGAAAGACTTGAAAACTTATATGGCAAAACCGCTGGAAATCGAGCGGAAATGGTATGTAATAGATGCCGACGGTCAGACACTGGGTCGCCTGGCTACTGAAGCTGCCACAATTTTAAGAGGCAAACATAAACCCATCTTTACTCCTAATGTTGATACCGGTGATTTTGTAATCATTATCAACGCGGAAAAAGCCGTATTGACCGGCAATAAACTCGACCAGAAAAAAATGCGTCATCATACAGGATATCCCGGTGGTTTAAAGGAAATGACTTATCGGGAAGTCATGCAGAAAAAGCCTGAAAAAGCGATAGAAGCAGCTATAAAAGGAATGCTTCCCCATAATCGTTTGGGTGCGCAAATGTATCGTAAACTTAAAGTTTACCGGGGAAATGAACATCCGCATCAGGCCCAGAAGCCAGAAATATTTGAACTTAAAGGCTAAGGAGGAACGATATGGCGAAGATTCAATATTGGGGAACCGGCAGGAGAAAAAGTGCTGTAGCCCGTGTCAGATTAGTACCCGGGGAAGGCAATATCATTATAAATAAACGCACCTTTGAAAATTTCTTTCCCAACCGTACCAGCAGACTCATTGTACTGCAGCCTCTGGAACTCACCGAAATGGCATCCAGATTCGATGTGTTCTGCAATGTCCATGGCGGTGGTGTCACTGGCCAGGCCGGTGCCATACAGCTGGGAATAGCCCGGGCCTTGACCAAAATCGACCCGGAATCCAGACCAGTACTGAGGAGAGCAGGTTTCCTGACCCGCGACCAGCGTATGACGGAAAGAAAGAAATACGGTTTGCACAAGGCCAGAAAGGCCCCGCAATACTCCAAGAGATAATACGAACCCGGAGGATTGCAGCCAAAATTTATCCCATGATAGTTACAAGCCCCGTTTTATTGACGTACCATGGTGCGGCAAATGGCGGGGCTTCCTTGCGTATCACTGCTTCTATTTTGCCCTTCTGATACCCGGACACAGGCTCCCAGGGCCCTGGCTCCCCCGGACACAGGCACCCCCGGACACAGGCGGCCCCCAGAATGCAGAGGCCCCCAGAGTGCAGAGGCCCCCGGAGCACAGGCCCTCCCGCTGCACAGAGGTCCCCCAGAGCTCAGTTCCTCCCTCTTTTACAAGGGGACTTGCAGCCAGCTTAATAAAATGTGCAGTAACAGCATATAAAAGAATAATAATACTTGCACAGGAGGTGAAGGGCTTGCCCCAGCGGGTTTTCTTTCTCTCCCCTCGAAAAATAGCAGCATTACTTTTCTGCATATTATTCATTGCTGCCACAGGATCCGAGTTTAACCGGGAACAACCGGTTTTTTCCTATGGTGTGGCCGGGCGGATCATTGTTATCGACGCCGGACACGGCGGCCTGGATCAGGGTG
>JAAYZA010000173.1 GCA_012515055.1 Syntrophomonadaceae bacterium | reverse complement strand
TTTTTCCAGGTATTCCATGGCCGGATGCAGGCGGTTCAAATCATCCATCAGTTCCGCCAGGGATTTACCAGAAAAATTATTTTTTATGTTATCGAGAACTTTCTTCGCTTCGTCCCGAAAGTCTTTGGCCTCCTCCCGCAGCTTCACATCACAATCTGTTTTTCCCCCTTTTAAATTGGAAAATTTGAGCAGCAGCAATTGATCAATAAAAATCGGCAAGGATGCCGGCAGTATTTCTATTAGTTCCTGGATTTTATCCTGGTCTTCTATGAGAACCGGCAGGTAGTGATCAGGCCCGCCAGGTTTTCCAGCAAGATAAGCTGCCTTCTGCAGCAATTCCAGGGCGCCTTCCAGCTGGAGGGTGCTTTGCTCCGCAATAGCCGCCGCCAGTAAAGAGGCAGCAAAGCCCTCACTGTCAAGGCCGAAATCAGCCGTTTTTTCCTGCAGCCATCCGTAAGGATCAGGTTTGCTGCGGATAAAATCATAGATGGTAAGAATCAAATCCTGCAGATTCCTGTCATCCCGTCCCGCTGAAAACATCTCCAGCAATTCATAGAAATAATCCTGCCCTTCTTCATATTCCCTTTCCAGAGCTTCTTCGACTGCTTCAGTTTTTAAAAGCAGCATTTCCGTTTCTTCCCCCACTTTTAAAGCGGGATCGATTTCCGCCAGATGAAAATTGTTCTTCACCACTGACTGGCAGAAAGAGTGGATGGTGCTTATCTGGGCTTTACCCAGCAAATCTATCTGGCGGCGCAGGTTTTCATCCAGTCCACCCGAAGCCTCCAGGCGTTTCATTATCGCTTTTCTGATTCTTTCCTTCATTTCACTGGCGGCTGCCCGGGTAAAGGTAACTATCAATAATTTATCGATATCAACGCCATCCTCAATGATGATATTTATAACCCTTTGCACCAGGACGGCCGTTTTACCCGATCCGGCTGCCGCTGTTACCAGAAGGTTGCTGTCCCTGGCATTGATGGCTGCTTGCTGTTCAATGGTCCAATTAACCATTATTATCCCCTCCCCCGGCCGCCATAATCTTCCTTAATACATCCTCATCAGTCATTTTTCTGACAAAGCGGTAAGAGTTATCGTCCAATAATACATCAAACTGGCAGACGGACCGGAATTGGCAATAGCGACAGGCCGTATTCCCATCATAATTGGAGGGCATTATCCCGGTCCGCCCCTCTAAAATGGCAGCGCTGATTTCTCCCACCTGCTGGTTGATATGTTTAATCAATGCAGCAAATTCCAATTCGGTGAGTGCATTTGATTTGGCCCCCACCTCATCATTTTTTGTGACCTGGACCGGCAATATTTCTGAATATCCGGCAATATCCCGGTCCATTTGCCGGATCACATTGACATCCCGGACCACCAGTCCCGTCATTTTCATCTTTTTTAAGATCTCTCTTTCAATTATATCCTTATCCCGGCTGTCAGTATTTATCATGGGATCATCGATTTTAAAATAGAAAACACCCCCCGGCTGGGGAGTTTTACCGCTGAAGGCCGGTACGGCCCGCAGAACTGAATCAAGGTAGAGGAACAATTGCAGGGAAAAACCATTATAGATATCCGACAGGCTGAGGTCTTTACTGCCGGATTTATAATCTATGACCCGCACATAAATATCTTCGCCGGTTTCCAGCAGGTCCACCCGGTCGATACGCCCTTCCAGATATACTTTTTCCCCGGAATCAAGTTCGAAAACCATGGGGGGCAAAGTGCCTTGTAAACCAAAGGACACTTCATAATAGGCGGGGACAAAATCGCCCCGTTTTATATGCAAGGTCAGAGTCCAGGCAGCCCGCCGGCAGATCCTTTTTAATCTGGTCACCAGATACTCATAGCGCGGCGAGCTTTTTAAAATCCCACTGTTATAATCTAAAACCAGTTGATCCATGATCCCATCAATCAAGGCAAAGCATTGTTTTTGTCCGAGATCTTTCCATTCCATCCCTATTTCATTTAAACTACGGGCAAAATTCAACAGACCCAGATGAAAAAGCTCTCCTATATCCGGGGCTTCCATGGCAAATATTTTTCTGTCCCGGGGTTTTAACCCATATTCTATAAAATGAGCAAACTGACAGCCATTAAATTTTTCCAGGCGGGAAATGCTGGTTTTAAAAGGGCTTTTATATAGTTTTTGCGCCAGGGAACTATCGATGGCTGCCTGCTGGTTCCTATGTTTAAATCCCTGGAGAACTGCGGACAGTCTATCCTGCCACAATTCATTTTTATAATACCATTCATAGGCATCCCACCAGTATTCCTCGATTTCACTACCCTCCAGATGATCTTTCAAATTCAAGATCAAAGGACTGAAGGTCCCCCGGGGGGTTGTGATCATATTCAGGTCCTGGTGTCCCAGCAGATGTTTCTCCCGCTGGATAATGAGCCCGGGAAACAGTATCTTCAAGCGGTCGATGATTATTGAAGGATGCAGTGGCCGGCCATCCTCATCAGCTAAAGCGCAGCTGATCCACAAAAAATCGGAGGCCCGGGCCAGGGTCTCATAAATACTGAAATTTTCCCGGGCCATTCGATAATCATAATCTAATCCCAGATCCAGGCCTTTTTCTTTTAAGAGCAGTATCTCTTCTTCCGAAAGGAGTTTGTGTTCTTCCGGTCTGGCCGGCAGTGCCCCGTCATTGGCACCGATCAAAAAAACTGCCTTGCTGGTAAAACCTTTTGACCGGCTGACACTGCCAATAACTACTTCATCTGCTCTGGTGGGGATAATACCGATTTTATAGGAAGCAAATCCGGCTTCCAGCAAACGGTGGAATTGTTTTAGATCAACTATTTCGTCACCTAAAAATTCCACCAGCTGGTCTAAAACCATCATGACAATGTTCCATATCTGGGTGTTTTCATTGACATATTCAAATAGCTTTAATTCATAAAGTTCATCTATATAGATTTCTATCTTTTCCCGCAGTTTGATTGCTTCCAGATAGTCATAAAAATCCCCCGCCATGTCCCGGCAGGTTTTACTTTTTTTCAACTTTCGTTCCAGTGCATCCAGAGGCTTAATCAGCCTTTCCCGACTGGCATTTATACTCTCCAGATCTTCATCATTTTCTAATGTGAAAGGTTCTTTCCAGCGACTGCCCCTGATACCATAACGAAGAACATAGTTTTCCAATTCATCACATTCCTGCTGGCCTAAATCGCTGAAACCAGCTTTCAGGTAACGAAATATTTCATTATAGCGATACCCCCTAATGATAATCTCCAGTGAGGCCAGGAGGGATTCGATAATGGGATTGCCCATTATCCCCCGCTTTTCATCCAGGAAAAAGGGGATGTCATTTTCAATAAAAGCCTGTCTTAACCAGCTGCTGTATTCTTCCATATCAGTGCAGACCACCATAATATCCCGGAAGCGGTAATTTTGCTCCCGGACCAGTCTGATGATTGCAGCAGTAACATTTTCTATTTCGCTTCTTATATTGGCAGCAGCGAAAACCTGCAGGTTATTTACTGGAGAGAGAAATTTATTATAAGGATAGGCGAAAAGTTCTTTTTCCAGAAACAACATTTCTTCCCGGCGGATGATCCTGCTGCCCCGCTGGTTAAGATCGATGATTTCCTCTTCCACAGCGTATTCTGCTGCTGTTTTCAGCAGCTTTTCATAAGTAAGACGGGGTACATGGAATATCTCCCGGTCACGGTCCGCGGATTCATTGCCCAGGACCAGGGAGATGGTTATGTCCCGACAATGAAGGGCCATTTTAGCCAGCATTTTAAGTAATTGGGGACTGAAGATATCAAATCCATCGATCCAGACCCGGGCATGGCGTAAAAAATTGGTCTGATCAATTTTTTCGATGACTAAATTAATATAATCTTCCGTATCAATATAAGTATCCTGCAGATATGCATTAAAGCTTTTATAAATTAGCAGCAGGTCATTTAATTTGCCTTTTAACAGCCTTTCTTCCGGTAAAGTGTCCACCATTTCCTGTAATGTTTCCGTATCCAGGTCATTGCTTTTGAAATCCCGGAGTGACTCACTGACTATATCAATAAACCCGCTCTGCTGAAAGGCCCCTTTAAACACTTTTAGTTCCGGTCCCAGTTGGTCGATGATTTTCCCCATCACCATGTTTTTCCCCTGTTCATTGATGGTGCTTCTGGTCCTGCCCCCGGCTTCATGCAGGATTTTATAGCCCAAACGATTAAAACTTAGAATTTCGATTTCCATTATTCCCTGGCGGCCAATGCCTTTAATCAGGTTTTTTTCTGATTCCAGAGTGAATTGTTCGGGAACTATCAGGTATAAAGGGTCATCAACGCCCTCCTGCAGGAATTTTGCTATTTCATTAATCATATAATTACTTCTGTCAATATCAGCACGTCCCAGGATATAGCGAAAAGCCATATATTCTCCTCCCTTGAATTAACCCCACGCTTTTAAAATAATATTTACTTTATTATAGTTTATTTGCTTTTCCTTGATCGGAATCCTTCTCCTTTAAATTGCTGGGGAGCAGGATGGAAAGCAGGAGACAAACCAGAGTAATGATAATGAATAATTTAAAGATGATATGCAAGGCAGAATTGACGGCTATTGCCACATTTTGCAGTGATATTTTCAAGCCGGCGGGCAGAGAATACAGTGTATTGGGATCAACACCAGTTATTCCCTGACTGACAAAATAGTTCACGATATTACGGTTAAAAACACCGCCAAAAATACCAATCGCAATAGTCTGACCCAGAGAACGCACCAGTGAATTCAGTCCGGTAACAGCACCCCTCTGGTTATAGTCAACCGAAGCCTGTATGGCAATTGTCATGGTGGTAAAACATCCGCCAAAACCAAACCCCATTATGAAAGTGCTGATGATAACGATTATCAAAGGGGATTTGATTCCCAGCAGCAGTAAAGGCAGGGTACCCAGCAGCAGCACCAGCATAGCAGCGCCGGTTACGGTTCTTTCTCCATATTCAGGTATGGCCCGGGCCAGGATAAATGCCGACAATAGCCAGGAGACAGACATGGGAGCCATGGCCAGACCAGATATAGTCGGTGAATAACTTAAAATGTTTTGTATATATACCGGCATATAAACATCGGCACCGATAAGTACTGCCGCAGCCAAAAAACTGATCAGGTTTATTACAGTATTGTTTCTGGTCAGGATCGCGAAAGGAATTACAGGTTCGCGGGCATTTTTTTCTATGTAATAAAATATTAACAGTAGAATACACATAAAAGCAAGTGACAGCAATGCTTGCTTGCCGCCGGAGGGGACTCCTAATAAAAGGGTGATGATGGCAACGGATAAAACCAGTATACCCGCATAGTCAATGGAAGGCCGCTTTTTCTCCCCTTCTTCCTGAAAGTATTTTTGCAGCAAAATTATACACAGAATGCCAAAAGGCACATTGATAAAAAACACCCAGTGCCAGGAAAGCACATCAATTAAAAAGCCGCCTACGAAGGGGCCGATGACACTGGCAATGCCCCAGACCGCATTTAACCAGCCCTGGACCTTAGCCCTGTCGGCAAGGGTGAAAATATCGCCGACAATGGTATAGGTGACAGTAAAGATGGATCCAGCACCTAATCCCTGCAAGGCGCGAAAAGCTATCAGCTGATGCATGTTCTGGGATAAACCGCATAGACAGCTGCCAACCAGGAAAATTCCTATACCGATAAATAGTACGTTTTTCCTACCAAATACATCAGCCAGTTTTCCATAAATCGGTGTGGAAACAGAAGAAGTCAAAAAATATGCGGAGAAGACCCAGCTGATCAGGCCAAAACCGCTTAAATCTTTGACGATGGTAGGTATAGCAGTTGTCACCACCGTACCTTCAATGGCTCCCATAAACATAGCTACCATCAAAGCAATGGTGATGTTCCTTTTATTTGAATCCATATCAATAATCTTTTCCCGGTATTATTCTATGATTAAGGGCATGACGCCACGGATAATATTATACTATTTACGCTTCGCATACCGCGATTCTACTGCATAAAACCCCACAGATCATTCTGTTTAGCCAGGATCATCACCCAGGCTATCCCCAGCCATATGATCATAGCGGCCACCCCCAGGAATTTGTCCATTCCCGACATTTCCCTGCCCTTGCCCACAAAATAGAAGATCATGATCAGATTGTAAAAGGCGATCAATCCCAGTGCGATATAAAAAAAGCTTATCCATTCGCCCGCGACCCAGCCTACTATAAAAAAGGCAATCAATATACTGATTTCCATTATGGCACTGCGCATATTCAATCCTCCCCCAGTTAACTTCAATATACGACAGTTCATTTCCTGCCTTAGTAATGACAGGCCGAGGGATAATTCAAAAAGCAGCGGGTTCTACTTTAGCAAAAGTATTCGGGCCCCCACTGCCAGCAAGACGATCCCTAAAATGTCCAGATACTGAAAACCTATTTTTTTCATCCCAAAGACTCCCAGGCTGTCTATCAATACCGCTGTCGATATCTGGGCAACAATGATTGCAGTTGTGGCATTGCCGACTCCCACTGCCGGAATTGTTTTCACCACGGCATAAATGATTATGACATTTAGTACCCCACCTAAAAGCGCATAATATGGCACAGTACCGATTTTAGAAAAGCTGCCCCACCCCACCCCCAGAAACAATATGATCAAAAGAACTGTAACCAAACCAATTACATGAACCAGTAATGTTGATTGCCAGATTCCCAGTATTTTTCCCAGGGCAGCATTCCAGGTCCCCTGAACGGCCATAGCACTTCCGGCTGCTGCGGCCAATAAAAGAAAAAGCCAGTTCATAATTGTCCTGCTTCCTTTCCCTTTTAGCTTTATTGTCCTGATCATCCTGGCTTTTTATGCAATAATTATAAATAGGTCGCGGCAATAATAATGATTATCCCGGCGGCAAACCCCAGCCAGCGGCTGCGGGGACCTTTCAATCCTGCCTGGGGCCATAATTGGAATAAAACCAGATATATCATGATACCGGCAGCAACACCCAGCAAAAAAGGCAATATTTCCGGGAGGCTGCGCACAGCCCCCAAACCAAGCAAAGTCCCGGCCGGCGTAACCATAGCGACCAACATGATTTTCAGCAATACTTTGCTTTTCTTCATACCCCCCATTATCAAGGGAGCCGCAATGGCCATTCCCTCCGGTATATTGTGGATAGCTATTCCCAGAGCTATCACTGCACCGGTTCGAGCTTTCAGTTCACTGCCCAGGGCAATTGCCATGCCTTCCGGCAGATCATGCAAAGCAATCCCCAGCATTATCAAATATCCCAAAGTAATCAATGACTGTTCCTGGCCGGAAAACCTATGCAGCAAAATCTTATCCGCCAGAAATAAAACCGCCCCGCCCAGAGCTATCCCCATTATTACATTTAAACTGCGAAAATATAAAAAAGCAGAGGGCAGCAAATCAAAAACCACTACAGCTGTCATTACACCGGCTGCCAGACCCAAAAATACCGCCAGACTCCGATTACTCCATTGTCTTTTTACGAACAGCAGTACAGCACCTGCCGCAGTACATAATCCGGCCAGCAAACTTATTATTAACAAATATGCCATCTATCTTCCTTGTCAAAATTCGCTTTGCTTAAACATATGAGTTTAATAAGAATAATATTATTT
The DNA here is from genome assembly GCA_012515055.1 of Syntrophomonadaceae bacterium. GTDB lineage: Bacteria > Bacillota > Syntrophomonadia > Syntrophomonadales > Syntrophomonadaceae > UBA1368. The sequence goes on along the minus strand of JAAYZA010000173.1, from coordinate 720 downwards.
CGCCTAAATATTCTGACAACGAATGCAGGAATATGATATAATTTTTAATAGCATATAGACTACCAGGGAATCATTTCAGCCAGGCTTAGCATCGGCGCATTAAACGGGTTAGTGGTGGTAAAATAGACTATTTCAGCGAATTAAACAGACCGGACAGACGAGGTGAAGGTCGTTGAAAGGGCAAGCCCCGCGAATATTACGTAGTGTTTACGTGAAAAAGCGGGGCTTGTCTGTTTTAAAAAGCAGTTTTTCCATTGGCCAGGGAGTACTCCAGTCTTATGGTTCTTCCCGGCTGATACTCAATATTCAAAAAGTCCTGGGGATCGGTAGAGTTGATACTGACGATTTCCATTTCATAATTACTCAAAGGACTGGCCAGTATAAATCCCCCTGAGGGAAGTTTAATCGAAATATAATCGGGCGTTTCCTGGCTCAGTAATTGCGTAGGATCAGGATCATAAAGTATCATTGCATAAGCCCCCCGGTTTGTTCTTTCAATTCATTCAGTTTGGCAATGGCATCTTTAAGACCGCCTACCTGATCTATCAATCCGCATTTAACCGCATCTTCTCCTACTAATACAGTTCCAATATCACGAGCCAGATCCCCGGTTTTAAACATCAGATCTCTAAAAGTTTTTTCTTTTATCTGAGAATGTTCAGTAATAAATTTAACCACCCGGTCCTGCATTTTATCCAGATATTCATATGTCTGGGGCAC
>JAAYZA010000105.1 GCA_012515055.1 Syntrophomonadaceae bacterium | reverse complement strand
ATTTAAGAAGATGACTTGCTATCAACAGATGATTTTAAGTAGAATTTAGCTTATAACTAAGGTATTAGGATGCGTCCTGGAATTTTTAGGAGGTTTTTTATATGTTGGAAGGAAGTTCTATTCCCCGAGTTTATGACCCGGATCAGGTGGAAAAAAAGTGGTACAAATTGTGGAAAGAGAATAATTATTTTGCTCCGGTCAGTGATCATGCCCGGCAGCCTTTTTCCATCGTCATGCCGCCGCCTAATGTAACCGGTTCACTGCACCTGGGCCATGCACTGGATAATACCTTGCAGGATATACTGACCCGCTGGCGGCGTATGCAGGGTTATAATACCTTATGGCTGCCGGGAACGGATCATGCAGGGATAGCCACCCAGGCCAGGGTCGAAGAAGCTCTGGCTCAGGAGGGGCTTTCCAAAAATGATCTGGGCAGGGAAAAGTTTATCGAGCGGGTCTGGGAATGGAAAAAACTATATGGCGGCCGTATAACCGAGCAATTGAGTCTGATGGGATCTTCCTGTGATTGGAGCCGGGAGAGATTCACTATGGATGAAGGATGTTCCCGGGCAGTACGGGAGGCCTTTGTCAATATGTATGACCGGGGCTTGATCTATAAAGGAGATTATATAATTAACTGGTGCCCCAGATGCAATACCGCCATTTCGGATATTGAGGTGGAACACCAGGATAGTGACGGGCATTTATGGCATATAAAATATCCCGTCAAAGGTTCCCATGAATTTTTGGTGGTAGTTACTACCCGCCCGGAGACCATGCTGGGGGACACCGGGGTGGCAGTCCACCCTGCTGATGATAGATACCAGGACCTGATAGGCGGGGAAGTGGTATTGCCTCTGGTCAATCGTGTCATACCAGTTTTCGCTGATGAATATGTCGATCGCGATTTTGGAACCGGGGCGGTGAAAGTAACTCCAGCTCATGATATTAACGATTTTGAAATGGGTGCCCGCCATGGTCTTGCAACCGTCAGCGTTATTGACAATCAGGCCATAATGAACGATAACGCTGGTAAATACAAAGGCCTGGACCGTTATGAATGCCGCCGGCAGGTAATCAGCGATTTGGCTGCTCAGGGGTTTTTACTGCAGACGGAAGATCACCGGCATTCGGTAGGCCATTGTCAAAGATGTGATACGGTCATTGAACCACTGATTTCGGAACAGTGGTTTGTTAAGATGAAACCCCTGGCTGAACCGGCCATTCGCAAGGTCATGGAGGGTGAAATTAAATTTGTTCCGGATCGTTTTACTAAAATCTATACTAACTGGATGGAGGGCATCCGGGACTGGTGCATCTCCCGGCAGTTGTGGTGGGGACACCGGATACCGGTTTGGTATTGTGAAGATTGCCCGGAAGTGATCTGCAGCAAAACTGACCCTGCTCAGTGTCCAGCTTGCGGGTCCGGACAATTGCGGCAGGATGAAGATGTTTTGGACACCTGGTTCAGCAGTGCCCTGTGGCCTTTTTCGACCCTGGGGTGGCCAGAATCCACTGATGATCTGGAGTATTTTTATCCCACCAGTGTGCTGGTAACGGGCCGGGATATTATTTTCTTCTGGGTGGCCAGAATGATTTTTTCCGGTCTTGAGCATACCGGCAAAGTTCCTTTTCATGAAGTGAATATACATGGCTTGATTTTGGACGGTCAGGGGCGCAAGATGAGCAAATCCCTGGATAATGGCATTGACCCCATTGAGGTGATCGATAAATATGGGGCCGATACTTTAAGGTTTTCCCTGATAACCGGGGTAACTCCGGGCAATGACATAAGATTTTACTGGGACAAAGTAGAAAATACCAGAAACTTTGCCAATAAAATATGGAATGCTTCTCGTTTTGTCATGATGAATTTGGATGGATATGAAACCATCGCAATAAATGACGGAGAATTGACCCTGGCTGATCGCTGGCTTATTGCCTCCCTCAATGAAAAGATAGAGCTGGTCACCCGGCTGATGGAGAAATATGATCTGGGGGAAGCCGGTAGAAACCTCTACGAATTGATCTGGGATGATTTCTGCGATTGGTATATAGAATTGGCTAAACCCCGCTTATTTGCTCCGGAAGGATCACGGGAAAAGCTGATAATACAAAATCTGCTCAATATCATCCTGGCTAAAATACTGAAGCTACTGCATCCCTTCATGCCTTTTATAACTGAGGAGATATACCAGAACCTGCCCGGGCATGGTGAAACCATCATGCTGGAACGGTGGCCTGAGCCTGTTAAACTGGAAAAAGCTGATGAAGCAATACTTGATATGCAGAGCATTATGAGTATTATAAGAGCGATCCGTAATATAAGGGCTGAGTTTAACATCAACCCCGGACAGGCTATAAAAGTTCAATTGCTGGTCAGGGAAGCCCGGCAGCTTTCCATGCTGGTGGACAATCTGTCATATATCAGGGAGATGGCCAATGTCAGTGAGATTACTGCGGGGCAGGAACTGGCCCGAGT
>JAAYZA010000108.1 GCA_012515055.1 Syntrophomonadaceae bacterium | reverse complement strand
TATGCCCCGCAGTTCAATTCCATTGCGCAGCAGGACTACCTGTGCGAATTTGGCATTATGCAGGATCTTTTTATAATCAGGATTCTCCAGAAATGGCCTGATCCATTCCAGTTTAAAACTGGAAGTATCCCTGATGGGCAAATAATAAACTTTATCCTGGGTCCCCAGATAAATACCGCTTAATTTAGCCCACATGGGGTGATGGTAATCAGCATCCAGATAAAGGACGACCGGAACATCCGGTTCCAATGCCGTCATAAAAGAAGCAATATCATCTTCCGCTAACAATTGGGTAATTTCAATATCTGCGGTGGTAAGCCCGGAGTGGTTCTCTTCCTGGTCAAGAAGAGCCTGTAAAAAATTATTGAATTCCAGGCGGCGGTATAAATCTAGCAATTGCTCCCGCTGGGGATCTTTCCGGATATACTCGGCAAAATCTCCGGGAATATCCATGTGGCGGTCAATGGCCGACAGTTTTCGGCTTAAATAGGCTTGTTCCTGATAGGTTACAAGCTTTTCCTTCAGTTTTTTATTCTCTACTGCTTCAATGTTTCCATACAGAGTGTCAATATCCTGAAATTGTTTTATAAGTTTAATGGCGGTTTTGGGTCCGATCCCGGGTACACCGGGGATATTATCGGAAGTATCCCCCATCAATGCTTTGATGTCAACCATTTGCCGGGGTTCTACTTCCCATTTTTCTTTAACCTTCTGGGGATCATATATTTCCACCTCGGATATGCCTTTTTTGGTCATCAATACCCTGGTGTCCGGGGATACCAATTGTAATGCATCACCATCCCCGGTCAGTATGACCACGGATAATCCTGCTTCCTCCCCCCTGCGGCTCATGGTGCCGATTATATCATCAGCTTCATAGCCTGGATATTCCAGATAATCAATATTCTGCGCTGCCAGCATTTCCCTGACCAGAGCAAATTGCCCGACCAGTTCATCCGGGGGCGCAGAACGGTTAGCCTTGTATTCCGTATAGATCTCGGTGCGAAATGTCTTTCTATCCATATCAAAAGCCACAATCAAATGGGAGGGCTTCTCATTTTCCAGGGCCCGATTCAGCATAGTCTGAAATCCATAGACTCCATTTGTATATATACCATCACGGGTATGAAGCAGCGGCAATGCATAAAAAGCTCTGAATAATAAGCTGTTGCCATCTACCAGCATCAGCTTCTGGTCTGCATCAAACATATTTAAACCACCTCGTTTTTAAATCCACTATTCAATAATAATAACATGAACCAAAGGGAACCGGCAGTTTGTGCAACAAAAAAGCAGGATCTCCTCCTGCTTTTATTCTTTGCTGCATTTAAAGTTTTATTATCTTTAAGGTTTTACCTCTTCGATCAGGTAAACTCTGATCGTGGCCTGACTTATTTCTTTATCAATAACTGCCAGCCTTGCTGTCCATAAATTCATTTCCTGATTGAGTTTTTGCAGCTCCTCGGTATTATTATCAGCTTTGGCTATGTCTATTTGTTCATTTATGATTTCTATTTGCTGCAGCGCTCTGGCATATTCTTCAGTCAGGACCGTTTCATCATGCATAGGTGCTGCTATCATGCCCATGGGTTCCAATTCCTCGATAATACCTTCCACCTTTTCAGCATCTGCCTTGATTTCTACCATTTTGGTGCTGCCGGCGGAAAGAGCCTGAACCATACTGCTGGCAACGTTTACATCGTAATCAGCCTGGCTGGCCTGAGCGATCTGGATGATTTTATCAACTGCCTCTTCGGTGCTGTCCACTTTTATCCGGGTAGAATAAATGTCCGCTATTTTAACCTCAGGGGCTGGTTCCACCGTAACTGGCGGGGTTTCTTCCACCGGCTGCGAATCAGCAGGGGCGATGATAGTTGGTGCTTCCTCCTGAACCGGGATTTCATTTGTTTCTACATCTGTTATCTTGTCCTGATTATCCCAGACTTTTATTTTATCAAGAATGTCATTTACTGACATGGTAGTCTTTTTATCGGTTGTTTGTGTCTGTTGTTCATGATAGGCAATAATATTATCCACCGGTAAATAATTGCTGCTGAAAATTCCTGCCGCCAGAGCCACTACGGCAACTGCAGCTGCAATCCAGCCAGCCTTACTGGGTGTTTTTAAATATTTGGGTTTTAAAATGATCATCTTGTCGTCATTGAGACGCTGCCTGAGGTCATGGGTAAAAGTATCAGGAAGCTGTGGTGTATAAAGATTCCCCATCATATCTCTCATAGCTTCGAGTTGTTTTAGTTCCTCACGGCAATCCGGGCATGCTGCTAAGTGAGCAATAATAGCATTATTCTCATGGGAATCTGTCATTTGATCCATATAGGGTGATAATAGTTCGCGTATTTGCTCACATTTCATAACACCATACCTCCTTGTTTGCTTAGACGCGTTGTTTACGGAAAATGTTCCCTGTCATTTAACTTTTTCCTTAATAAATTTCGCGCCCTGCT
>JAAYZA010000155.1 GCA_012515055.1 Syntrophomonadaceae bacterium | reverse complement strand
TGTAAAAAATAGTAGCATTAGTAGACAGGACCAAAGGAACATTTTGTCAATATTTCAGGACCGATGCATGGGCGAATAAAATCATTTCATAATGATTGATTGAGCTTTACTTGTGCATTGCAGTTTTCGGGCAGGGCATAAGCATGAAAATCAAAGAGTCCGTCAAAAATATTTATTATAAAAGATCCTTTCGTTTAATAGCTGGAGTACTGGTAGTAACAGTATTTGTTACTATGGTACTGCAGTCAGCCACTCTGGTAGCCATAAGCCGCAGCGTGGATAAATCCGATGCTGCGGTTAATTATTTGGCGGAAAACACCGAATATGTAAATAAAAGCAGACCTGAGCGAATCATGGATTATCTGCAGACACTGGGCAGTAAGGAGACCCTGGCGGATCATTACCAGCTGGCCAGCACTCAGATCGCCCGGGAAGAATATGGGGCGGCATTGCAAAGCATCGAAAAATGTCTTTCTCTATATAATAATGAAGGATCCGATATATATGTGGATCTGCTGATGAAGCAGGGCTGTCTCCAGGTGATGCTGGGGCAATATGACAGTGCCCTGAAAAATCTTGATCTGGCTCTGGCTCAAGCCCCGGCAATGGCGGATATCTATCTGGTGAAAGCCCAGATTTATGCCGAACAGCAAAATATGGGGGGACTGGCCCGGAGTCTTACCGCCTATCTCCAGCTGGTGCCCGATGACAGCTCTATACGCTCCCTGCTGGCCCAGGCCCAGTTTACCCAGGGGGATTATGATGCAGCCGCCCTCCAGTATGCCGAGATAATGGAGAGGAACCCCGATGCGCAGACTGCCTATCTGCTGGGATTGAATGCGGTGCAAAAGTCGGATTTTGCCGCCGGGGAAGAACAACTGACCCGGGCTATAGCTCTGGATGACAGTTTCGATGGTATCTATTACTACCGGGGCGTTTGCTATATGTCCCTGGGCGACTATTCAGCGGCGATTGAAGATCTGACGGTTTCCATTGAAAAAGAAGATATGCAGCAGGCCAGCTTTTATACCCGGGGGGTCTGCCGGCTGATGGATAATGATTATGAAAAGGGTCTGGCGGATGTGCAGTTTGCTGCTGCCGGAAACCAGGATGAAGAAGTAACCAAACAGGCGAAACTCCTGCTGGCTGAACTTAAAGCGGCGGAAACCGAGGCTGTGCGGGCAGAAGAGGCGGTGCAGAAACTGGAAATTGAAGCGCCGGCAGCAGTATTGCCGCAAGAGACGGAGCCGGAGGTAAATTAATAGAACTTAACATGCAGCATTCAAAAAGTCATGCTGAGGGAGGAAAAGTCATATGTCATCCTGAAGGAGGAAAAGTTATATGTCATCCTGAAGGAGGAAAAGTTATATGTCATCCTGAGGGAGGAAAAGTTATATGTCATCCTGAAGGAGGAAAAGTTATATGTCATCCTGAGGGAGGAAAAGTTATATGTCATCCTGAGGGAAGGAACGACCGAAGGATCTGTCCCCCCTGGAAGCAGATAAGACTCCACCTTTTGGGGATTACAATGTGTTGCCAGTAACACAGGTTATTCCTCAGAGTGATAGATTGATTATGCAGAATCCTTAATCTGCGGAATGCAGCAGAAAATTAGCGAAACGCAGCAGAAAATCTGCGGAGCGCAGTAAAAGCGAATATATTCACCAGTGAAACATTGAACCAGAAAAATTTCATCAGGAAAGGGAAGGGACTGCTATGAATTTCATCACTGGAAAGACTCAGACCATGAAATGGAGGGGGCTGTTTTTAGCCATCATGCTGCTTATCGGGCTGCTGATATTGGGCTCTGCTTCATATGCCATGGCCTCAGACGGGGAGGAGTGTGCCCAAAATTCGGTGAGTTCCAGTGACAGCAGTACCAGCGGCGGCGGGGGAGATGCCTCCGGCGGCGGCAGTTCTTCCGGTGA
>JAAYZA010000367.1 GCA_012515055.1 Syntrophomonadaceae bacterium | reverse complement strand
CTGGCTATAAATCCCAATACGATACAAAAAGCTTATCGGGACCTGGAAGCAGAAGGCTATGTATACCAGGTCACCGGGAAAGGAACATTTGTGGCGGCAGTGGTACCCGGGAAGAATCGCCAGAGGATCGGTAAATTGATGGACGAACTGAAAGATACAGCCCGGGAGCTTATATATCTGGGGGTCAGTAAAGAACAAATCAAAACTACTCTGGATAAACTATAATTTGGCTTTTAAGGAGGTTTAAAAAAATGATAGAAATTAGAGGCCTTTGTAAATCTTTTGATGGTTTTCAGGCTTTAACAGATATAAACATAAATGTGCCCGCCGCATCTGTTTACGGGATAGTAGGACCCAACGGATCAGGCAAAACTACTCTGATCAAGCATATGACTGGAATTTTAATACCCGACCAGGGAACTATCAAAATCAAAGGGGAAGAGGTTTTTGATAATCCGGCAGTCAAAAGTCGGGTGGCTTATGTTCCTGATGATATATACTTTTTCTCCCAGGCAAATATGAAAGACATGGTTAGATTTTATCAGCAGGTCTATCCTGATTTCAACCAGGAGCGGCTGGAGACACTCCTGCCTGTTTTCCCTATAGAGGAAAAAATGTCTATCCGCAGGTTCTCCCGGGGCATGAAAAAACATGTGGCTTTTATGCTGGCTTTATCAATGATGCCCGAGGTTATGATCCTGGATGAACCAATGGACGGTCTGGACCCCATCGCACGGCGCAAGGTATGGAGCCTGATATTTCAGGATGTATCCGAACGCCGTTCGACGATATTTGTTTCCTCCCATAATTTAAGGGAACTGGAAGATGTCTGTGATCATGTGGGAATACTGCACCAGGGAAAAGTCGTTCTGGAACGGAGTCTGGATGAGATGCAGAGCAATATATTCAAATTACAAATGGCTTTTTCAGGTCAAGTCCCCGCTTTAACCGGGCTGGATATTCTATCTGAACAACAAACCGGCAGTGTCATTCAATTAGTAGTGCGGGGAAACCGGGATGAAATCATAAACCGAGCCACCAGATTTGATCCTTTAATGGTCGATGTGCTGCCACTGTCTTTGGAAGAAATATTTATTCATGAGTTGGGAGGATTGGATTATGCCGTCAACAGTACAATTATTTAGCCAAGCCCTGTTCAAGCAAAACCTGCGTAGATTCTGGCCGCTCCTGGCTGCCTATATTTCCGTAGTTATTATTGTCGGTTTCGCTTTTATGACGGATTTAAATTATGAAAAGGAGATCACTGCGGAAATTTTCATGAACCGAGTCTTCCATCTAGCGCCACTTTTAACCCTGGTGATAGCTCTGTTCAGTATTGCTATTGCCGTTGCTGTTTATTCTTATATGCATAATTCCACTACTGCCGCTATGGTCAACACCCTGCCTTATAAGCGCAAAACCATTTATATCAGTAATTATTTTTCCGGTTTATTTATGTTACTGACTCCTTTACTGATCCTCTTCATCGCGCTTACAGTAATGGGATGGGGCCATAATTGTCTGAATGCAGCAGGATTATTTAAATGGCTGTTTATTTATTTTTCATATACAATTTTATTGTACTCTCTGGCGGCAGCGATGGGGATGCTGACAGGCCATATCATAGCCCATATAGCCTTTTTCGGGATAGCTAATTTTCTGCTGCTCGGCTTGCAGGGTCTGATAGATTTATTCTTATCAAGTTTTCTTTATGGTTACATTGGTATTGATCATTTCACAACTGGATTTGCCGTCAAAGCCACCCCTGTCTTATATGCTTACCGGGCTGCAGGTGCAATAGGGGTAAGTCTTTCATTGTGGTTAGCTTATCTCCTGGCAGGAGTGTTTCTGGCCTGGTCAGGTCTGAAATTATACGAAAAACGCAAAATGGAGAATGCCGGCGATGTTATTGCTATCAGAAAGCTGAATCCATTGTTTAAATATGGGGTAACTCTTTGCAGCAGTCTGGCTTTCGGTTTTATCGTGATTGAGATGTTCAATGTCAGGGAGAATTTTTTGTGGTCAGTCATTTTACTGTTACTGGCCGGAGGGGTAGGATATTTTGTGGCGGAAATGCTGCTAAAAAAATCCTACCGGGTCTTAAGTACCTATAAGGGATTTGTTGTTTACACACTGATACTGATTATCGTGGCAGTGTCAGTTTATAATGATTGGTACGGTTATGCGGCTCGTCTGCCGGATATAGCTAAAGTGGAAGCAATTGCATTTTCCCATGACGGGCTCAGTTTCAATGCAGTAAATAATTTACAGGCGGAGAAAGGACTGGTATATATTAATGTGATCCCCAATGTGCCTGATTCCCTGGCTTTAACTTACGGAACACCTGTAGATAGAGTTGAAGAATACTCGGGGGGTTATCGTTATGTCTATAAAGATGCCGTGAATTTAAGCCCGGAGGAAACCAGACTCTTCTTGTCGATGATTCCGGGTATATATACCCAGGATGAAAGCATAGCTGAAATTTATGAACTCCACGCCTATCTATCCCAGCATATCAAAGAAGTCAGAAATATTTATCGCACCAGAAACACTTCCAGATGGTATGATATACAGGAACACCCGGTTTCTCATTATGATATCCAGTTTATATATAAATTGGATAATGGCAAAACTGAAACCTATAAACTCCCGGTGCTGCTGCCCAAAGAAATTGTCGGCGGTACGGATAAGGAAATATTTTATAAATTGACATCTATTGCCGGCTCTGCGGAAAGACGGGACAAAAAGGTAGCTGCTATTGATATAAAGCCGGATAATATCCGATATATTTATGTTGACCAATCCATAATGCAAAAATATACTGACGTATCATCAAAGGTTGACCGCCCTTTATCAGCAACCAGAGAAATTAGTGGTGAAATCAAAATAAATTCAGAAGACCATGCCGGTTTTATAAACGCCTTAAAGGCTGATTACTTATCGATGAGTAATGAAGAAATGTTAAAACTTAACTATGAGAACTGGGGTTATGCAAGTATCGCCATCGACAATCTGGATCTGCCCCCTGACAATGGATACAAAGACCGTAATTTCGGCCTGGAAATTGATTTCAATCATAAAAACTGCCTGGAATTTTTATACTCTAAAGGCTATATCGATAGGGATACATATGATTTTATCAGGGAGTATTCAAAACTGGCGGCAATCCCGGAAAGCATCACTAATAGAATTGCCATAGCGGCCAGATAGGAACCGTGGGAAAACGCGGAGCGGATGTCCCTATGGGCTCATGTGTTGCCGGAGCAATCATTGTATTCCGGAAAAGCCCGGTCTTCTGCTGGTGGTATGGAGAGGGGCCGAACTCTTTCAAAGGCTTTAACCGCAGAGGCTTCTTGTGAGCAGACCCTATCTCAATAAATGAAATAATATCTATCGTTTTCTTATGAATTCACAGTATTTTAAATCTTGTT
>JAAYZA010000199.1 GCA_012515055.1 Syntrophomonadaceae bacterium | reverse complement strand
TGGCGGCATAACCAAGGGCCAGATAAAAGGGTGCCACCGACATTAATGCAAATTTCCCCATTTCCGCCTGGCACCATAAAAGCGCCAGCAAAAACACTGCTCCTACCACAACATGCCCCCAGGTCAAAAAACTCAAAACTTTTTGTACCAATGCCAATTTTTTTGCCAGGGACGCAATTTTAGCCTGGCTTGCCGCCGCCGCAGCATCTGTTCCACTCATAATCAAACCCCCCTGATTTTAAATTTTCCAGGTACCATTACAACATATGCATATTAATATTATGTTAGCATCATTCCAGTTTATGGGTCAATGTATTTGTCAGAATCTTCTATACAAATTAAGAGTCTTATTAATTTTACTGCCTTTAAGTGGGCATCAATTGCATTGTCAAAAGGAAATTTCTATGATTTTTATGTTAAGATAATTGAGAAATGAAATTTTTATCTCATTAAATATTAAAGGAGAAATCTTACAGCAATGAATCATTTGATCTATCCCATATATAATGGTTCCTTTTCAGTAGGAATGGGCAATATCGGTTACGATGTCAGTAATATCGACAGCTATTCTTTTTTGATCGTTAACGAAGAAAATGACGGGGCTATACTGGTGGATACCGGCTTTCATCCCGATTATATCCCCGGGGTGGGCTCTACAGCGGCAGGTTTTACTGAATCTCATTTTGACCAGATTCTGAGCCGCCATGGTTATACGGCCCGGGACATCAAAACGGTTATCATGACTCATTTACACTGGGATCATACCGGGGCAATGGCCAAATTTCCCCGGGCTCGTTTTTATGTGCAGGGAGAAGAAATGCGTTCGCTGGTCCATCTGCCCGTCATTGAGGAATGTTCTTTTTCCCCTTCCCACTGGCTGCCCCATCTTGAGCAGTTCGAACTTCTTGAGGGTATCACGGAAATAGAACCAGGGGTCCGGGTCCTTTTTAACAGCGGTCATACCGGCGGGCATCAATCCATCGAGGTGCAAACTGCCGAGGGCAAGATCATTCTGGTGGGTGATGCTCCATTCGATTACACCGCCATGTGGGAAAATATCCCCGACCATTTCTGGCAGTTTTTCCGCAAAAATTTCGGCGAGCGCTTTTACTGGCATGATAAAGTGCGTAAGGATATAAGCAGTTTTCTGATCAGCCGCCAGTCATTGACCCGGGAGAAACCGGACCGCATACGTTTAAAAGAAATGAGACAGCTGGGCGAAAAGCTTTTTACCTCTCATGATCCGGCCCTGTCACGTTTTGCTGCCGAAGGGCCTATCTCACTGCTTTCAGTACACAGGGGAAAGGACAAATAACTGGCCTGCCAGCGGCCTTGAAAGCTTTGCAGTATTTTTATCACCATACTATATTTTACATCTTCATTACTACCCTGCTTGTGTTCCTCCCGGACTAGAATGTCATATCCGGCCAACAGCACAGCAGTAATATAAAACATGGATATTCCCCCTCGACCAGGACCCGGCCTGTATATTCAGAGCCTTCACCCAGTCAAGCCCGACCAGTTGATGGTTTATTATAAGAATAATTCCGGTTCCCGGCGGGCAGTAAAAGCTGCTTCCAATCGGTTTTTGTGAAACAGATAATCGGGGTCATCAAAGTATTTGGCCCCCACCGGGCATCTTTTTATACAGGCACAGCATTTGATACAGATGCCGTTATATTTTCTAATATCCTCATAATCAATGGAGCCAATGGGGCATATTTCCGCACAGGTTTTACAATCCGTGCAGTCTTCACTGGTCATAGGAGTAACTGTGCGAAAGGCTTTATTATCTTCGCCTGCAGCGGTTTTGGGCATATAATATTTTCTATAGGGTCGCTTGCCTTTAACGACCAGTTCGCTATAATCCCGGGACTTTTCAAGTTTATCCGCGATTCCAGCAGCAAAATCCCGGGCAATTTTTATATCTTTTTCATCAGGCCGGTTGGCCCCCAGGGTGGTGGAAAAGGAATGCTCCCCTATGAAAGCACCGCCGGCAATAACCTTGAAACCATGTTCTGTCAGGATGTCTTTTAATTCAATCAGGGCATCATCATAATCCCGGTTGCCATAAACCACTACGGCCACGGCCAGAGCCCCATTGCCTGCCAGTGTATCCAGATAAGAAAGAAGTACATTGGGAATCCTGCCGGCATACACCGGTACACCGGCCACAACCAGATCCCCTTCTTTAAAAACGGCCGGATTCTTTCTGCCCTCCGGCCGGGTAAAATCTAAAGCGGAAAAACCTTCTTCACCAGCCAGACTGGCGGCGATAGTGCTGGTAGTTTTTTGGGTGGTCCCAGTGGGGCTGAAATACATGGCATGAATGTTAAGCTGCATATGGCTATATTCCCTTCTGTTGGTGTGTCATTTATTGCATCTATTTCAGTTTATTATATATTCAATCAGTAAATAAAGCCCATAATATTAGTCAATTTCTTTAGTCCATTATTAATCAAATACTCCAGCGGAAAGGTATCTTTCGCCACTGTCAGCTATCAAAACCACGATGGTTTTGCCGTAGTTTTCTTCCCGTCGGGCTATTTGAGCAGCAGCATAAACAGCCGCACCAGAGGAAATACCGGTCAGCAGGCCTTCCCTGCGGGCCAGTTCCCGGGTGGTCTCCAGTGCCTCTTCGTTTTTAACTTTAAATACTTCGTCAATGATTTCCCGGTTTAAAACCGGGGGGACAAAGCCCGGACCTATGCCCTGTATCTGATGGACTCCCGGGGTTCCTCCCGATAATACCGGGGAATCAAAGGGCTCCACTGCCACGATCTTAATCCCCGGATTTTTAGCTTTCAGTAATTCGCCGGTGCCGGTTATGGTCCCACCGCTGCCCACACCAGCCACAAATATATCCACATTCCCTTCCGTGTCCCGCCAGATCTCTTCACCGGTGGCCTGGCGGTGGGCAGCCGGATTGGCCGGATTCTTGAATTGCTGGGGGATAAAAGCATGGGGTATCGCTGCGGCCAGTTCCTCCGCTTGGCGCACTGCCCCCGGTATCCCTTCAACACCTGGAGTTAAAACCAGTTCCGCCCCCAGGGCTTTAAGCAGATTCCGGCGCTCCATGCTCATTGAATCAGGCATGGTCAGGATTATCCTATAACCACGGGTTGCTGCCACAAAGGCCAGACCTATACCGGTATTGCCGCTGGTTGGTTCAATTATCACCGACTCCGGGGTCAAAAGTCCTTTTTCTTCTGCATCAATGATCATGGAATAACCAATCCGGTCTTTGACACTGCCGGCCGGATTAAAATATTCCAGTTTGCCCAGGATCACTGCCTTAAGATCATGGGCCTTGTTATAGCTGACCAGTTCCAGTAAAGGCGTGTTGCCAATCAGATCTGTCAAACTTTTAGCGATTTTACTCATTTCTCCTCCCTTTCCCTCCTGTGCATTTTGACGTTTGAATCCTATGTTCTGATAAGATTGTGTACTATCCGATATTTTTAGATATCCTCGTTGCTTTGGTTTATTTTCTAGCTCCCGGTGCTTTTACTGGGATCAAATCTTTTCAGGCTCAAAGAATTGGTCACCACCGACACGGAACTAAAGGCCATGGCGGCGCCGGCAAAAATGGGATTTAACATCCCTAATGCCGCAATGGGTATCCCAATAGTATTATAAAAGAAAGCCCAGAACAGGTTTTGTTTGATTTTCCTCACCGTCTGGCGGGAAAGCCTCACTGCAGCAGGGATGGTCCTTAAATCCCCCCGCATCAATGTAATATCAGCAGTTTCCATGGCAATATCAGTACCAGTCCCTAATGCCATACCGATATCAGCTACTGCCAGTGCCGGGGCGTCATTGATGCCGTCACCGGCCATTGCCACCTTTTTACCTTCCGCCTGCAGTCGGGCAATTTCCTGAGCTTTATGTTCGGGCAAAACCTCAGCCATAACCGTTTTTATACCAGCCTGATGGGCAATGGCATCAGCAGTCCTCTGGTTATCCCCGGTTATCATATAAACTTCGATGCCCATATCCTGCAGATCTTTCACCGCTTCCCGGGAACTGTCCTTGATGGTATCTGCTACAGCCAGTACCGCTTCCAACTTATTATTTACCGCCAGAAGCATGGCTGTTTTGCCCTGATTCTCCAGGGCGGCAGCCGCCTCTTCAGCATCATCAACAGCTACCCCCTGTTCTCGCATCAGTTTTCGGGTACCAGCCAATATTTCCTGCCCATCAATAAGGGCGCTGATCCCCCGGCCGGGAATGGCAGAAAACTCCTCCGGGTCATCCAGGGGCCCAAATACTTCTTTGCCCCGTTCATATATGGCTTCACCCAGAGGGTGTTCCGAAGCTTTTTCTG
>JAAYZA010000360.1 GCA_012515055.1 Syntrophomonadaceae bacterium | reverse complement strand
CCTCACTTTTTCCGACTTTCCCCTTTCCGCTTTCCCCTAACCAACTAGCCAACTAACCAACTAGCCAACTGTTTCCTGGCCCCCGGCCCCTGGCCCCCGAACACCTATTCAGCTAATCTCATGGTCAAATCGATAAAAGAATTCAGCAGCGGGGTATGGTACTTGTCTTTGTGCCATATCAATCTGAATTCGCGGGAAATTGGGATACCTTTTATTTTCACTTTGGCCAGGCGGCCGCAGTCGATTTCTTCCTTGACTGCCAGTTGGGATACGAAAGCGATGCCCATATCTTCCATCACCGCTCTTTTTATGGCTTCGGTGTTATTGAGCACATGCCAGGGATGATAATCAACTCCATGCTCTTGTAATACTTTTTCCACTACTTCCCGTGTTCCGCTGCCTTGCTCACGTAGAATCAGCGCCTGGCCTTCAATCTCTTCAGGTGCAATGATAGTTTTTCCTGCTGTTATCCAGTGATGCCGGGGAGAACAGATCAGCCACAGCTCATCGTCTTTTACTTTTTGCACCACGATTTCCGATGAATGGACCAGGCCTTCCACAAAACCAATATCTAATTTGTTATCAAGGAGCATTTCTTCTACAATGCAAGTATTATCAATTACAAAGGTACTCTGGATGGCATGGTACTGTTGCTTGAATTGTCCCACTAACATTGGCAGCAGGTAGATGCCTATGGTGGTACTGGCCCCCAGCCGCAACCGGCCGATTCTGTTGTTGGTGATCTCCAGCATATGGGCCTCGGCTTCTTCCACCAGGGACAGGATTTTTTTGCTGTATTTATAAAGTACCTCCCCAGCGAAAGTAAGATGCATCTTGCGGTTTATCCGGTCAAACAATTTTAGCCCCAGACTATCTTCCAGATCAGCAATGGTTTGGCTTACTGCTGGCTGAGTCATATAAAGCTGGCGGCCTGCTTCCGTTACATTACCAAGTTCCGCCACCATGCTGAATAATTCCAATTGTCGTAGATTCATAATTCAAACCTCCCGGCCGGAGATTAAGTCATGCTATTGAGCAGCCAATTAATCTTCTTCATTCTTATTCTCCGGCTGCTGCATTATCTCAATCATATCCAACACCAGTTGTCGTTCTTCATTAGTAGATTTCTCCAGGAAAGCCTTAACCTCCTGGTATTGAATATCCATAGGAGTGCGATAAGTATTGAGCCTCTCGATGATTCCCACCAGTCCTTCCAATTCTTTATCCGTCCAGGCTCCTAACAGATCAATCACTTGCCGGACTCGCGGCCGCTTAAGGGCAGTCCTTAAAGCAACGGAACCAGATTGTTCCCGGTAATATTCATCTTCAATATCCAAAACAAAATAAGCGGCACTGATCCCAAATAAATCAGCCAGATGATTAAGTATTTTTAGAGATGGCCGGACACGGTCAGTCTCTATCTGGGCAATCATGCTGTGCGATACTCCCAGAATTTCACCCAGTTCTTTCTGAGTTATACTCATTGCCTCCCGCAGGCGGCGCACCTTCTGACCCAAAGTTTCATCCAGGTCAGCGGGAAGCAGACTTCCGGTGGGAATATCCAAAACCTTGCTGATTCTTTCCAGAGTTTTAAGGGAAGGGGTAGCCAGAGATCTTTCGATTTCACTTAAATGGGCCGTTGATAATCCAGACTGACGGCCCAGCTCAGTTAAACTCAGTCCTCTTTCTTCACGGTAAAAGCGCAGTCGCGCACCAACCGCTTCGAAGGATGTGGTTCCATTGCGCTGATAGTATTTTTTGATGGTCTTATTCTCCGGTTCCTCATCCAGGACCCTGGCGATCTGCAGCAATTCATCCGACGACATCTTTTTGCCGGCTTCAATGCCTTTCACATGTGATATAGCAGTGTTAAGCTGCTGCGCCAATTCCTCCAGAGAAATTCCCCTTTCCTGACGCCACTTCTGTAATTGTTTTCCCAGTTGCATATTTACCTCCTGCTGATTTAGCCAATTTGGGGTAATTAGGAAGCCGTAAATATAACTATAAATTCAATAATCAGTATAACATTCCCCGGC
Source organism: Syntrophomonadaceae bacterium (assembly GCA_012515055.1). Lineage (GTDB taxonomy): Bacteria > Bacillota > Syntrophomonadia > Syntrophomonadales > Syntrophomonadaceae > UBA1368. The sequence goes on along the minus strand of JAAYZA010000360.1, from coordinate 21,471 downwards.
TTTTTACTATAAACGCCGCCGCCCAAAATGCTTTTACAGCATGTTTCCTGGCCAGTGGGACGGCAAGTCATTAAGCAGTTACTCCTCAAAAACATAATCATTAAATGACAACATTATTTGCTCATAGGTTTGAGGGTCGCTGCGAAATAAATCCCATGAGGCTTGGGCTGTCTCCCCTAAAATCAATTGCCTTTCTTCCTGAACGACCGCATTAAAAATGCTTTCCGCCGCCTCCTCAGGCAGCATTACATCACCTGAAGTAATCCTCTCGTGGTCCATAGGGGTTCCATCACCATTCAAATTGTTCCTGGCGAGGTTGGTCTTAATATAGGAGGCAAATACAAGCATAACCTTAGCTCCTGCCCTATCCACCTCGGTCCGCAGAGTATTCAGAAAACCAGCCATTCCATGTTTGGCAGCTGCATAGCCGGTTCTGCCCGCCAGAGGAGCGTATCCGGCAACACTGGCAATTCCTATGACCGTTCCGTGAGTTTTAATTATGCTGTCAATAGCTGCTTTAGTGCAGTATATAGTACCGAACAGACTTATATCAATAACCTTTTTAAGTACGGAAACCCTGGTCTTCTGAAATAAACTAATGTGTGAAACCCCGGCATTGTTGATCAGTACATAAATATCGCCCATTTTATTAATGATATCTCTTATGGTATCATTCACCATCGCTTCATCGGTAACATCACAAATGAAAATATCGTTAACCGCTCCCCTGGATGTAAGTTCTTCAGCTAACGCAGCCAGGCCCTTTTCATCCTTATCAATAGCAGCTATCCGGCTGCCTGCTTGGGCAAAACGCATACAAAGCGCATACCCCAGCCCGGATGCGGCACCGGTTATAACAATTACTTTATCCTTAAAATCCTCAGCCATTAGTCTCACCTGCTTTCAAATTGCCTTTATACTCCCACCTCTTTTTTAATATGGTGTACCGATCTCCCCCAAGGGAAATATCGGTACACCATCTCAATTAAATTACAACATAAATACAGTCTACCAGTTCCTGTAATCAAGATGCTTGTATTTTTCCAGATACCTTACCGGCAGTTTTAAAGCATCCTTCCTGAACGGCGGTGCCAGTTGGGTCCCATCCACCTCAAACTGGATAACTGCCGGGCGGCCGGATTTGATGGCTGCCAGGAATGCATCTCCCACATCTTCAGGACGGTCCACAGTAGCTCCGTAGGCCCCCATAACTTTAGCCACATCGCCAAAGTTCGGTGCTTCGATATCACAACCATAAAAACGATTATTGTAAAAGTCTATCTGGTTCTTCTTCTCCGCACACCAGGCGGTATTATGAAATACACAGGCAACCACCGGGATATTTTCCTGTACGGCCGTACTTACTTCATGGAGACTCATGCCCCAGGCGCCGTCACCAACGATATTAAAGACCGGAGCCTCCGGACGGCCCAGTTTTGCTCCTAAAGCAGCCGGATAAGAGAAACCGGTATTGCCGAAGGTGAGCGCCGCAATATGCTGGCGGCCGCCATTAAAGTTGAAATAGCTGTTGGCAGTTGAGGCCACATTACCGATATCAGTGGCTAAAATAGCATTTTCCGGCATGACCCTGGCCAGTTCCAGCAGAACCCGGCGCGGATTCATCGGATTACCCGGCACCATAGCCATATCGGTGATTTCCTTTTCCCAATCAGCCTTTCGGGCAGCGATCTCAGCTATACGAGCTTTATCGGCCGGGCGGTCACCAATTTTGCTTTGAAGCAGTTGCAGAATTTCTCCGGCTGCTGCTCTGGCATCGCCAATAATACCAACTTCTATGGGATGCGTTTTAGCAATGTTCAAAGGATTGATGTCAATCTGAATTATTTTGGCAGACTCGGGGAAGTAGTCAATGTCATACTGGGGCAAGGTCCCGAAATATGACAATCTGGATCCGATGGCCAGAATAACATCCGCTTCGGCCATAGTATTCATGGCCGCTTTAGAGCCCATATAGCCTATGGGGCCAACATGCAGGGGGTGATTGGCCGGGAAGGCGTCATTATGCAGATAGGTACATGCCACCGGCGCGGTCAGCAGTTCTGCTATCCGGGCCACTATATCATGGGAATCGGTATCAACCACGCCCCGTCCGGAGACTATGACCGGTTTCCGGGCATTGGCCAGCAGTTCTGCCGCTCTGGCTAATGCTTCCGGAGATCCGCAGCCCCGATCATCAACTCTGTATTGATGAGGTTCCAGTATATAGTCGTCTACTTCACCATAGAAATAATCCCGGGGAATGTCCAACAGCACGGGACCTCTTAATGCATAAGCCATGCGGAAAGCGGTTCTGGTGCAATCTGCAGCCCTGGAAGGATGAGGCATTCTGACCGTCGCTTTGGTTATAGCTTTGAATACTGATACCTGATCACACTCCTGAAATCCATCCCAGCCAATGGAACCGGTTCCCGCGGAAGGAGATATTACCACCATCGGGGTATGCCCCATGTTGGCAGCCGCTACTCCGGTAACCATATTGGTTATTCCCGGACCGTTCTGCCCTATGCATACCCCTGCCGTGCCAGTCACACGGGCAAAACCATCTTCCATATGTGCCGCACTTTGCTCATGCCGTACCGGGATAAATCTGATCCCCGCTGCCGGCATAAGATCCAGCACATCCATAAAGGCAGAACCAACTATACCTGATACATGCTGAACACCTTCTGCCAATAATGTTTCAATAATTGCCTCACTGGCTATCATTTTTTGTTTAGACATGTTTTGTCCTCCCTATAAATACTATATTCAAACAAGTTCCATACTACTGGTTAGGTCCAATATTCACATCGGTCATAACATTTACCACTGACGGCAGGTCAGAGGCTATGGCTCTATCGATAGCAGCACCGATATCTTTCGCCTCGGTCACATATTCTCCATATCCGCCCAGAGCCTCAACCACCTTATCGTAACGAACATCTCTTAAGAAGAGTCCCACAAAGGGTTTATCCTCAACAGCCCGCTTGGCTTCTGACCGCTTGATCATTCCCCAGCAGCTGTCATTGAGAATAATAGTAGTAAACTTGATACCATAACGCAGAGCAGTATCAAATTCCATCGCTCCATAACCAAAAGCACCATCACCAGTTAAAAGCAATACTTTCTTGTCCGGGTGGGCCAGTTTAGCAGCCATTGCATAGGGAACCCCCACACCCAAAGGTCCGAAGCTGCCATTGGCGATACCCATGTATTGCCCCGGGCCGGTAGCCGGCAGGAAGGAATTGCCGAAAGTTGCTACATCACCGCCATCAATAACTACAATGGTATTCTCATCAATGCGCTGCATGATTTCAAACATGAGTCTGGCAGGATGAATGGGATTCTGATCTGAAGACAGTAAAGGCAAGGCTCCTTGCACTATCTGAGATTTGCCATTATTGATAGCCTTCATCCAGTCCTCATGGGTATTGGATTTTACTGCCGGGATCAATTGTTTGAGCACTTCTTTCACATCACCAGCAATACCAACTTCCACATCCAGCTGATCAGTAACAGCCGCAGCGTCTATGTCCACCCGTATTATCCTGGCGCCGGCCGGAAAAGATTCCCGCTTTAAAATATACCCGGGACGGGTTCCTAAGACCAGGATAACATCAGCATTCTGAATTACTCCAGCACAGACAGGATGACCGGTAGCTCCAATAGCAACAAATAAGGGATGACTGTCAGGAACCAACCCCCGGGCAGCATTACGGGTGAAGAAAGGGATGCCGGTTTTCTCGACAAACTCCTTCAATTCATTTTGCGCTTTGGAGTAGAAAGCACCACTTCCCGCTATGACAACCGGCCTCTCGGCTTGATCCAATATTTTAGCAGCCTTTTCAATATCAGCCGGATTGCCCGCCGGTTTATTGGCCAGGCGATAGGTCTTCTGGTATTCGACTTTAGCTTCGTCCACATAACCTTCCATAATATCCCGGGGTATTTCCATGTAGACCGGTCCCGGTCTACCCGTAGTTGCTTCCGCAATACCCCGGCCGACATATTCAGGGATACGCTGGGTTTCCTGTACTGACCTGGCATGCCTGGTCATTGATTTATAAACATCTATCTGGTTAAAGTCCTGCAATTCATTGCGGTCAGCTTCGACAACTTTAGCTTTTCCGGCCAGGCATAATACCGGTGAACAGTTGCGTTCAGCATTGGCGATCCCGGTTGCCAGATTGGTCACGCCCGGGCCTGCCGTAGCAGTACAAACGCCGAAGTCCCCCGTAGTCAGAGCCCATCCTTCCGCCATCATAGCTGCAGTCATCTCATGTCTGACTCCAATGAATTGGATCCCGTTTTCCTCACAGGATTCCATCATCGGATAGATGTGACCTCCCGGGATACCAAAAATATACTTTACCCCTTCTTTTTTCAGTATTTCTTGCACCAGTGTTCCGCCTCTGATTTCAGCCATTTAGATTACCTCCCCATCAAATTTGTTCTGATTACACACTTTAAAACTGTTTAACTGTTTTAATAACTTTTAATATTTTACGGTTGCGGTTATTTTGAACTTCCGAACGGTCCAGGCCAGTATAATCCTTCAGGCCCTTGCCGGTTTTCACCCCCAGATTGCCTTCCGCGCACAGCCTGTCCGGCAAAGCGGTCGCAGTAGTATTACACAGCAGCGGTGCCAGGAACATGCCTCCTAATTTGCCTAAATCCCAGCCTATATGGTCATATAATTCCAGGGGCCCTTCAAAAGCCAGTTTAAGCCCGGCATTATTGCTCATAGCCTTATCAACATCTTCTGGGGAAGCCCACCCCTGTTCCACTATATAATTGGCCTCCCGGGCCAGTGCAGTATTTAGACGATTAACGATAAATCCAATTGTATATTGTTTTAAAACTACCGGAACATGGTCCAGGCTTTCAAAAACCTTCCTGGTGAACTCTAATGTTTCCGCAGATGTCTCCGGGCCCAAAACTATTTCCACTAACGGGATAATGTGAGCCGGATTACAGAAATGTCCGATTATCAACCGCCCCGGATTCGATATTTCCACTACCTCATAAATATTCATACCTGATGTAGTGCTGGAGAAAATAGCATCTGCAGAGCACAGTTTATCGAGTTCCTCATACAAAGCCTGTTTTATATCCGGTACCTCGGGAACCGCCTCGACTATAAACTGGGCCTGCCGGGCCGCATCCTCAAATTTATCGGTGTAAACCAACAGTTCATGTGTATTCTTGATATCCGCTGCCGTTATCATACCTTCGTCTTTCAGCAGCTGCAGATTGCCTTTGATCAGCTCTCTGGCTGTTTCCAACTGCCCGGCACTCTGATCATAGAGTATGGTAGGATAACCGTGGGCGGCAAAATCCTGAGCAATGGAATGTCCCATTATTCCTGCTCCAATTACTGTGACAGACAAATCCTTCACATGTGTCAACCCCTTTCATCATGTTTTTTAAAGGTCTGTTACAAATCTACCGGCTTTTCATCTATAACTGGCGGATAGGCCGGAACTTCATAGTCTAAAGGTTCGGGCAAAAACAGGGCTATGATTAAAATACATACCAGGACTCCGCCAGCCATAAGGGTAACGGCATTGCCTATGCCATTAAGCAATAATGGTGCTGATAAAAATCCTACTAAAGCCGGTGCCGCAATTTGTCCCAAACGCCCAATAATATTGTTGCCCCAGGCAGTTGCATTGCCGCGCAGCTCGGTAGGAAAGAGCTCATTGGTAAAAGCGGCACACAAGACCGTAAAGGTACCAATAAAGAAAACTGCGATAATTTGTGCTAAAGCCACCTGCCAGAACCCCTGGGCCTGGAAAACCACCATAAGGGCCACTGAGCCCAGACCGAAAAAGATAAAGGCTGTCTTCTTGCGGCCAATCTTATCCAGCAGCTTACCTACGGCTACATAGCCGGCCAATCCCAGGGTAAAGGCTAAAGCAGTGATCAAACCAACTTGATTTTCAGTCCAGCCCAGTTCGCTTTCAACCCGCAGGGCAAAAAAGTTCATTGCCGAAGCATAGGATAAGTACATAAAGAACCACAAAGCCATAATGGCAATAATATTCTTACGGTAAGGGGCGGCAAATACTGCCAGTAAAGGCGGAGTGTTTTCTCCTTTGCCAGCCTTCATTTCCTCAAAATTCTTTGTTTCAGGCAGGTTCTTAGAAAAGAATATAAGCAAGATCAAGGGCACTGCTCCGATAATATACAAACCTCTCCAGTGCAAGGACGGTATCATAGCCACCAGCGGCAGGAACAGCGAAGGGAAAATCGCCCCGATAGCTGCAGCCCCCTGGAAAAGTGCTATAGCACGACCCCTATATTTCGCCTCGAACTCTTCCACCACAATAATAAATCCGACCGCCCAGCAAACAATCAAGAAAACCCGGGCAATAAACTGGAAAACAATAAACATACTCAGACTAATGGATAAAGCGGTTAATAAACTAAATATGGAATAGATGACCACCGACCATATGAAGATAGGGCGACGCCCAATCCTATCGGCCATCCTTACCACGAAGAATGCCACCAGTGCCCCTACCGCAATAACTGACAGAGTATAACCGGCCATTTGCTCGGTCATGTTGAATTCATTGGTTATATAGGGAAGGGCCAAATTTATAACCATAAAATCAAAACCCTCAAAAAAGGCTCCGATCATGACCACCGGCAGCAACAATTTCTGTCTGTGGCTTAAAACCAACTTGCCTGTTGATTGATCTTCATTTTCCAAAGTTCTCCCCTCCTTTGACGAAAATCACATGGGGGCATTATCCCACACCACAAATACCGACCGCCTGCCCCTGCACCTCCTTTAAGCAGTCATGGGAATATCGACATAATAGACGACAACACTATAAGTTTAATTTATTCAACAGTTTTTTACTGGGTCTTCCTTGCTGGTCATACCGACGTATAAAGTAATATTCCTCTAACATTGCCGTTAGTTTATCCTGCATTTTTATCTTTTGTCCGACCGTCAATTCTTCCATAATTCTTCCCGGGAGAATATCATCCGTGGCACTGATTCCTTCCCGGTTATTAAACATTCGTTCAATGGTAAAGGCTCGTTCCCCATATCGGATAAAATCCCCCGTGGTTATTTTCCTTCCGGTTACGATCTCCAGGGCTTCAACATGAGGGAACAACGCAAATAGCTTAAATCGCAGCAGAAGAGGATGCATAGCCAGGAATTTGATCATGGGGCTGCTTAACAGAATTAACCTTCCCACAATTTTGCTCAGGAGGTTATCCTTTTTCCGTCCAAACAAGAAAGGGGGAATTACTGTAAATGCCGTAAACAGACACGAACCCCCCAGGGAAACAGCCTCCATGGAATTCTGAAAGAAAACGGTCAAAGCGGCTTTTCCGCTGGTAGTCAGCCCGCTGATTGTTACCGGACTCAAAACCTCCAGAAAACTCAAAAACCCGCCACCTAAATGGCAGGCACCCCGGTTGGCAGTAGCATACCCCAGTCCTAATCCCACCGTATGCCGGGGATCATAAGAGGCTAATTCCAGCCCTTTGACCTGAATCGCACTGTCTTTTTCTCCGTATTTTTCCGCTAATCTTTTTGTGCCGTCAGCCAGTTCTGCACATACTCCCCGGCGATAGGCAATATCATCGATAGCCGTGCTAATCCCTTCAATATTGTCAAATTTAAGCCCAAAATCTTTCTTCCCTTTTTGTTGCAATTCCATAGCAAAGGCAATAGAACCTGCTAAAGAAATGGTATCCAGCCCCAACCGGTCAGCCTGATGATTCCAGTTAATGATTGGCTTTAAATCATAATTACCGATATTAGAACCAAAAAGGCCGATGGTCTCATACTCCGGCCCTTTAACATCCTTACCATCAATCTTTACCCGGCGTTCACAGCGAATAGGACAGCTCAAGCATCCGGAATTACGTTCCAGATAATCGCTGGCCAGAGTCTCACCGGATATTTTATAAGATTCCTCTGCATTTACGGCTTGAAAATTATGTACCGGCAAAACTTTGCTGCGGTTTGATTTATTGACAAACCCGGCGGTTCCCAAGCGAGGTAAATCCTGGCCCGTTCCTGGATGCTGTTTTAAAGCTTTCATCCAACGGGCTGTATATTCACGCCAGCGGCTTTTATCGGCTATGGGGATCGGCATATCCCCACCAGCGACCAATCCTTTGAGGTTCTTGCTGCCCATTACGGCACCAATGCCGCAGCGGCCCGCAGCCCGTTCGCCTGATATGGCACAGGCATACAGGACCATATTCTCCCCGGCAGGTCCGATGACCAGTTGGCCGTATTTTTTATTAAAGTGGTTTTGAAATTCTTCCGTATCAAGACCCCAGAGGTCCCGGGCGTCCTTTATCAAAATCCCTCCGTCAAGGATCTCGATATAAACCGGGTGGGGAGCTTGGCCTCTGATAACCAATCCATCAAATCCGGCCCGGCGCAATCTGGTACCGAAAGTTCCTCCACAGTTGGAAGAAGCAATGGCTCCCGTCAAAGGGCTTTTAGAACTTATATTGAAGCGACTGCTGGAAGGGGCACCGGTTCCTGTCAAGGGTCCGGTATTTATGACCAGGAGGTTTTCCGCGGCCAGGGGATTAATATTGGCAGGTAATTCATCATAAAGGATCTTGGCTGCCAAACTTTTACCGCCCAGAAACATTTGATAGTCATTCTGGCTTATGGAATAACTTTGCACTTTATCAGCTGCCAGGTCTATTTCCATATAACGCGGTAAAATCATGCCTTACCTTCACTTTCTTATCCGGGTGCACAGCAGCAAAATTCTACTCAGGAATTTTAATATTATTACTTATATCTAATAATTATATATATCTTTGTTAACTTTAATTTAACACCTCTTTTTGCCATTAGTAAAATTGTTTTTATTTATTTTTCATATAAGCAGTTACTTATCATCAGAATATTTATTGATTTTTTCTTATCTTATACTCGGGATATATTAGTTATATCGAACCTTCCTGATTTTTTATCCAGAAATTCTACACAGGTTTTCTTTGAAAGCTGCTGCCCGGGCGGTGAGATTTGTTGCCCATTCCGGATAGGAGGGCGCATAAATATGCTGATAAGCGGCGATCACATTATGATAAATAAGCCCGTCTTGCTTACCGTCCATACCATGACCCCGCTGCACTTCCATGATACTGGCCAAGGAGCCGGGATCAGCATTTACGATTTGGGAATAATGAAATTCATGGCCGCGAATGACCGCATTTTCTGGGAAAAGATAATTGGAACATATCACTTTCCTTTGCGAGTATCCATGCCCTTTAGGGCGAGAGGACATTTTGGTATCACAGGGCAGGGCCCCCACCATTTCATAGGTATTATCACCAACTATTAAATGCCGGGACAGATACATCAAACCGCCGCTTTCCGCATAAACTGGTAATCCCATGTTTATGCAGCGCCTTATATCAGCGCGCAGAGAATGATTTTCCTGCAGCTGCCGCGCAAATACTTCAGGAAAGCCGCCTCCTATATAAAGAGCTTCAATCATCGGCAATTTTTTGTCCTGAAGGCTATCGATCATAACCAGTTCCCCACCGCTGTCCTTTAGGGCTTCCAGGTTCTCCGGATAATAAAAACTGAATATTTTATCCTTGATAACTCCGATCCGCACTCGGGCAGAAGCGGTTTTTACCGGGGATGTTGTCAGCCGGGGCAAATCCGGGCATTTACCGGCAATGACCAGCAATGCGTCCAGATCGATGTACTGGCCTGCCGCCTCCGCCAAACAGGTTTTTAAATCCTCCAGGCCGTTCTTTTCCTGGGTTGTGATCAAACCTAAATGGCGATCAGCAATAACGAGATTGTTTTGTTTGGGTACCGCGCCCAGAACCGGTATCCCCGCGTATTTTTCGATGCTCTGGCGCAGTATGTTTTCATGACGGGGGCGCGCCACCTTATTTAAAATGACCCCCGCAATATTTGTACCGGCTTCAAAATCCTGAAAACCTTTTACCAGAGCGGCCGCACTGCGGGTCATACGCGTAGCATCAACAACAAGAATTATCGGCGCCGAAATGGTGCGGGCAATGGCAGCAGTACTGTCACTGCCCTCTACATCCATCCCGTCATATAAGCCCATGGCCCCTTCAACTATGGCTATGTCTGCCGACATACAGGCCCGGTCAAATACCGCCTGGATTTGCTCCGGGGCCAGGAAAAAGGAATCTAAATTCCGACAGGGGCGGCCGGCCATCCAGGTCAGCCACGATGGATCGATGAAATCAGGCCCCTTTTTAAAGGGCTGCACTTTAAGCCCCTTTTGGGCTTGTAAAGCGCCAATAATACCTAAAGTTATCGTTGATTTTCCGGATCGGCCATGGGGCGCAGCTATCACCAATCGCATCGGGCCTTCTCTCTCCTTTCACATTTAAACTGTCTTTTAGTTTCTACACACAACCAGTCGGTTTAGGCAAACCTGCAATTTTACAGGCACCCTTCCCCGGACCGCTGGGAAATAGGGTGTAAATTTCCCCCTGGGTCTTTTTGGTGTCTTTGAGCAGCCTTCTGACCATGGGGGCTACATTGAACTCCGCATAATAACCACGCAGGTAGTTGATGACTTCCCAATGCTCCGGCGTGAGTTCTACTTCTTCTGTAACAGCCAGAGCTTCGGCAACTTCTTCATTCCAATCATCGGCATTATCGAGAAATCCATCTTCATCCAACAACAATACACGATCTCCAACTTTTAATTCAGCCATTTATAATCCCTCCTTATGGTAATTATTTTTTATGCCGCAGGGGAGTGCCTCCAGCAGACCCACACAGCAAAATAAACTCTTAATGTTCATAAGCAGTACTTTGCACCCTGACGTCGATCACCACCTTGTATAAAATGGTCAGCAGCAACGCACCAACGGCATAGACCCCCAAAATGACAGTGATTTCCGTGAGCGAGGGAATATATCCGGTCACCCGGCCAAAAGCATTGGGGGCAAAACCACCCAGAACCAGGGCCACTCCTTTATCCAGCCAGGCAGCAACGAAGACCGCTGCCAGGGCCAGTGTCAGATATTTTTCATTACGGCGCAGCGGGGGGATCAGCAGCATAGTGATCCCTATGACTGCCAGAATCACAAAGCCCCACATAAAAGGAACCAGATTATTAAATCCATCCATTCCGGTGAAAAGGACTCTAAAGGTTGCCATATGTCCCGGTATATTACTGTAAAAAGCAGTGAATATCTCCAGGAGGAAAAAGAACAAATTGGCGATCATGGCATAACAGACGATTTGGGCCAAGGATTGAATGGCCGGCACCGAAGTTTTAAAAGAAGTATGTTTACGGAGGAACAGACATAGTATTATAAGCAGTGCCGGGCCGGCGGCAAAGGCTGATGCCAGAAACCGGGCCGCCATAATAGCCGACAGCCAGTAGGCCCTTCCTGCCAGACCAGCATAGATAAATGCCGTTACCGTATGAATACTTATTGCCCATGGTATGGAGATAATCGCTAAAACTCTAAGCCAGGCCGCCGGTACGCTGCCTTTTCTTTCATCACCTAAAACTGTCCATCCTATGACCAGATTGATCAGCAAATATCCGCTCAGTGCCACCATATCCCAGAACATGATGGAATTAGGGCTGGGATGTAAAATCATATTAAATATTCGGGCCGGCTGTCCCAGATCAACAAAAATGAACAAGATACATACGACTACCGCTGCCACCGCTAAAAATTCACCTAAAATCACGATTCGGCTAAATTCCTTGTAATCGTGAAGATAATAGGGAATAGCCACCATGACTGCCGAAGCCGCCACTCCAACCATAAAGGTGAATTGGGCAATATATAATCCCCAGCTCACATCTCTGCTCATACCGGTAACACCCAGACCCTGGTCAAATTGATGGAGATAAGCCAGCAGTCCGGCTATAATAACCATGATCAAAAAACCCAGCCAGGCGTAATATAATTTACTGCCGTATAGAGCCTTTTCAAGCACCAGCGCTCCCTCCCCCGAACACATAATATATACTGGGCCCGGTTCCCAGTTCTACTTTGCGTCTGATGGCAAAATTTTCTCCCAGGATCTTGCGGACGGCCGAGTCAGGATCTTCCAGATCCCCAAAAACGATCCCGCCCCGGGAAGCTTCAACGCAAAGCGGCTGCAGGCCTTTGTCCAGGCGTTCCATACAAAAAGAACACTTTTCCACTACCCCTTTGGTCCGGGTAGGTACATCGGGATTGACTTCTTTAAGATAAAGGCGGGGGTCGACAAAATTAAAACTTCTGGCTCCAAAGGGACAGGCGGCCATGCAAAACCGGCAGCCGATACAGCGGTGATAATCCATGGCGACAATGCCGTCAGCCCGTTTAAAAGTGGCTTTGGTAGGACAAACCCTTACACAGGGCGGATTTTCACAATGATTGCATAAAACCGGAAAATCCTGAACTTTTATCTCTTCACTTAAATAACGGCTGCCCAGCTCGGCAAAAGTATGCTCAAAATCATCTTCCCAGATCCATTTCACTTCCTGCTTGCTATCATCTATCTCCGGCACATTATGATAGGCATGGCAGGCCGCGGCTACCCGCTGATAATCTGCTGTGGTCTGAAACTTGCTCACATCAATGACCATGCCCCAATGCCGGGCTGATGTATTTTTCCCCGTTTCCGCTGCCTGAACGCCATAACTATTTACCCCTTCATATATAGCGACTCCGCTGAGACCAAGAGCTGCCATCATTTTAAGAAAATCTCTCCGGTTCATTTTTTCACAGCTCCTTTCCCCGCATCATGGCAATCCCAGCAATAAGGCTGAACCCCAGTGTAATTATGGCAGGCATCACAAAACTGCTCACGGTTTGAATGACATCTGAGACAGCTGTTTTCCAGATTCATTGCAAAGGTTTCTCCCGAAGTACTGACATAAATATTGCGGCCCTCCCGTACAGCCGAATCGCGCCAGTCGCTGAGCAGCCGGGGATGATCAGTGCGCATGAAATCAACCGCCTCCACACAGTGCTTATCATCCATTTGATTTATGACCATCGTATCCAGGCTCAGTTCCGGACTTTCACCGGCCTTGCCGATATTCAATAAAAAGGGGGCGCTGATCAACAGAACAAAAACCATCAGGCCGATTATTATTTTTTTGTGGTTATACATCGTCAGTCACCCCTTTTTCCGGCAGGGGCTCCAGGCGCAGATCCAGGATCCTGGGGCATTCTCCCTCCATGACCAGTGCATTGCCCAGTAGTTCATGGACCCCCATCACCTGGACCCCCGGAACCCAGTAGTCCATCAGCGTCGGGAATGATGCCCGATCCAGGGCGCAAATATTAGCCAGTACATTTACCCCATGGTTTTCTTTTACATATTTAACCGCCTGAGCCCGGGGGAAGCCGCCCCGCAGCCTGACTTCCAGGTTTTCGCCGGCGTTGAGCCCCGCTCCGCTGCCACAGCACAGGGTCTTTTCCCGGATGGTTTCCTCGGGCATTTCATAGAAATGATGGCAGATCTTATTGATAATAAAACGGGGTTCTTCCAGAAGTCCCATAGCCCTGGAGGTATTGCAGGAATCATGGAAGGTGACCTTAAGATGATCATTGCGGCCGGGGTCCAGTTTTATTTTGTTATGATATAAAAGATCAGCAGTAAACTCGGCAATATGCACCATTTTAGTTGACCGGGCATTTTCGAACCTGGTTCCGGTAATAGGTGAAACCGGCACTTCCAGGAAATCGGCCGGACCGTTCCAGGTATCCATATACTGATTGACGATCCGCCACATATGGCCGCATTCCCCGCCTAATATCCATTTGACACCCAGCCTTTTAGCTTCCGCAAAGATTTTAGCATTGAGCCTTTTAGCCATTTCATTGGAGGTAAAAAAGCCAAAGTTGCCCCCTTCCGAGGCATAGGTGCTCATGGTATAATCCAGTCCCAGCTGTTCAAACAGCATCAAATAACCCATACAGGTATAAATACCCGGCTCCGCAAACAGGTCCCCGGAAGGAACTATAAAAAGGATCTCCGCCCCTTTACGATTAAAAGAAGGCTCGATACGCTTACCGGTTATGGTTTGAATGTCATCCAGCATGAAGTCGATATTATCCATAATGGCCTGGGGTTCCATACCGACATGGTTGCCCTTCATATAACTATTGGCCACCGGTCCGGATATCCAATCAGTATTCAGCCCGATGAGATTCAGCAGTTCCCGCCCCATCATGGTGATCTCAGCCTGGTCGATGCCATAAGGGCAAAATACCGAACATCTGCGGCACTCGGTACATTGATAAAAATAATACCACCATTCTTTGATAACATCTTCGGTAAGTTCCCGGGCACCGACCAGGGAGCCAAAGATTTTTCCTGCGGCAGTAAAATATCTTTTATAAACTGACCTTAAGAGTTCGGCTCTTAATACCGGCATGTTTTTAGGATCACCGGAACCCATATAGAAATGGCATTTGTCCGCACAGGCTCCGCAGCGGACACATACATCCATAAAAAGTTTGAAGGAGCGGTATTTCTCCAGCCGTTCTGCCATGCCCTCCAAAATGATTTCCTTCCAGTTGGCTGGCAGTTTCCAATCCTCCTCAGCCGGCGACCAATCCCGGGCATTAGGAAAATCTACTGTTTCCAGATTTCTGCCTTTAGCCCCATAACAATAAGTGCCCGGCTTTATATCAACTGGCGTTTCCATCCATTCAGTCACCGGAACATCATATTTATAATCAAGCAGGTCCTTTTTGGCGGGTAATTTTGCCATGGCCTTATCACTCCTTCTCCAGCGGCAGTCCGACCTTGCGCATCTTATCCCGGAATTCATCCTCATACTCGGCGTAAGTATGAGTTTTGACCTCATAATTCCAGGGATTTATATGTCTTACCATCCGGCTGTTGTTGGCCCGGTTACGGGTAGGACTCATAAAAATCCCCCCCGCATGCATCAGCTTGCTGAAGGGAAAATAAACCAGCAAACTGCAAACTAAAAACAAATGAATATAAAAGATGGACCCGATACCTGCTGCTGCCGCAGGCTGCAAATGCATCAGGCTTATGGCCAGCTCTTTTACTCCCGCTACATCGACTTTAAAAAAGTAGCGCATCAAAATACCGCTTAAGGCGATCCCCAGGAGCAAAAACAGCGGATAATAATCAGCTGCCTGGGAAATATATTTTATCTGAGGCAGCAGGAGCCGTCTTAAAAACAGATAGGTCAGTGCGCCCACCAGCAGTACATCTGTTATATATAAAAGAGGCACCCCTATTTGCAAAAAACTATCCAGATTCTCCAGTCCCTTTATCGCAGCGGGGACTGGATTTAAAAATAAGCGCAGATGCCTGAGCACTACTATCAGCATTGACCAGTGAAAAGTCAGACCGCCCAGCCACAGCCATTTATAGGAACCGAAGGCTAACCTTTCTTCGTCTTTCTCAGTTTTAGTATTTTTAAACAAGGACCAAAACAAAGTGATTTCCAGGATCATGCGCCCTATCACTTCCCAGGCGGCAGCAGGGTTTTCGATTCTGTTCTGCCGGATCCAGGGCAAAGAATACTGCTGACCGCAGGTCGTGGATATATTAAAGGGCACCGGCGACCTGCCCCATTTAACCACCCGGTAAATAAATCCGGTCACAAATACCAGCAGGGCTGTATAAGGAATTACCACACCAAATAAAGTGGTGAGCTGTAAAACTTCCACCCCCGCCCAGGCGGCTAAAACTAAAATTGTCACTGCTAGTAGGGAAACCCCTATCTTCATCCCCGCTCTCTCCCATACATCCTTTTGATTTCTTTAAACCTCAGTTCATAGATCCTGGCCTGGCATTCTGCATAAATATCAAATGCCTCCAGGGCCATGGCATCGATGCGGCCTTCCAGAACCTCAAGCTCTGCTTTATAACTGCCCTTTTCATTTAAAAGCTCTTCCTGCAGGATCAGCTTTAAGCTCAAAATAAATCCCAGTGCCTGGGTGGGCTTGAGCTGCCGGACCGCCTTGATTTTACAGATCTCCTCCAGGGGTTGAATTATGTCATGATCTTTTTCTGGTTCAATAAGCCATAGCCATAATCGCCGGGTATTCTTCCGCAGCAGATAGCCAGCCGGATCAGCAAACTGCCCACTGCTTTTTTTATCCTTCAGCAGCCCGGGGTTTTCATCCCTGTCAGCTGCAGCCGCCTGCCAGCGGGATAGTATTTGCTGCTCTTTTTTATCCAATATCTCCAGTATCGTCAAGGACATCATTCTCACCCCGTCATAATTGCAAACCCGCTGCCATATGCAGCAGCATCTACCTATTTCACCCTGAAGAAAGCACGGCGGGGGGATCTTAAGCTTCTTCGCTCCCCTCAAACAATTGACACCTCATCTTAAGGTTCTTTAACCTTGCCTTTAAGAGCGATAAAGGTAGTGGTCAGGTATAGATATTCCACTTTATCTTCAATCGCCAGCTCTTTCACCGCATTATCCACTTCAGATTTGGCTTCTGCAATTGCTGTGGCTATATCCCTGCTTTTGGCTTTTTCCACCGTGTCCAGATAGGCCAGGACTTTCTCTTTAACTTCCGGTTTGGCCGGTCCCTTTGCCATAATGATTTCCTCCTTTCATTCTTATAACCAGGGTCGGATAGATATCCGGCTCATGTGCCTGCTAGTATTTGAAAGCCGCCGTGGTCCGGAAGGTTTCCCGGGAGAAAATATAATCATCGATGCATTTATCGGAAAAAGGTATATCAGCCAGTGTAAAGAATCTTTCCCAACCGATCCGTTCAATCCATTCTCCTACCCGCTCACCATCCCGGGCATGTCTGATCCAGGTTTCCACAATATTTCTTACCGCTTCCACTGTTTCCGGCCAGCGGGGTGGATTATTAGGCAAAAACGGGATAACCAGACGGGAAAACATTGGTAAACTGCGGGCATTGGAAACTTTACCTCCCACCAGGATAGCGATGCCGTCATTCTCCGGATCCATTATCTGCATACCCGGTGACATAGTATAACAATTGCCGCAATACATACAGCTTTCATCTCTGATCACTACGCTTTTGTTTTTGGGATCAGGCCGGATCGCTCCGGTAGGACAGCTGGCCACCAGTGTCGGTATCTCCGTGCCTTTGCGGATGATTTCATGATCGATCACCGGTACCGTCCGGTGCACACCTAAAATAGCAATGTCACTGCAATGGACTGCCCCGCACATATTGAGGCAGCAAGCCAGGGCAACTCGCAGCCGGGCCGGCAGATCATCTGTTTTGAAATACTCAAAAAGGTCATCCATGACCGCCTTGACGATCCCTGATGCATCCGTGGCCGGCGTATGGCAATGGACCCATCCCTGGGTATGGACGATATTGCTGAGGGAATGGCCGGTGCCGCCTACTGGCAGTCCTTTGGCCTCACAGGCGGCTATGAGCGGTTCGATCATAGCTTCATCATCTGTCAGGAATTCGATATTATTACGGCTGGTAAAGCGCAGGTAGCCATTGCAATACATATCAGCCATATCACATATATCCCTGATAAAATCATTACTGACCAGACGCGGCGAACCCGCCCGAATACTGTAGAGTACATCGCCGGATTTGGCTACATGTCTTAATACCCCCGGTTTTACATAATCATGATATTTCCATTGTCCATAGTTTTTTGTGATCACCGGCGGCAGATTTTTTTTATAATCGGGAGGCCCAATGTCTAATTTAGCCATCTAAAATCACCTCATTTAAATTTACTTTGGCCATGGATTCATAGCCAGAAATGAACATTATTTATGCTCGGCGAAATCTTCCGGCTGCCAGAACACATAAGGATTGGCCCGGGGACGGAAGACCATCTGAGGTGCCGCCGGTAATCCTACTTCTTTTAAGAAAGTAGTCATCCCCACCCGATAGATCAATTCGCCTATTCTTTCCCGAGTCTTGCCGTTTTCATCCCACCAGTCCCAGATGCGGCGGATCAGATCCTTGAACTCATCATAAGGCGGTTCCATCTTCATAAAAGGAACGATTACCCAGGACATAAAAGCCGATTTAACGATGGTGGCTTTGCCTCCCAGCAGGATGGTGGCCCCTCTTTCTTTACCAGGCTGGATAGCTCGGGGCATCATATTGATACAATGCATGCAGCGGGTACAATCTTCGGGGTTGACTGTCAATTCCTGCTTTTCTGCATCATATTCCAGGGCCCGGGGGGGACATTTATCGCAGACCATCCGCTGGATGTTCATGCCGCTGGCAGCATATTTCTTCACTTCTTCCGGGTCGATGATGATGGTATCCCGCCAGGTACCAATTACTGAACAGTCAGCACGGGCAATGGCTGCTACGCAGTCATTGGCGCAGCCGGACATTTTTATTTTAAATTTATAAGGCCACATGGGGCGGTGCAATTCATCCTGGAATTCATTGGTAAGGTCATAACACATATCCAGGGTATCGTAACAGGCATATTCACAGCGGGCCGGTCCCACGCAGCAGCTGGGGGAACGCAGGTCAGAACCCGAGCCTCCCAGGTCATAGCCGGCATCACTCAGTTCATCAAAAGTCGGCTGTAATTCACCGGTCTTCATTCCCAGAAGAATAATATCCCCGGTAGAACCGTGAAAATTGGTCAGGCCGCTGCCATGTTTTTCCCAGATATCGCATATCTCCCGCAGTGAATCACTGGTATAAAACCAGCCGCTGGGCTGATTCACCCGCATGGTGTGAAACTCCTTCAAGTGGGGGAATTCCTCCGGCAAATCAGTATACCGGCCAATAACGCCGCCGCCGTATCCCCTTACTCCGACGATTCCTCCATGCTTCCAATGACCGGTTCTGTCTTCATAGGAACGCTCCATAAGTCCTAACAGGTCTTCGGCTGCCGGGTTTTTCTTTGCCGCCCGCTTGATCTCTGTAACAAAACTGGGCCAGGGGCCCTTCTCCAATTCATCCAACTGGGGCGTCTTTTTCTCTTCCGCCATAGCCAACCCTCCTATCGTATTTACTGATACTTATATCTCCATGATCGTAATAGCTCCGCTTTCGCAAACGGTTATACAGGCTTCACAACCCATACACTCTGTCTCGTCGCCGGATACATAAGATTTTTTCTTTTCCTCATCAAAGGCCAGTATTCCAGCAGGGCAGCTGTCAGCACATAAATCGCAGCCCGTGCATACATCTTCATCAATAGAAACAATGAACACTTTCTCCACCTCCCCTGAAACCAACGATTGCTGACCATATATGCCTGCTTGTCGTTTATTTATTGATAAGCTGATACCAAGCAGCATAAAAATTTTTTTACAGCCAGGTGGAAATACCCCCTTCCAGATATGCCGCTTCTTTAAAACCTACTGACTGTAAAAAGCAAACCGCATCATAACTGCGTATGCCTGCTGAACATATAACAACTACCGGACGATCATCCGGGATTTCTTTATATCTCTCCCGCAGTTCACCTGCCGGAATCGCCAGCACATTTACTTCTTCCAGCGGCCTGGCCTTTACTTCACCAGCTTCGCGAATATCAAGGAAACAGATATCGATTTTCTCATTTCTCATTTGCTCTATAGCCAGAAAAGATAGGCCGGGAGCAAATCCCCGCCTCTTATTTTCCAGCATATTGGCAGCATGGACAGCCACATCGATTGCTTCAGCAAATGGCGGAGCATAGCCCAGATCCAGATTGGCAACATCTTTTAGATATGCCCCCAACTTGATAGCTGTACCTAATACATCCAAACGTTTGATCCCGTCACCCAATCCGCAGACCTGGGCACCCAGCAATTTGCCGGAATTTTTTTCAGCAATTAATTTTATCGTGACCGGACCATGTAAAGGGTAATAGTGAGGCGCATCGTTGCCGGCCACAATCCCTGAAATTACGTTATAGCCCCTATTTTCCGCCTCAATTTCGCTTAAACCGGTTTTACCAATATTCATTTCAAACGCCTGGAGGACAGTAGTCCCGATAACCGCTGTAAATTCTGTATCTAAACCAGCAATATTATCAGCAGCCACCCGCCCCTGTTTATTGGCGGTTGAAGCTAGAGGTATATATACTTCCTGTCCGTTTATTGCATTGTATCTGGCCGCACAATCACCTGCAGCAAAAATAAAAGGATCACTGGTACGCATATGCTTATCCACTTTTATGGCACCGGTTGCCCCTATTTCCAGCCCGGCTCCGCGAGCCAGTTCCGCCCGGGGGCGGACCCCGACGGCAACAACAACCGCATCGGTTGCAATCTCTTCCCCATTGGCAATCACACTGCCCACATGGCCATTGGCCCCGGCATTAACAGCCTCTACCTGACAATTCAAACGCAGATCGACTTTCTGACTCCGCAAATGCCCCGCCACCAGCCGTGCCACATCTGGATCCAGCAGTTTAGGCAGGACCTGCTGCTGTGCTTCACAAACTGTCACTTTGATCCGACGGCTGGCCAGAGCATCAGCCATTTCCATCCCGATTACACCCGCCCCGATTATAGTCACATGTTTTGCCTCATTGGTTTTAATGTATTCCTGCAGACAAAGAGCATCATCCGGCTGATGCATCATAAACACACCGGGGAGTTCCAAACCTTTAAGGTTAGGCCTTACTACCTCCGCACCAGTTGTTAAAACCAGATAATCGTAATCAAGTTCATACAGCTCCTGGCTATTTAGCTTTTGTACCCTTACCTTTTTGTTTACCCGGTCTAAGGATACAGCCCTGTTGCCGGTCAGCACTTCAATATCCTTGCGGTTTCGAAAAAAATCGGCATCACGTGAAACTCCATAAGCAGTAGCGGAAAGACTGTCGAATTGAGGAACAAGATTACCTAAATAGAAAGGCATCCCACATGATCCAAAAGAAATGAACTCACCTTGCTCAACGATCGTTATCTCAGCATCCGGCACCAACCGGCGCAAACGGGCAGCAGTCTTTGGTCCCGCTGCCATTCCCCCAATAATTAAAACCTTCATAACTTCCCCCTCCCTCCAAAATATTTGGGGAAGACCTTTCATATATCCCATTCCATTCCCGTTTCTTTAAAAAAAGCATAGCACCGATTATCGCATAAGTATAATTCGATCATTTTATCTTTATCATTAGTAATCACTTATGCATTCTGCCAGGGAAGGGTCCGGGCAACAAGCTAAGGCGGGAATAAAACCTGCATCAATGACTTTATATGCTGACAAGCTTAGAAAACAATCTTTAAACAAATCAGGGGAAACAGTCCGCATCAAAAACCGTTTCCCCTTTTATATTCTGCCTGGCTTCCTGCCATTTCACTGAAAAGATGTCCTGACATGCACGAGTACCAGAAGCATCGTCCCCTACACCGCGCTTCAGCGCGGGTTCGCCTCACTCCTCACACCTCCCGCCTCACTTTTCCCCTCTTCCAACTTTCCTCTTTCCGCTTTCCGCTTTTCTATAACAGCAGGAGCAGATCTTTGTGTGGAGGAAAAGAGATAAAGGCGAGGGTCCACCCACCAGATACCTCCATAGTAAAAACCTTTGGTCAGAAT
>JAAYZA010000004.1 GCA_012515055.1 Syntrophomonadaceae bacterium | reverse complement strand
TATAGCATTTCGTCCCCGCCCAATCAGATGGCTTATTATGATATTACCATCAGAAGAATCCCGGAAGGTTTTGTTTCCGATTATCTGCTGGATCGGGTTCAGGTGGGAGATATTCTGGAATCAACCGGTCCCGCCGGGCATTTATACTATAACCCGCTCTTCCACGGCCGGGATTTAGTCTTTTTAGCCGGCGGCAGCGGTATCACGCCCTTTGCCAGTATGATCAGGGAAGTAACCGACCGGGGCCTGGACCGCAATATACACCTTTTATACGGCTGCCGCAAACCAGAGGAAGCAGTTTTTCATGAAGAACTTTTGCTGCGGGCTGACCGACATCCCAATTTCACTTATGATCTGGTGATTTCTGACCCGGAAGAAGGTTACCAGGGGCTAAGCGGTTTACTGGATGCCGGCCTGATCACAGACCGGGTCGGTGACGTGACCGACAGAACCTTTTACCTGTGCGGACCACAGGCCATGTATGAATTTTGCCTGCCCCAGCTGCAAAAACTGAATGTTCCCCGCCGCCGCATCCGACAGGAAGTCTTCGGCACCACCCGGGAGATCACCCAGGAAACAGGCTGGCCCCGGGATGTACCCGCTGATAAAGTCTTTCAGGTCAAATTGAGCGACGGCAGGACCATCCCCGCCAGAGCTGCTGAATCATTGTTAACCTCCCTGGAAAGATCAGGCATCGTGGTGGAAAACTGCTGCCGCTCCGGTGAATGCAGCCTGTGCCGGGTCAAAATGTTAAAGGGCAAAGTATATCAGCCGGAAAATGTCCTCCTGCGGAAATCAGATAAGGAAGCTGGTTATATACATTCCTGTGCCGCCTATCCTTTAGAGGATCTGGAGATACTCTTGTAAATGACCTGTTGATTAAAGAATCTTTAAGGTAAATTAAATATTATTTCGACAAATAATTCCTGGCCGAACTTAAAGTAAGCGCATCACTCCTGGTGCGCTTGCTGTTTTAGAAGATAAACTCCAGCAAAGGTATCTAAAAACTTTTGACGAATTACTGGTAAATATAAATCGTATGGAAACCAGGGAGGAAATATGATGGCAGTAATTATGGAAATGTCCATAATCACCCTGATCATAGTGGGGGCCGCATTGTTTATTGCCCTGATCCTGTGGTGTGCTGTCAGGGGCACGAATCTGAAAAAGAAATAACCCCGGTATTTTCACCGGGGTTAAAAATTTTGTTTTGCAATTTATTAATCCAGCCAGTGCACTATTCTGGTCAGATCCGGGTCCAGCCTCTCCCGTTTGGGAGGCCAGGAGACCGGATAACCCAGTGGAGTGACAGCCACTATTTCGCGGTCCTCACCCACTTTTAAAATCTCCCTGATGCCCGCCTCGTCATTTAAAGGCCCCGTCATCCAGCAGGTACCCATCCCCAGATCCCGGGCGGCCAGCATGATGTTCTGCATGGCCGCACAGCCGCTTTCCAGATGCATCCTGCGCACAAGGGGGTGGGGGCTGGCCGTCACTGTAACAGCTATCACTACCGGCGCACCGCCATAAGTACGGGCATATTTGATAAAATCGCTTTTGGCCGGCTCTTCCCATTGGGCAGCATAGCCCTCTCCTATTTTACCGTAGCTCTCCCCCAGCTTATCTTTAGTTTTGCCGGTGGCCACGATGAATTCCCATTGTTGCTGATTTTGCCCCGATGGAGCATGATTGGCCGCATCTAAAATTTTCATGATATCTTCTCTGCTTACCTGATCAGATTTATATTCCCTAACTGCCTGGCGTTTTTTCACCAACTCAAAAAATTCCATAAAACAACCTCCTTTTGCTCTGACTTACACCTATTGTAAGCTTTATCCCTTAGCGGTTGCAATGTTCAGCCGCCAAAAGGAGGTCTGTGCAGTTAATTGATCAGTTTCAGATTCGGGTTAAGCCCCTTAGAAAAATCCTGCAGCGGGATGCGAAATTCCTGAATGCCTGCTGCATAGGGTGCGATTTCATATTGATTGAAACATAAAACCAGGGCATCATTCTGCAAATAATACTTATGATCCAGGTCAATGCCCTTAAAGCCAAATTCGCCAGCGAAAAAATCATCGGGATTCTGGCTGATCTCCGCACTGATGGCAGTATCGATACGAGATTTATAATCATAACCTGATATAAAGACATCTTTTAAACTCAAGGCCTGGCCTGATACGACATCATAATTATAAGTCCTCCGGTCAGTCATGCCATGGGCCCCGCCGCTATAATTATAATAGTCAACATAGAAGCTGAGAATTTTACCGTTTTCAAAATAGGGCCCTGTACGGGCATATAACTGATACTGATGGAAAGGGTAATCCATTTCCTCTGCGGACTGCTTGTTTTCGACGGCCATGGCCAACAATTCCTCCCGCTGTTCCTGTACCACTTGTTTAAAATGTTCATTGATCTTCTGCTGGGCGGCCGTGTTTTTCATGCCGCTGATAACTGGTATTTCAACACTTACTTCCAGGTATTCATCACTGGTCTTTATTTCCTCAGCCCCAATTTGCAGCGCAGGCTCCATCTTTTTCACCCCAGGGGGATTCATTTTAAATAGTTCATAACTGCGGTTGGCGATACGGGCCAGTTCCCCCCTGGTAATATATTCGCCAGGACGGAACACTTCCCCGTTTCCAGTCATTATCCCGGTATTGTTAACAAAAACAATGGCATTGACATCCTCGTGGGGCAGCCCTTCCATATCAGTAAAAGCAGGCATCAGCATAATCATGGGCACATTAATATTTTTGGCGGTGAAAGCCCTGACAATACAGCGCGCCACTTCTATACGGGTCACATACTCCTCCGGATGCAACTCCTGACCGGCAGGAAATATCCCATTGATGGCGCATAGCATTGCCGAGTTGGCATACCAGGCATCATTATCCACATCCCAGAAGTAACTATCCGGCGATGGTGCTTTGATAAAACGGATCTGACCATAATCAAGGGCAAAGCTTTTAGCCAGCCACATTCCCAGTTGAGCCCGGGTGACCTGACTATCGGGGGCAAAGATCTGCTGCCCGTATTCATTAACCCCTACCCCCTGCATCAGCCCATTGGTGCAGGCAGTTCTTATCTCTGCTTCTGCCCAGTGTCCGCCAGTATCATAAAAATCCCCGGGACCCAGCATTTTTGCCGAATAAGCTGCCGGATTTAGCAAAAGCAATGCCATTACCAGAAGAAAAACCATTCCTTTTTTCATATGAATGCCTCCTGTATTTTTCTTACCAATGATACGGCAGCCAGCAAGCTTTCTTTCACTTGCATCTACCGGTGCTTTCCGGAAAAACTTTGACCCTTCTTTGACAGTACCGATATGCACCAACGCTGCAGACATTTAAAACCTTAATAGCTTGTATAAGACCCTGCGCTATAGTATATTATTGATAAATACGCTTGATGGAGGTATAAACATGGAACATAAATTACCAGATCTTCCTTACAGTAATGACGCATTAGAGCCAGTTATTTCAAAAGAGACCATTGAATATCATTATGGCAAACATCATCAAACCTATGTTACCAACCTGAATAAATTGATAGTTGGCACCGAATTTGAAAACCTGCCCCTGGAAGAAATCATTAAAAAATCCAGCGGCGGTATTTTTAATAATGCGGCCCAGGTCTTCAACCACACCTTTTACTGGAACTGTCTGGCCCCTCAGGCCGGAGGCGAACCCACCGGCAAACTGGCCGAAGCCATCAATGAAGCCTTTGGCTCCTTTGCCCAATTCAAAGAAAAGTTCTCCGCCACTGCCGTTGGCACCTTTGGTTCCGGTTGGGCCTGGCTGGTCAAAAACGCCGCCGGCAAACTGGAAATCATCAGCACCAGCAATGCCGGCACTCCCATGACCGAAGGCAAAACCGCCTTATTGACCTGCGATGTTTGGGAACATGCCTACTACATCGATTACCGCAATGCCCGGGCGGGCTATGTGGATAAGTTCTGGGATCTGGTCAACTGGGATTTTGTAGCTTCGAATTTATAAGAATACGGCTTTTCAAAAGGAGCGCAGCTGCGCTCCTTTTTTAATTGCAAGAAAAATTGTGAGGCGGGAGGCGTGAGGAGTGAGGCGAAACCGCGCCGGTGCGCGGTTGTAGGCCCTAAGATGCCGGAGGAGTATATCTTTGTGGAGGAAAAGAGATAAAGGCGGGGGTAGAGTCTTAAAAGTCCTTGTTCGTATCTTCTTCAGGGAGATACATCGGAAGATCCTCCGGGAAAGGCCGTATTATCCGGGGCAAAACCCCCTGCATATAGGAAATGGCCACTCCGTAATTGGTGATGGGAATCCCCTTTTCAGCGGCCTTTTCCAGACGATTCATATAAGCAGTGCGGCTTATAGTACAACCCCCGCATTGCAGGATCAGGCTGTACTCATCAATATCTTCCGGAAAAGCAGGACCGGAAGAAACGATAAACTCCAGCCTCTTCCCGGTGTGTTTTTCCATCCAGCGGGGGATCTTGACCCGCCCGATATCATCAGACATGGCATGATGGGTACAGGCCTCGGCAATCAGCACCTTGTCCCCCTCCTCCAGCACATCAATGGTTTTAACCCCTGTGACCAGCTGCGTCAGATCCCCTTTAAAACGCGAAAAAACCGTAGAAAAAGT
>JAAYZA010000087.1 GCA_012515055.1 Syntrophomonadaceae bacterium | reverse complement strand
CGGGGCTCCTCAATATACTTTTCCATATAAATTTCATCATTGCCGAATGCAGCCCGGGCTTCCATTCTGGCCATTTCCAGAGCATCTTTCAAATCGTTTTCATTCTGCGCCAGCCGCATCCCCTTACCGCCGCCGCCAGCTGCCGCCTTGATCATTATGGGGTAGCCCATGTTATTGGCAATTTCCAGAGCTTGCTCATAACTTTCTATATTACCGGCACTCCCTGGCACCAATGGAACCCCCGCTTTTTGCATCAATTCGCGGGCCTTGATTTTATCACCCATCAGCTGAATCACTTCCGGCCGGGGACCGATAAATTTAATATCATGGGTTCCGCACAGACCAGCGAAATAAGCGTTTTCTGCCAGAAAACCATACCCCGGATGGATGGCATCTGCTTCCTTGTTTTTAGCCGCCGTAATTATATTAGGTATGTTCAAATAGCTTAAACGCGCCGGGGCATCACCTATACAAACTGCTTCATCCGCCATTTGCACATGTAAACTCTCGATGTCAGGTTTTGAATACACTGCCACGGTTTTTATCCCCAGTTCCCGGCAGGCTCTGATGATTCTGACAGCAATTTCACCGCGATTAGCTATTAATACTTTATTGAACAATTGCTCACCCCTGTTCAGTCTCGATCAGGAACAGTATCTGACCATATTCTACTGTATCACCATTTCCAACCGCTATCTCCACTATTTTACCGTCAACATCAGCTTTTATTTCATTCATCAGTTTCATGGCTTCAACAATGCATAATATCTGGCCGCTTTCGACCTGATCGCCCAATTGCACAAAAGCTGGTGCATCAGGTGACGATGCTTCATAAAAGGTACCAACTATCGGTGCTGTCACTTCATGACAATTTGCTTTATGGGGTATTGTTCTGGACATATCGGCAGTATTATCTTTCCAATCTGCTGGTATAAGAGTTGTTCCGGCCTGATCATCGATTGTTCCCGCTGCAGATTTCCTCAGGAGCAAGCTATATTCCGGCCTTTGCAGATTTATTTCTCCAATTGATGTACTATCCAGCAGCAAGATCAATTCTTTGATATCTTCCAGATCCATTTCACCATCACCCCCGGATCTTCTCTTACCATTCTTCAGCCCGGGCAATTGGACTGCAGCTGTTTTTTGCCCGGTCATAGTTTCTGCTGCGACTGCCGGGGTTTGATCTTTTCCTTCTTTATTCTGCCGATATTCAAAATACTTCAGTGCTACCTGTGGGAACAGGGCATATGTTAATACATCTTCATCGGATTGCGCAAATGGTGCTGCCTCCTGTTGGCATTTTTCCCAGGCCGGGGGCAATAAATCAGCCGGGCGAACAGTTATTGTCTCCAGGTCTCCTATGATTTTCCGTTTTACTTCTTCATTGATGGGTGCCGGGGGATTTCCATAAAGACCTCTTACATAATCTTTCACTTCCCCGGGGCACATCTTGTATCTTTCACCAGTAAGGACATTCATAACCGCTTGTATACCAATGATTTGACTGGTAGGTGTGACCAGGGGCGGATAACCCAGATCTTTTCTCACCTGGGGGATCTCGTGCAAAACATCATCCCAGCGGTCGACTGCCTTCTGTTCTTCCAGCTGTGAATAGAGATTGGTTATCATGCCGCCAGGGATTTGGTGATCAAAGACTTTCATGTCTGTAATCCTTGTAACACCGCGTTCAAAGCCTTTTTGTTTCCTGATCTTTTCAAAATAATCCGCTACTGCAAACAAATCACCCAGTTCCAGGCCGGAATTCCACTCTGTATCCTGCAGTGCCCTGACAATGGTTTCTACCGGCGGCTGGGAAGAACCAAAAGCCAGTGGTACAGTAGCTGTATCAATAATATCTGCACCTGCTTCAATCGCTTTTAAAAGCGTGGCTATTGCCATACCTCCAATATAATGGGTATGCAGTTGGATGGGCAAATCTATACTCTCTTTCAGGGCCTTGACCAATTCAAAGGAAACATAAGGGGACAACAACCCGGCCATATCCTTGATACATATCGAATCAGCCCCCATGGCTTTTAATTCTTTGGCTGTTTCTACGAAATGGTCCAGAGTATGGACTGGACTTATAGTGTAGACAACACATGCCTGCACATGTTTTCCTGTTTTCCGGGCAGCTTCTATGGGAACTTTTAAATTACGCAAATCGTTTAAAGCATCAAAAATTCTAAATATATCAATGCCGTTTTCCGCTGATTTTTCTATGAATTTTTCCACAATATCATCAGGGTAATGGGCATAACCAAGCAATGATTGTCCCCTTAAAAGCATCTGCAGTTTCGTTTTTACAATTTCCCGGCGTATAGCCCGGAGCCTTTCCCAGGGATCTTCCTTAAGGTATCTTAAACAAACATCAAAGGTGGCGCCGCCCCATACTTCCAGGGAATGATAGCCGGTATTATCCAGCTGGTTTAAAATGGGCAAAATATCTTCCGTGGTCATTCTGGTTGCCCATAAACTTTGATGCGCATCCCGCAAACTGGTATCGGTTATTTTGATCCTGCTCATATTGGCCTCCTTGAAACACGATTAATATCGCCCGGCACAGAATTTTACCATTATTGTCCGGTTATATACATATACTCAGGCCTCTGGCCTGAGTATAACACTCTGACTTTTAAATATTATAGAAGCAAAGCCCCATGTTGACAATGTTTTTAATTTTGTATTACTGTATACAACTAATACTGCTTATCCCTGTATAT
>JAAYZA010000038.1 GCA_012515055.1 Syntrophomonadaceae bacterium | reverse complement strand
TGGTCGACATGTCCTATCGTTCCAATGTTAAGATGAGGTTTTGTCCTCTCATATTTGCTCTTTGCCATTTTTCCTTCTCACCTTTCCCATTAAAAATTTTGCCTGGTTATGCAATTATATTGTAACCAAAATACATCTAAATTAAAAGGAGCAGGATTGTCCCGCTCCTTCAAATTTTAGCTGGTAGCGGCGGAGGGACTTGAACCCACGACACTACGGGTATGAACCGTATGCTCTAGCCAGCTGAGCTACGCCGCCGAATGGAGCCCTTAACCGGACTTGAACCGGTGACCTCATCCTTACCAAGGATGCGCTCTGCCGACTGAGCTATAAGGGCAATTCCCCGGGTTGCCTCCTGGGAGGACTAGCCCTTTGATTCCCCGGGAGGAATAATATTTCTGGCTGCACCCTGCGAGGACTACCCATTTAAGTTCTCTGCGGGAAATGTTTTTTAGCTGTACCCTGCGGCACTGCCTATCCCAATTCCCTGCGGGAACTTTTTCTTTTTGGTTGCACCCTGCGGGCACTACCTATCTCAATTCCCTGCGGGAACTTTTTCTTTTGGTTGCGGGAGCCGGACTTGAACCGGCAACCTTCGGGTTATGAGCCCGACGAGCTACCAACTGCTCCATCCCGCGTCAACCATAAACAACTACTCTATATTGTATCCTATTTTAGCTGTTCTGCAATATTAAATGGTGGAGGGAGAAGGATTCGAACCTTCGAAGTCGTCGACAACAGATTTACAGTCTGCCCCCTTTGGCCGCTTGGGTATCCCTCCGAATAAATTTTGGAGCCGAGCACAGGATTTGAACCCGCAGCCTGCTGATTACAAATCAGCTGCTCTACCGTTGAGCTAGCTCGGCTCAGCAATGAATATTTTAACCTCTGTATCAAGCAAAGTCAATAGCTATCTTTGGCGCGAGAAACACTGCTTTTCTATGGGGGTTGATTTTCTGCCCGCTGCTATGATGCCAGATAAATTTTTATTGTTCATACAATAAACCCCGCCGACATTAATAAACCCCGCCGGGGAAACACAGACAGCGGGGTTTAAAGTTCAGCTTTAACCAGTTTTATTCAGCTTAAAAACTAAAGGGATTTTACAGATATTTTTCCAGTTTGCGTTTTACCCTTTGCAGGGCATTGTCAATGGATTTTACATGCCTTTTCAGTTCTACGGCTATTTCCTGGTATGATTTCCCTTCCAGGTAGGCCATAAGTACTTTCCATTCCAGGGCGCTCAAAATCTCTCCCATTTTTTTCTCAATAAAAATAAATTCTTCCCGACTGATGATGATTTCTTCCGGATTGGTGATCTTGGTAGTTGAGATCACATCCATCAAGGTGCGATCCGACTCCTCGTCATAAATTGGCTTGTTTAACGACACATAGGAATTCAACGGAATGTGTTTTTGCCTGGTGGCTGTTTTGATGGCGGTGATAATCTGGCGAGTAATGCATAATTCAGCGAAAGCCCGAAATGATGTAAGCTTGTCCGTTTTATAATCACGGATCGCTTTAAATAAACCAATCATTCCTTCCTGAATTATGTCCTCTTTGTCAGCGCCAATTAAAAAATAGGATCTGGATTTGGCTCTTACAAAATTCTTGTATTTATCGACTAGATACTCTGTAGCAAATTGTTCTCCGTTTTGAGCCAGTTCGACGATTTCCTCGTCTGTCATCTCATTATATGTAACTTCGATGTGCTTAATAGCGGCAGAACTATACATTCATTCTCCCCCACCCTTTTTATTCCCTGTACCAATGCATGTTCCTGCTTACAGATAGGTATATTATAGCCACTTGCATTATTTACGTCAAGGGCCACCGAGATCATGGGGATCTTCTCCGGGCCTGGTTTGTACAATTGTGCTCACTTTTCAGCGCCCCTGGCGGGTTCGCCGGCGGCGGCACTGCGCTGGCGGCGGACTTCATATATCAACAGGGCGGCTGCCACCGAAGCGTTTAAAGATGCTATTTTACCTTCCATAGGAATGCGCAGGAGCATATCACAATTCTCCCGCACCAGTCTCCTTATCCCCCGCCCTTCGCCTCCGATCACCAGGGCAGTTGGGGCTGGTATAGCCGTATTAAAGTAATCCTGTTCCCCTTGCATATCTGCTCCCACCACCCAGAAGCCCCGCTCTTTGAGATATTTTATGGTGTTCACCAGGTTGGTTTCCCGGATAATCGATACATGTTCAACAGCACCTGCTGAAGCACGGGATACTGCCGCCGTCACTTCTGCTGCGCCGTGTCGGGGAACGATGATACCCTGGACCCCTGCACCTTCCGCAGTACGGACTATGGAGCCAAAGTTCTGGGGGTCTTCAATGCCGTCCAATATCAAAAGAAAAGGTATTTGGTTGTCCAGATAAGCCTTTTCCAGGACCTCGCCGATCTCAGCGTAATTGAAGCCGCTGACCTGGGCTACCGCCCCCTGATGGTTGCCAGCGGTGTACATGGCATCCAGACGGCTTTTTTCCACAAACTGAACAAAAACGCCTTTTCTCTGGGCATAATGAACCAGTTCCTCGATTTTTTTGCTCTGGCGTCCTTCCAGGATGAAAATCTTATGCACTCTTCTGGGCCCTTTCAAGGCTTCCATTATGCTGTTGACTCCGGCAAGCTTTTCCGTCAATCTTTAAACCTCACTATTTATATATATTTTTTGCAGATTTTACAAACTGCGAAAGTATTTTTTGACTTCCGCGGCTTTACCGCAGGTCATTTTACCTTCCGGACATTTGCCGGTGCTGTAACAGGCGGGACCTGATTTCCTGAATAAAACCGGTGCTGTTTTCCGTACCTGTTTTAACATCTCAATAGCCAGGGCTCTTATCTCCCATTGGGCACGGTTACAACATCGCTGGCGGAAAAAATTATTCAAACTGCGGGCATTCATGGTGACAACAATTTTGGTCTCACAGGCATTGGGCAACACAAAGCGGGCATCTTCATTAGCCTGCTTTTCCGCCATCTGCCTGGCCTCCTTCTCTGTTTTACCTGCCAGGATATATGTTTGCCGATGTTTCTCGGCCAGCAGGGCCGCCAATTTTTCGTAATATTCCTGGTCGGCCTCCATTGCCTGCAGAAACAATTCCCGGGCCGCCGGGACCGACTCTATTTCCGGCGGTATTATGTAATCAAATCCCTCTTCATTGACATAACGCTGTGAGCGGACACTATAACTGGCGATCCGGTGTCTGGTCAGCTGGGCCAGAAGTGAACGGCTGACACCAGCTATACCGAAAGTGAAAGTGATATGTTCGATGGGGCTTTCATGTCCGATTTCCCCCAGCATTGTAAGGAAATCTTCGATGATCGGCTGGTCCAATCCCTGCACGATTTGATCGATGCCCGCCTGAGAATAGCATAGTTTTGCCGCAGCAGCCACCAATCGTTCCGGGTCGGGTGTATGCTGGATCAATTCCACCTGTAAACTTGTCTGCACTAATCCCACCTCGCTCACATAATTATGGCTTCATTATTAAGAGCTCTGGCCACCAGTTCCTGAATTCTTTGTGATTCTCCCTGTAAATAAAGATAGCCTAACAAAGCCTCAAAACCAGTACTCAGCCGGTAATCCCCATTATCGGCATGACGGGGCGGTGTGCTCCGGGCATTTCTGCCCCGGCGTACAATATCTTTTTCTTCATCACTCAAATCATCAAATACCTCGCGGAGGGCTTTGGCCTGGCTCTCGGCATTAACTATCCGGACTGTGTCCAGATGGATGTCTTTGATGCGGCGTTTTTCGCCGGTGACCATACTGGTGCGCACTAAAAGCTCGAATACCGCATCACCTAAATAGGCTAATACGATGGGGTGATAATCTTTTATGTCTTTGCTTATAATATCATCATTGTCCAGCAATCTTGAACCGCACTCCTTCTCTGGTATCTTCGATTATTATGCCCCGCTCCTGCAGACTATCCCTGATAAAATCAGCCGGGGGATATTTTTTTTCGTTTTTAAATCCCTTTCTTAATTGGAGGAGTTTTTCGATCAAAACCTCGTGTCCAGGCAGCTGGTCATAGCGAAAACGACTGTCCTCCTGCTGGTCTTCAATGGTTATGCCCTGGCGGCTCAGCCAATCGCGCAATTCATCTGCCAGTGCATAATTTTTTTCCTGCCGGGCCTGGTTTCTTAATTGACTGAAAATCGGCAGGAGCTTTTCACTGATATTGTCAGTGTCGACCGCAGATAAGTCAAAAATCCCCAGTGCCGTCCCCAGTTCGGCAAAAATTTCTACTGCCCCTCTGATGGCTTCCTGGTTTTCCTTATCTTCTTTAACTGCTTCAGCAATAAATATATTGATATGGTGCGCCATTTCAAACAAATAACCAATGGCCCGGGCGGTATTAAAATCATCATCCATGGCGGCCAAAAATTCTGCCTGCAGTGCCGCTATTTTATCGGTCAGTTCTGCGGCCTGTCCCTGAATTTCTTCTGCTCCAGGATAACCATCAATTTTGAATTCTTCGGCCAGCAGCCTGGTAGTTTTCAGGCGGGTCAGCGCCCGGCCTGCTTCTTCCAGTTTGCTGTCATCAAAATCCAGGGGACTGCGGTAATGGGTGGCAATCAAATAGTAGCGGATCACATCCGCCGGGAATTTGGCCAGAATATCACGCAGTATGAAAAAATTGCCCAGTGATTTGGACATCTTTTCTTTATTGACTGTGATAAATCCATTATGCATCCAGTATCGCACAAAAGGCTGGCCGGTTATGGCTTCTGCCTGGGCAATCTCGTTTTCATGATGGGGGAAAATCAAATCACTGCCGCCGCCATGAATATCAACGGTTGCGCCCAGATAGCGGGTGGACATTACCGAGCATTCGATATGCCAGCCCGGTCTGCCTTTGCTCCAGGGGCTTTCCC
>JAAYZA010000047.1 GCA_012515055.1 Syntrophomonadaceae bacterium | reverse complement strand
TCCCAGGGAGTAGATTTGCTGTTAGATGAAGCAACGGAGGAGATCCTGGGGACAGGGCAAGCCAATGGGGTAAAACTAAAAAGCGGAAAAGTTCTGGAAGCCGATTTGGTCCTGCTTTCTACCGGGGTCAGGCCCAATGTGGAGCTGGCAGCGGAAATGGGTCTGGAGATCAAACAGGGGATCGCAGTGGACAACCAGATGCGGACCAGCATTTCTGATATTTATGCCGCCGGTGACAGTGCTCAGTTCGGCGAAAGAATGATCGGGCTGTGGCCGGTATCCACTGAAATGGGCAAGATTGCAGGTGCCGCTGCTGCCGGGGACTGGATCGAGTATTCGCCGCCAGTTATTACAACAATGCTGGCAGCTTTCGATTGGGAAATATTCTCCATGGGTGATGTCAATATCAATCCTGATGAATGCCGGGTAATAGAAGTCAATGATCTTATAGAAGGCTATTTTAAAAAGAGTTTCATAAAAGATGGGGTCCTGGTAGGGGAAATAATTATTGCCAAAAAAGTTGACTCTGGCAGTACCATTGAAAAGATGGGGCGTGACCAGGAAGGCAACAAACGTTATAATAAATGGGAATGCCGGGTATGCGGATATATACACGAAGGGCCGGAACCACCTGATGTCTGTCCGGTGTGCGGGGTCTCCAGTGATATGTTTGACCCTGTCGAATAGATGAAACCAAGGCTTCCGGCAATTTAACAATTGCCGGAAGTTTAATTTTTTATAAGGAATGGATATGACGTTTTTACTGAGCATTACGATTGGATTACTGGCAGGTATTTTAGGTGCTTTATTAGGTATCGGCGGCGGTGTGATAATGCTGCCCTTATCAGGTCTACTCCTGGGATATGATGCTGTGACAGCAGTTTCTACCACACTTTTTGCCGTATTTTTTACGGCAGTTTCTGGCGCCTATGGTCATTTCAAAAACGGCAATGTAAGAGTGAAAGAAGGCCTGCTGGTGGGGGCAGGGGGTGTTATTGGCCTTTTGCCTGCTTCCTGGTTGTTTAAGCATTATTTCAGTGAAAACATCGGGATGCTGGAAGGTTTGCTGGGCTTTTTATTCCTGTTTTTCGCCCTGCGCATTGCGGTGGACTTTGTCCGGGAATGGCGGGGACACACTCAGCAGCAAAAAGCCAACCGCCGGCAATACAATTATATTAAGCCAGTTCTGCTGGGAGTTATTACCGGGATGTTTGCCGGTATATTTGGTATCGGCGGCGGTTTTATTATGGTGCCGGGGTTATTGCTTTTCTTTGGCATGACGCCTTTACAGGCGGTGGGGACTTCGTTGTTCGCCATGATAACCATCA
The DNA here is from genome assembly GCA_012515055.1 of Syntrophomonadaceae bacterium. Taxonomy (GTDB): domain Bacteria; phylum Bacillota; class Syntrophomonadia; order Syntrophomonadales; family Syntrophomonadaceae; genus UBA1368. Next base: position 2,219 of record JAAYZA010000047.1, on the reverse strand, counting down.
GTGGGATAGGCGGGTTGATCAAATTGGGTCAGGGTTTTGTTGAATTACCTGTAGGGATAATGTTAGGATTAGGAACCATTATAGGGGCCCAACTGGGGGTGAAGATCTCTGATCATATTAAGCCCCTGATGTTAAAAGGGGCTTTCGTCCTGTTGTTTTTGTACCTGGCGGTCACCTATCTTTTTTAAAGCTGACTGTCTCAGTCAGTTCGAAGGAGAAACAGCTCTATGATTCCGTTGCGGGATAGTACACCGGGGAATTCTTTCCCCCTGGTGACAATAACAATAATTTTGGTCAACCTGGTGATTTTTTATTTCACCGCCCATCTTGATGAAGAGGGAATGAGCCATCTATTTTATTTATTTGGCCTGGTTCCTGGGTACTATCTGGAGTATCAAACCGTTCCCCTGGATTATTTGCCCTTTTTATCTTCCATGTTTTTACATGGCAGCTGGATGCATGTTATTAGCAATATGTGGATATTGTGGCTGTTTGGCGATAATGTTGAAGACCATATGGGGAAAGGTAAGTTTTTACTATTTTATTTGATCTGTGGTTTTTTGGCCGCCCTGACTCATTTTTTCATTTATCCTCATTCCACCGTACCGGTTGTGGGTGCATCGGGTGCGGTGGCGGGTATAATGGGGGCATATTTCCTTATGTTCAGACATGCTACAGTACTGACTTTTATCCCGCCCTTTTTCCTGGTCAATATTCCCGCCTGGATCTATCTGGGTGTCTGGATTATCACCCAGTTCTGGGGTGGAGCGGTGGATTTATTTGTGGCTGCTTCTTCCGAACAGATTGCTTTTTGGGCACATGTGGGCGGCTTTGCCGCTGGTGCTTTGTTGTTCCGTTTCTTCCTGAATCCTCCGCCGCCGAATCCTCAGTATTATGACTAGTTTTTGGCGGCTTTGCTCTTGCGGAAATCGGTTTTGATCAAATTGTCCATCTGCTGGCTTAACTGGCTGGTGTCCACATCATCGCTGCGCATTAAAGAAATAGTATTTTCGATGCGGGCCTGACTTTCTTTTATTTCTGCCCAATGGCGTTCTTCTTCATATAGATTCATACATTCCTGTATTTCAGCAGCACGGCCTGTTTCCAGATAATATTTAAAATGGATCAATGATTCGCGGTTGCGGTAATCAGCATGGATGATAGATTTGTTTAAAATATTATTATAAATCACCAGGCCGGCCCGGGCTGTTTTGGCTTTAGATTCCAAAACAGCAATATCCTCAAAGCATTTATCGGTCAAGTTCCATTTATGATTATTCCATTCCAGCAGAACCTTTTTAAAGCGTTCCAGGGATTTTTCGAATTCCCGGTAACGAATTAAATAAACTTTGGTATCATGGCTGAAATGTTCATAAACATCCTGATATTTCTTTTTCCAGATACCCGGCAATATAAAACTGACCAGATTATTATTTTCCCGGGGGGGCAAAACCATCTTTTCCGGTTTTTCCGGCAGATTGTCCGGTTCCTGGGGGTAAAAATCTTCCTGTTCCACGATGTGATAACGTTGTTCCAGGCATTTATTCAGATAAATAATATGTTTTTCCAATTTATCTATCTCTGTCAGCGATACAATGCACATGGAAATGTCCTTTATCATATCTTCTATAGTTTTTTGCTTTTTGCCATCCCTCCGGGTTTTGGAATAACTTAAAATTTCCCGGCTTATGGGCAGGGAAGCATCCAATTCGAGAAAGGTGTTTATGTCAGCGGCGGTAATGACTTCAGCGGGCGGCGATGCTTTGGTAAAATAAAAACGGCTGTTGGTGCAGGGGTAATAATATGGGCCAATAGTATGTAAAAATTTCGAATCAGCTAAACTTAAAATATCTGCGGTAATCTCCAGTTGGTCTTCGAAGAGTTCCAGCCAGGCGAAAATGGGTGCATCAAGATCCCGTTCTTTTTTAGCCAAATTGGTCAACTCGATGTAAACGGCTAAGGGCAGCTTTATATAGGAGTTATAATAATAATATAAAACCTGCCCCGGGTGATAGTTTAAAAGTGTACTTAAATCAAGATATTGCCGCTCGGTTTTATCCAGAAAAGTTTTAAACATAAGCAGAATCAGCCTCCTTGAAAATTTATTGTCAATAGTGTGTTTCTATATATTTCCAGAAATCCCTGCATTTATTATATTAAAACCTTTAGGACTTTTCTTTCCCGGCAAACAAGGTTAATATTTTATGTAAATGTTTGTT
>JAAYZA010000307.1 GCA_012515055.1 Syntrophomonadaceae bacterium | reverse complement strand
TGTTTCTATATAAACCGCTTTTTTTCATACCGCTTTAAACTGTTTAAAATGCTGGGAATTGCAGGGCAGGTTATATCAAATAATATTTAATTTCCTTTGACTTTATGCAAAAAAGCATTGATGTCCTGTCACCAGCAGGCTGTAAGTCAATTATAATTTTTCAGGACTTAAACCAGATATGTAAATTGCAGATGGGAAAGCAGGCCTGTACTGAGTAAATGTAAATGATGAGCGGAAAAGATAAAAAATAAAATAACCACACTTAAAACCAGTGTGGTCAAGCTTTTATATGCAACTGAAATATTCAGCGGGGATTAATTTCCTGATCAGTGAATTGCGCAGTTGTCAAATCATAGATCAGCTGTGCCGCCAGAACATCTTCCTGGGAATTGCTGCTGGCCGCAACAATGGCAATGCCGCTGTCGGCTTCCCGGTAATTCTGCCGGATCCTCGCCACGGCAGCCAATGCAGGTTCCATGCCTTTTTTGTTTTTACTGCGGGCCACCGTTCCGGTATATACCTGTGAAGTATAAAGAAAGGCCGCATCATATGCCACCCCGCCGGTATCTGAAACAGCTACAACCACCCGCTCTGTAAAATCTGCCAGTTTATAAATCTCTGCCCCCAGATTGGGCAAAACTTTTTCAATAAAAACCTGTTCCTTTTCCACCCCTTTGATCAGCTTCTGGCAGCGGGCCAGTCTTTCTGCTTCATCACCTGCCCGGGGTTCAGCGATTAAAATGATATTGGTTCCGTGCTCCCTGGCCAGAATTGCCGCTTTCATTCCTACATATTCGGGGGACGTTTCCACTGGTGCACGGGTATAGTCGGGACTAGCGCCAAAAACAGCTAATGCTCCCGCATCAATCGCACTTTCCAGACTGGTCGACATATCAATTACATCTACAATCATCACCAACATGCCTTGACGGGCTGCCTTTTGAGCACCGCTGGCATCAGCTGTCAATATGATCTCGGGCAACTTTACCATAATATCCACCTCCACCCGGTTCGATCCTGAGCCGGCCGCCCCGCATCTTTTCTATTTGCCCGGCAACCAATGTTCCGGCAATTCCGGCAATAATCTGCAAATTCGCCTTTTCCAATATCTCTATCTCACTGACAAAATGTTTTTTTAATTTTAACAGGGTTTTAGGTCCTACCCCCGGTAAATCTTTTAAGGGCACCCGATAATGATAGGGTGGTCGGCCAACAGGGTGGTGCGGTTCTTCATAATCCCTTATTTCCACAATACGGTCCATGACTCCTTTGACCATGTTCTTGTTCCCACAGGCTGAACAGATCTTTACCGGGGGATGCTCCCTGGCTATGAGTAAGCAATCATTGCAGAAAGAGCGGTAATATTTTCCCAGCAATGGGTCCATCCCATAGTTGGCAATAACCTTCCGGCCATTTTGGTTTTTCAGCGCCCATTTTAACTCGGTAAAGGTTTTATCACCCATCCTTAACAAATTATACTCCCGGGCGATATTAGCTGCTGAATGGGCATCGGAATTGGATAAATAAGTAAAACTTCTGGTTTCTTGAAGCGTGTCGGCCATAGAGGTATCCGCACTCAAACCCAGTTCCAGAACAAAGATCTGCTCCAGATCTGTACCGATTAGAGGGGCGAGTTTATCAGCCCAGGATCCATAAATTCCTTTAAAGGGAGTAAAGGCATGGGCGGGGCAGAATATGCCTTCCGTCAATTGAGTCAGGTTGATCAAATCCCCTATATCTACCCGAGCCTTCTGGGTAGACAGGGTCATGTTCCTGACCCTGGTTTTTAGATATTTATGGATCATTTTTAATTGATCCAATCCGGGGACAAGAATCAAGCTGTGAAACCCTTCCTGGCTTTCGATTTCTGCCCCGGCTATGAGCACAACACCATTGCGAGCCAGAAATCCTCCCCCGGACAGTTCCTGCAGTTCCCCTTCTTTCAACATTGTTTCAATTTCCAGCAAAACATTGGTGCAGGCGGCATCGATAATACCAACCATATCCAGACCCTTTTCCCGGGCGTCCCGATATAAAATGGTTTTTAGATCAAGCTGACGCGAAGCGGTTATTTTAACGGGTTTGCCCCCGGCACTGCCAATATGAATATGTAAATCGGCATATACTTGCTGCAAATATTTATCCTCCTGCCAGTAATTTACAAGCATATTGGATACCAATTATACTTTTTCCATCTTTGATATCCCCGGAAAATATGGCATCATACGCTTTATCCAGGGGCATTTTGACAGTGTATAAAAATTCGTCCCGGTCCAGATTGTTTTTGCCCTCGATAAAATCAGACGCTAAAAATAAATGTAATTTCTCCGTCACAAATCCCGGTGCACTATAATATGACAAAATTCTTTGCCAGTTCCTGGCCTGCAGACCGGTTTCCTCGGCAAGTTCACGTTGGGCACATTCCAGAGGATCTTCGCCTTTTTCCAGAGTGCCTGCTGGTATTTCCATTAATACTTCCTCAACTGCTTTGCGATATTGTTTAACCAGCCAGATGTCCTTATTCTCATCTATGGCTACAATGGCTACGGCTCCTGAATGTTCCACGATTTCCCTGGTACTCTCGTTCCCATCGGGCAGGACGACCCGGTCGACTCTCAGATTCAATATCCGACCGCGGAAGATTTCCCGGGATTGTACGGTTTTTTCAAATAGATCCATATTTTTATACTCCTGACTGAATACTTTGCTGTCACTATGCATAGACTTGACCGAGGTGATTGGGATGCATTTGACAGTCTATAAAAAAGGCTTTACTTTGATCGGCAAGGTCAGGGACCTGAAAAATCTTTTCGAGGATTGGCCGGCAGAAATGACTTTAAGTGATTTTATCTTTCTGCAGGGCCGCTGATTATTTAAGATTTTTATGCCCAGTTGATGTGTTCCAGCTTTTCTCCCTTAACGAGCTTGCGGGTCAGCTGGGCCGCTGCCCCCAGACCAAGGAAAAATTCAGGATCATCTTCAGCATTGCGCCCCATTGTTGTTATCCTGTGTTGATTTCCGCCCAGATATCCCGTGCCATTTATAACTTTTTCCACACAACAATAATACTTATCCAGTAAACCTGCGTTTTGCAGCTGCCCCAGTATATAATCCATCTTGTCTCCTTCCAGCTCCGGCAGCGGCAGAATGGCCTTTACCCGGCATACTGCCGATAAAACCGTTTGCGTGTGATGACTTATCCCCTGATGCCGCTGGCGTTTATCCGCAAAACTGATACGGGGGACAGCAATTGGTATCCCTTCCAATGCTTCTGCCGCATTGAGGATCTCACCCTGTTCAATACCGGTAAATCCCCATTTGGTCCCGGTGCCTGCGATCCCTGGTCCCATGCCGGCAATAATAACATCCGGCTTAAAAGCGATTTTAGCCGCCAATAGACCTGAATATACATTTACCGCTTCCAGATCCCCGCCAAAAGCATGACCGATGGTCACTGTCCCCGCCAATAATTGTTCTTGTTTCAGCCAATCCACCGTTTCACTAAAGGCGATTGGCAGTGCAGCCCCATCTGTCATTACATAGGCAACTTTCAGGTGATCTTTTTCCAGTCCCAGGCATAAAGGTGCCAGCATGGAGTGTAAAGTCACCGCCAGTACCGGGGTTCCCTGGAGGCTTTCTGCCCCGGCCAGCTCCTCATGGAAGGGACTATCAGGCTCTTCCGCGCTGAGTACTTTAATTTGCATAGGAGTATAGCGCAGTTTCATTATATGACCGCCGGGTGCAACCGGGTGACTGGTATGGTTCAAATTGGCCAGAACAAAATGATAACCGCCGGTCCCCAGTTTTAAAGATACCGCCGTGGTGTTCAGTAAAACCTGATCACCCTCTTTCAGTGGAGGAGTCAGGCCGTGATAAGCAATACACTTTTC
>JAAYZA010000058.1 GCA_012515055.1 Syntrophomonadaceae bacterium | reverse complement strand
GGCCGTGGTATGAATAGGTTATAATGATAATTAGTTTTGGAGAAGGAGTAATCTATTATGCCCAGAAGATTTTCAATAACGGCTGTCCTGATCATCTTATCCCTTTTAGCCGGCTGCCAACCGGCAGCGAAAGATACCGGCATGCCAATAAACCCGTCAGATACCGTCAAAGTTCTGGTAAGTATCCTGCCCCAGGCTGATTTCGTAAAAAATATCGGCGGCAGCAGGGTGGAAGTTACAGTTTTGATCCCGCCGGGTGCCAGTCCGGAAGATTATGAAATGAGCCCCCGCCAGATCCAGAAGATCAGTGAGGCTGATATTTATTTTACTGTGGGCAGCATTCCTTTTGAACAAATTTCCCTGCCGCGGATCAGTTCAGCCAATCCGGATATGCCCATCATCAATACCTCAGAAGATATTATGGCAGAAGAACAGGAGCCTCATGAGGGGCATCAACATGATCCCCATGTCTGGTTATCACCCTCCCTGGTTAAGGAACAGGTTCAGGTCATCACCCGGAGTTTAATTAAGATGGACCCCGAGGGGAAGGACCTCTACGAAGCAAACTTGGAGGTTTATACAGGGGAACTTGATGAACTGGATTTAGAAATAAAAGGCCTGCTGGCTGATAGGCACCGGGATGATTTTCTGATCTACCATCCGGCCTGGGGATATTTCGCTGCTGATTACGGTTTGCATGAAATTGCGGTGGAAAAGGATGGCAAAGAACCTACTGCCCAGGAAATGATGCAGATAATTACTGCAGCCCGGGAAAAGGGCATTAAAAATGTCATAGGGTCTCCCCAGCATAGTGCCCGCAGTGCAGAAGCCATTGCCAGCCAATTGCAGGGCCAGGTGAAAGTGATCGATCCGCTGCCGGCAGATTATATTGCCGGAATGGGTGAAGCTGCCCAGGCCTTTAAAGAGATTCTGACTGATTAGGGGGGAATGAATTTGCCGAATGTCGATGCGCTGACAGAAACAGATAAAGTTATGGAAATCAGCGGCCTGTCGGTGAGCTTTAATGGTACACAGGTTTTGGACAAAATAGACTTGACTGTTTATCATCGGGATTTTATCGGAATAATAGGTCCCAATGGCGGGGGCAAGTCAACTTTGTTAAGAGCCATATTGGGCTTGATCACCCCTGATCGGGGGAGTATTTCCATAATGGGGCGCCCGCAAAAGCAGGGGCGGCATATGGTGAGTTATGTTCCTCAATATGCGTCCTTTGACCGGGATTTTCCCATAAGTGTCTGGGAAGTTGTCCTGATGGGCCGTATCGGGCAAAAGAAAGGTCTGCGCTTTTCCCCGCAGGATAAGGAATTGGCTCTGCAAGCCCTGGAGCGGGTGGAAATGGATGGTTTAAAAGAGAGGCAAATCGGCAGGCTGTCGGGAGGCGAACGTCAGCGGGTGATGGTGGCCCGGGCCCTGGCCGCTAAACCACAGATCCTGCTGCTGGATGAACCCACTGCCTCTGTTGACAGCAGATTTGAAGCGGGATTTTACGATATCCTCAAGGAGCTTAACCAGGATATCACGATTATACTGGTATCCCATGATATCAGTGCGGTTTCTGCCTATGTAAAAACCATTGCCTGTTTGAATCAGCAATTATATTATCAGCACGCCAAAGAACTGACCGAAGAAATGATAGAACATGCCTATCATTGCCCGGTCCATCTCATTGCCCACGGGATACCCCACCGGGTTCTGGAACCGCATGACGGGGTGGTGGGATGATGGAAATATTTACTTATGAATTTATGCGCCATGCTTTGCTGGCTGGATTTTTAGCTTCCATTTCCTGCGGGATCATTGGTTCCTATGTGGTTATTAAAAGGATCGTGTTTATTAGCGGCGGCATTGCTCATACGGCCTACGGAGGAATCGGGCTGGGGTATTTTTTGGGTATCAACCCCATGCTGGGTGCCCTGGGTTTTACCGTATTATCTGCCATAGGTATGGGGATCGTCAGTGACAGATCCGCGCAGCGCAGTGATACTATAATCGGGGTAATGTGGGCAGCCGGGATGGCCCTGGGGATCGTTTTTGTAAGCCTGTCACCGGGTTATACTACTGATTTGATGAGTTATCTGTTCGGTAATATCCTGGTGGTACCGGTGATGGATATATGGCTTATGCTGGCATTAAACCTGATCATTGTAATAACAGTAATTGCTCTTTATGAGGAGTTAAAAACCACTTCCTTTGATGAGGAATTTGCCCGGACTGCCGGGCTTAATACCCGGCTGCTCAACCTGGTCCTGCTGGTGCTGATCGCTTTGACCATCATCGTATTGATCAGGGCGGTAGGTATTATACTGGTCATTGCTTTGCTGACTATCCCGGCAGCAACAGCAGGAAGGCTGACCAGCAGTCTGAAACATATGATGATAATAGCCATCATCCTGGGAATGCTTTTTACCAGCGGCGGTTTGCTGCTTTCCTATGTATTTGATCTGCCTTCCGGTGCTACCATTATTCTACTGGCAGGTATCGTATTCGTGTTAGTTTCAATATTCCTCTCCATCAAGGAGAAAAGACCGGCAATGATGGAAAAGGATATTGGCAGTTAAATCCAAAAAAACAGTATACAATAATTAAACAAAATCATCCTGCTTTAATGCGGGATTTTTTGCTATTTATAATTGGGATTCTGTTAACATATTATAGGTTTAAAAGATGAGGC
>JAAYZA010000368.1 GCA_012515055.1 Syntrophomonadaceae bacterium | reverse complement strand
CACAAAGACGAGTCCCCCGACCGATCATCTGCCAAAACTTTGCCCGGCTCATTACTTTTTTAAAAAACACCAGGTTTAAAATTTCCGGTATATCGATACCGGTATCCAGCATGTCCACAGAAATAGCAATTTGGGGCATCTTGTTCTTTTCCGAAAAATCATCGATCAGGCTTTGGGTATAGTTAGTATAATTATCGATGACCCGGGCATAATGAGGATGGTAATCAGGGTATTCCTGATTCCATACCTCCAATATCTTTTCCGCATGATTATGGTTCTTGGCAAAGATGATAGTCTTACCGATTTTCTCACCAAATTCCACCCTTTGCCCGCGGGTCATCAGTATATTCAATGCCTTTCTGATGGTATCGCTGTTGAATATCCATTGGTTAAGAGCACTGGAATCGATAGCCACAGGCAAATTGCCATCTTCATCGGTAAAAGTGTTTTCATATTCTTCCTGCTCTTCCGGTGACAATTCATCATAGGTGATACCTTCCGACATGAATTTCAGGGTAGTTTCCACAGAGATGAAATCTACCAGATAGCCATCCTGCACTGCCTGGGCAAGCTCATAGCCATAAGTGGGGACACCGCTTTCCAGATCAAAAATGCTGTATGTGTTTTTATCGATATCATCTTTGGGTGTAGCCGTCAGCCCCACCAGCAGGGCATCAAAATAGGTGAAAATGTCTTGGTATTTGTTATAGATGCTGCGATGGGCCTCATCTATGACAATCAGGTCAAAATGCCCGGGCGTAAAAAGACGTTCCCCCTCGTCATCCCGCGTGGTATCGATGCAGTTTATCATGGTCTGGTAGGTGGAAAATACGGCACGGGCATTGGCCTCTTCTTGGCCTTCAGTGAGATTGCAAAGGGAGAGATTAGGCATCAGATTATGGAATGCCCGTTTGGCCTGTGTCACAAGAGCATTGCGGTCAGCCAAAAACAGCAGGTTCTTGACCCAGCCATAACGTATCAGCACATCGGCCAAAGAGATGACCGTCCGAGTCTTACCACTGCCGGTAGCCATAACCAGCAAGGCCTTACGCCGGTTCCGTTCATAAAAGGTATCACAAATAGCCTGGATGGCTTCCTTTTGGTAATAGCGGTCAGATATTTCATCACTGATGCTTACACCCTTCAGTGAAACCCGATCCTTGATAATATTAAAATACTTTTCTAAATCTCTTTTGGAATAGATGCCCGATACTTGTCGCTCCGGATAATGCTTGTCATCCCAAAAACGTGTTTCATAACCATTGGTCATATAGATGATCGGGCGCTGAGCAAATTTCTTTTCTAAAAAATCGGCATATAGTACCGCTTGCTGTCGGCCTTTTTCCACATTGACACTGGTGCGTTTGGCCTCGATGACCGCCAAAGGCAAGCCATTATCCCCCAGCAGCACATAATCAGCAAAGCCAAAACCTGACTTGTTGGGCATCTCATCGATAGGATACTCATCCACCCAATCAGCTCCCCGCTGCCAGCCGGCATCCAGCAGCATGGTATCAATATATGCCTTACGGGTCTGAGCCTCTGTCATATCCATGGGCTTGACGGTATAACCTTCTTTAAGCTGATCTTCTCTCTTGGCTCTTAACTCTTCTCTATGGGCTTCATTTTCAGCATATAAGACCTCTATATCCACTTCTTCAGCTGATGGAATATGAGGTTCAGCTACAGTTCTATCTTCAATTTCTAGAAGGGAATCATCAAAAGAAATCTCCTTATATTCATCACTATAGCAATAGGCAAGAAAATCAAGAAAACTATGTAGGTTTTTAAGGGCCAATATAGCCTGGTCCTTATTTATTAACTTAGGATTGTGGGTGGCAATGTTGCCTACCCTGCGTAAATAATCAAGCTTTCCTATCATGCCTAAAGGAAGCAGATCCTTAAAGTCTTCTCCACTAATAAGGGTAACTAGCTTGTCATCATAGGGTTTTTCAAGAAAATCATCAGCACTATACATCCATTTGACAGCAATTTCTAAAGCTGTACGACTAGCTGATGCAGAAATGGACGGTGAAATAGACAAAACATGCTCAGCCGAGACTGCAGCCTCGGCAAATGCTTCAAATTGCTTTTCATTTTTTAAGAAATCAAAATTGGTGGGCATTATAGTCACCCCATATTTTAAAATAATTCTCCTCTAAAGGCTTTTTGCATTAGAGATTTATGATTAAGTTCCAACTTTTCTAAAGAAGTTTGGAGTAGAGATTTTTGGGACTCTACTTGTTGAACAAAAGAAGCAAATTGGTTCTGTAATTCTAATGGTGGTAGCAGTATTTGTACTTTTTTTAATGAAAATATTTTCAATTCAGCAAATGTAGTACCAGAAGCAATATTCATATAATCAGCAACGATTTTATTTTTTAAAGCATATAATAAATATGTTTTATTGAAGTGATCTTTTTCAAAACTCACCCATAAAACTCGACCATCCTTAAAATAAAAAGGTTCATCTGTATCTACTTGCCAAATCCTACCATCTGGGCAAATTGATGGCATTAGCAAATCACCAACATTTGGTACTCCAGTTGCAGATTTCAATAGATTATAATTATCGTTGGTAATGAATAGAGATGACACTATCTTTGTTCCTGTCGCCATTGCGCCAATTTCAGTGCCACGATAAAATGGAATTCCTTCATCTACTAGTTCCTCAACGAATACTCTTTTACTTGAACCCACCTTTGATATTTTTTCAAGTGGTTTACTTTCCCATCCCTTAGGATTAGTAACAGGATCTCCAAACATTTCAATAAACTGTGACTTTATTAGTAAATCAAGTTTATCAATTTGTGCCCTCCGCTTTTCGAGAGCGGCACTTGATATGTCTAAAATATCTGCAATTTTTTGCTGAACAGCTATTGGAGGAAAAACAATTTCTAAATTAGAGAATTGACTTTTGTTTATTATGGGAACTACTGCAGCGTTTGCAATATCATTCATTTTTTGTTTTTCTCTATAAATTGCATAGGCCAAATATTTAGGAAGACATACTTTATTATTTGGAATAATAGCGTTAATCTGCTGATTACATGTTGATTCCCCGGTTGTAATGCCAACTTTCCCAATAATTCCAATACAGGTCACAAGTACACTTTGCGGAGGCAAAATACGACATTTAGCTCGTGCATAATCAGATACATGATTTTCTGAATCTAATAATACATTAATTGTACTTTCTCCCATATCGCTAGGTTTGAAAAAACTCAAGTCATTACTTGAATAGTTTTTCTCATCACTTGTTCTTGGTGTATTACCTGTAATTATATCTCCAACATCACTAAGTTTCACCATCTCCCATTTACTCACGCAAAACCGCCTCCAGTTCTGCCAGACCAGCGGTTATTTGTTTTTCCAGCTCATTTATTTCAGCCATTATTTCCAAAGGGTGAGGATATTCTTCTTCCACATAGAGGATTTCTTTATATCTATTGATAGAGAGATCATAATCATTTGCCATGATTTCTTCTTTGGGCACCAAGAAGCTTTGTTCCGTTCTTTTCCGGTTTTCCTCCTGGTCCCGATCAGAAAAACGAGCAATTATATCGAGAATATCACTATTTCCCATTGGAGTGCGCTTATCATCAAGGCTATAACCATCATTTTGCATATCATAGAACCAGACTTTGTCAGTTCCGCCAGCACCAGTCTTGGTGAAGATGATCACCGCAGTACTTACTCCTGCATAGGGTTTGAATACTCCGGAAGGCATGGAAATTACTGCTTCCAAACGATGATTTTCTATGAGTTCCTTGCGTATTGCCTTATGGGCTCTTGAGGAGCCAAACAGAACACCATCAGGTACTATGGCTGCACAGCGGCCGCCATTTCTCAGCATCCTTAAAAATAAGGTTATGAACAATAATTCCGTTTTCTTGGTTTTAGTTACTTTTAATAAATCTGTGGATACTATGTCATAATCCAAACTCCCCTTAAAGGGGGGATTAGCCAGTATTTTAGTATATTCTCCTGCATCGGTGTTTTGGTCAGACAAACTATCCTTGTACTCTATATTTGGATTCTGGATACCATGAGTCATCATGTTCATAGCGCCGATACGCAGCATGGTTCTGTCCATATCATAGCCTGTAAACATATTATTATCGTAGTGGGCTTTGGCTTCTTTATTGTAAAAAATTTCTTCAAGATATTTTTCTTTTAAGTACTCTCCTGCAGAAACTAAAAATCCAGATGTACCGCAGGCTGGATCACAGATGATATCATTGGGCTTAATATCAAGGAGCTCTACCATCATGCGGATGATATGGCGGGGGGTACGGAACTGCCCATTAGTGCCCGCTGTGGAAAGCTTAGAAAGCATATACTCGTACAGATCCCCTCTAGCATCCTGCTTGTCAGAAAGTTTATCTATATAGGCATACATATCATCTAATGATGTAATTATTTTTTCTAATAGCTGAGGAGTAGGTACTTTAAAAATTGCATCAGCCATATATTTTGCATAAGAGCCACTAGACCCATTTAAGTCTTTTATAAAAGGAAAAACTTCAGTCATTATTGTTTGATACATATTCTCAGCAGGCTTATCTCTTAGACTGGACCACTTTAAATGTTCCTTATCTGCAAATATACTTTTATATGGAATTCCCAGCATAAGGCTTTCTTTTTGTCTCGTGTTGTCGGTCTGATCGAGATCACGAATGAACATCAGATATGTAATTTGCTCAATTACATCCAGGGGATTGGTAAGTCCACCTGTCCAAAACATTTCCCAAAGTTTGTCTACTTTATTTTTTAATTCTCCAGTAATCATGGTCGCTCATCCTCTTTATCTTTTTTCTTTTTGCCCCTTCTATCCTCCGGTTTTTTAGCATCAAGAGGAATAACCCAGGCATTACCAAAGCGAACTGCTCCTGGTATACGGCCCTGGGCACATAAAAGCTGAACCTGACGCGGTGTTATACCCCACTGATCAGCAGCATCTTTTGTAGTCATGGCATCCATTTAAAAAACTCTCACGAATAAAAAGATTTTTAATACCGTTAAAATAAATCACTATGTGTTCCCGTTCGTGTCAGAATCAAAGTTAAAATATCTTTTTCCACTTTATATATCAATAACCAATCCGGAGTGATATGACATTCACGATATCCGTCATAGTTTCCAATCAGCTGATGATCTCTATACCTTCCAGGAAGTTCTTCTTCATTGATCAAAAGGTGGAGAACTTCTTCTAAAAGTTTGATATTATATCCTCTCTTCTTAATAGATTTAAAATCCTTTTTAAATCTATGGGAGTATCTGATTTTAAGCATTTAAATCTTCCATTAAAGCCTCTACGCTATCAAAGGATTTGCTTAAATTTCTATTGTTTTCCACATCCTCCATAGCTGAAAGGCTCGTTTCATTAGGTTCATCAAGACGCAGTTCAAATGGAATGCCGCCATATCTGATTGACTGTCTTAAAAAAATATTCATAGCAGTTGACATATTCATCCCTAACTTATTAAATAGTTGTTCTGCCTCTTCCTTTACTTTGCTGTCAACACGAATGTTTATGTTAGAGCTAGCCATAAAATCAACTCCTTTCACTAATCACATGATAAAACATTTTGTTGTCATTGCCAACACATAGTACAGCTAATTTGACATAAATGTGAAGTTTGGAGATTCTATAAATTTGGATCCTGTCAAATTAATCTTAGTATCTAAAAGAAATAATGCGACGTAAAAATTTGCGTCGCATTATCGTTGGATTTATACAACGTATTTTTCACTGGCGCCGCCAGATTCAATAAAAGCTTGAACAATGAGTTCCTCATTCCTACTGGCAAGCTATAAGGCTATTCTAAACAAATTTGTTTAGGTGTTTTGATTCTATTTTATTCAAATTGATACCAATTATCCATCTTCTACGGCGTTTAAAAGTATTTTATTATCAATCTCATAACATATATTAGAAAACACCAATCTCATTCAAGGCTTTTTGTATATCCCTAAGTATCAGTGACTGCATGCTTTCTTTATAGTTCGACAGGTCAGCATTATGCAGAGCATTTGCAATAACCTCTTTTAAACCAGGTTTGTATTTTACGATAGCTGGCAAAACTTTGACACATTGCCTGGCAGTTATTGGTTTTTCATCAGTGATACATCCCAGGAATTTATCAATTATCCCATCAATTTTATTATCTGTATCCCATTTGGCGTTAGCTGCAATGAGGAGGATGCCTCTTGTTCTTATATAAGAATTATCATTACTAAGCATCTCTGCAAAAGTGTCAAAGAAGGAATAAAGCTCAGAAGAATCTCTGCTCTTTTCTTCCAGGATCTTTAAGCAGTCATTAGCTTTTTGATCATCATGATCCAGCAACCCATTTATTAGCTTCGCAATTTGTGGCTTGTTCATCATCTCATCATCCCCTTTCAAAATCGATTATGAACATCTCCGTTTATTCAGTCAATAAACATTAAACGGTTCTCGGTATTTTAGAAATCTATTGTTGATTTGATAAATAGATTCGTTTATAATGAGCATTACATGAAAGAGGTGCTTATAATGGCCGTATCAGAACAAATTAAAATCTTCTGCGTTAAGCTGAATAAAAGCGTTGCCGAGCTTGCCCGGTTGTCTGGAAGAAGCCCGCAGGCTTTCGGTCAAAAAATGAAAAGGGAAAGTTTCACGGTAGATGAGCTCAAGCGAATTGCTGAGGTATCGGGCTGCAAATACGAGGGGTCCTTTATCCTTCCTTCCGGGGAAAAAGTCACCTATTGATGCTCCAAAATAGAAGGGGATGTTATAATGCTGCTTCAAAAAATTGATTTATATAAATCTGCAATTGATGAGCTCCGCCCTTTCGAGGGGGACCTGCTGAATGAAATTAAAGCCTATTACCGTATTGGTCTTACCTGGTCATCGAACGCCCTGGAAGGCAATACACTAACCGAAAGCGAGACGAAGATAATTCTGGAAGACGGCTTGACCGTCGGTGGGAAACCGCTCCGGGATACCTTTGAAGCCCTCGGTCACGCTCAAGCGTATGATCTCATGTTCTCGCTTCTGCATTCCCATCAAATAACCGAAGCCGACGTCCTATCCATGCATCGGATGTTCTACAAAGATATCGACGCTGCAGCAGCTGGCCACTACCGGGATCGTCAGGTATTCATTACCGGCTCGAAGTATCCGGTCTGCAAACCAGAGCAGATTGCCGGTGAAATGGCAGCTCTCTTTTCTTGGGTTGCGTCCGAGCGGGGCAGGTACCATCCGGTGGAGTTTGCCGCCCAGCTGCACAAGCGGTTTGTTTTTATCCATCCTTTCATCGACGGGAATGGACGCTTGTCCCGACTCCTAATGAATACCGCTTTGATTCAGGATGGTTATATGCTGGCAGTCATTCCTCCGGTGCTGCGGCAGGAATATATCAGCCTGCTTGAACGTGCCCATAAGGACGATCGGCCCTTCGTTGACTTCATTGCAGAGCAGGTGCTGGAGTCTGAAAAGGAGATCATACGGCTTTTGCATATCCCTCTCCCGAGGGTTTAATGAAAAAGACAGAGGCTCTCCTGTCTAGGGATCGCAAGACTCGGCTCCGCCCTACGACATGCGAAAACAAAAAGCATCTCATTGATTCGAAGGTGCTTCCGGCTCTGAAGAACTTGCCTGTTAATACCTTCATTCCCACTCCACTGTGCCAGGGGGCTTGGGGGTTATATCATAAGCCACCCGGTTTACGCCTGCCACTTCATTTATGATTCTTAATGCCACCTTTTCCAAAAACTCCAGGGGCAGTTTTACTACTTCCGCTGTCATGGCATCTTCACTGTTGACGGCCCGGATAATCACGGGATAGGCATAGGTCCTGGCCCCGTTTTTGACTCCCACGGTCT
>JAAYZA010000095.1 GCA_012515055.1 Syntrophomonadaceae bacterium | reverse complement strand
CCAGTGTTCCGGAAAAAGAGTGCCGCCATTCCGGTAGGGAGAACTACAATGAAACCAATGGGTGAGACACACTGAAGTGAAAAATAAGCTAAACTAAGAGTATGCAAACGAAATAGTTTACCATTTTAACATGTGTTTATATCAAAGGAATGGGTGTTTATGAAAAAGATATTTACAATAGGGCATTCGAATCATAGCATTGAAGCTTTCTTAGATTTAATGGTGCGCTATGAAATCAATTGTATAGCTGATGTCAGGAGTATCCCTTATTCAAAGTACACTCCTCAATTTAATTCAAAAGAGCTAAAGGATGTTTTGAAAGAACAGGATATTTTATATATTTATTTAGGAAAAGAATTGGGTGCCAGGCGTGATGAAAGGGAGCTATATACACCTGAAGGTTATCTGGATTTTGAAAAAGTAAGCCAAAGTCCTTTGTTTCAATCAGCAATTGAACGGATTAAAACAGGAATTGATAAGGGGTTTAATATTGCTTTGATGTGCGCGGAAAAGGATCCAATTGATTGCCACAGAAATATTTTGGTTGCCAGGCAATTCCACGAAAGCAAATATAATGTGTTGAATATTATGGGGGATGGAAGTGTCCAGTCACAGGATAATATCGAGCAAAGACTATTGGATTTATATTTTTCGGATAGAATGCAGCCGACTTTGTTTGGCACAAATGACCCCATAGATGAAGCGAATTTGATAGCTAACGCGTATCGGTTGAAAAATATGGAGATTGGTTATTATTTGGACCGTGAGGAGGAGGTTGTATTTTGAACCTTTACACTATCGGATTTACGCAAAAAAGGGCTGAAACATTTTTTAACCTGCTAAAGGAAAATAAAATAAAGACTGTTGTTGATATTAGATTAAATAACAAATCGCAATTAGCGGGATTTTCTAAAGGGGAAGATTTAAAATATTTTCTGAATGAATTATGCGGAATCCAATACATACACGATATTTATTTAGCACCGACCAAAGAAATACTCAATAATTACAAGAATAAGAAAATAAACTGGCAGGAATACGAAAAAAATTTTCATGAACTCTTAGACAAAAGGAAAACACAAGAATTCCTTGATAAAAAATACAAAAAGGAATTTGACGGGATATGTTTTCTTTGTAGTGAGCCTACGGCGGATCAATGTCATAGAAGACTTGTTGTTGAATACATTAAGGAGTGCTATCCGGGTTTAGCTATTGACATAACTCACCTGTAGTATGTGGTGGGGGGGTGAACAATTGGATAAAGAGATGGTGTTACTTACCAAATCTAAAAAGAGGGGTAATATTTGTGTTGCCGGGGTTGACATTAGAACGGGGGAATGGATACGGATTGTTTCGGAAGATAAAAACATCCAAAATGCAGTTCCTTTAAATGATACGAAATACGATGATGGCAGTATGTCTGAAGTTTTAGATATTGTACAAATAAGATGTAAAGTCCATAGCCCTGAAAAGCATCAACCCGAGAATTATATTATGGACCGGAGATTTCCTTGGAAGAAGAAGGGTGTATTAAGTACAAAAGAATTGCTGAAGATCCATAAAGAGGAAACTAAAAACCTTTTATTTTACAATGAAGATAGATATGTCGAAGCAATTACGCTTAATAGACTTAAAAACAGTGAAAAATATTCTTTAATTTTAATTAGGCCGGAAGATATTTGTATTCATGTTAAGCAGTGGTCCCCGGGTCAAGATAAACAAGTCACAGTTAGCTTTGATTATGCAGGACACAGATACTGGTATATAAGAATTACGGATACCGAGTTTGAAGCTAAATTTGCACACTATTCTGATGGAAACTACAGGTTTGGTATTCCCTGTCTATTTGTAATCAGTCTTGGTGATATGCATACCGATGGCAGGCATTGGAAACTGATTGCCAGAGTTCTATATTTTTAAGCAGAACATCGCCTATAGCAACAATATCTCTAGGAGACAGGGGGGACGTTTCACCTGTCTCCTTTTTTTCGGATACCCTGGCAAGATAGGGGACAGATCGTTTGTCCGCAGTGAAGCGGAGTGGCGGAACCCGCGCTGACGCGGGGTCGTAGGGGCCGAAGCCTCTGTCGGCCCGGGGGATAAGGAATGTTATTGCTGACCACTAAAGGGCCGGGGACTGTTCTTTTGCCACAGTATGATATAACCGGTGAGGTCAGCCGTCCATGCGTGTATCGACTGCTGCCGGATTATATTAATTCAAGGTAATCCTGTGCTCCATAGAAGAACCTTAAAATACTTGCGGTTTTAGTCTTTTCGTTAATTTTGTAGACAAGTATATAATTCTTAATTGGAATTTTGCGATAGCCTTCTTTTTCAAGTCGCATATTTTGACATTTTGCGTACATATAGGGGTTGTGTTGCAAGTTTTCATAGCATTTTTCTATTTCATCAAGAAAATTTGCTGCAGCTATCGGGCTGGAAAGATTGACCGCAAGGTAGGAAACGATTCTGTCTAAATCGTGATGTGCCAGCTCGGATATATTAATTTCATACATCATATTTTTCCCTTATGCTTTTTATTGAAGCATCGGCATCAAGGGTTTTTCCCGATTTTATTTGTTCTTCTGCGGCCAAAAGCCTGTCATATACATCCAGCATAAACATCTTCTTTTTATATACTTCCATACTCATAATAACCATATCGCCATAACCGTTTTTGGTAATGTAAATAGGTTCATCCGATTCTTTGCACATTTGTGATATTTCACTTGTGTTTTTGAGATCCCTGATAGGAATAATCTGTGGCATCATTTCCCACTCCCTTCGTGGCATAATTGTACCTCAATTATACCATGTACTCAATTAAACATGGGAACATTTCTGTTGTTTCAGGCGAAGCGGGGACGTTCCTTGGTTTGCCAGGAAGTTGTCGACGGGGTTGGTGACAACTGAGTATTCCGTTACGGCGGAACCACGGTTCCGGTAAATGAGAACCACCATTCCGGAGGGGGGAACCACCTCCGGGTGGACGCCGCGCCGCAAGTTATGGGGACAACCCTCTGGGGCACAGGCCGGCCTTTTATCTCAGTTCGGTTTAGCTGCGCTGCGTACAAAGGTTCATTTTCCTTGCTGCCATAGCATTTTCTCTGCGAAGGAGCGGGTCTACAGGGGCGTCGACCCCTACACCGGTACAGGGTTTCCTCTGGCCCGGGGCCTTTTTCCGCAAGGTGAATGTGATTGGTTTT
>JAAYZA010000317.1 GCA_012515055.1 Syntrophomonadaceae bacterium | reverse complement strand
CTTTCGCTTTTATAGTAATCCTCCTTCAGTTTCAGAAACAAGGCCTGCATCTCCCCGCTGGCCTGGCGCAGTTCCCCTAATCGTCTTCTGAATTGGACCGCACTTTCATACCCTTCCGGCAAAGGGGCCAGACCGCTGAGCTTTTCAATGCTTTGCTTCCGTGCTATTCGCATCTCAACTATTTTATCCAGCAATCCTTCCAGGTTCCCATATTCTTTGCTCCATTCAGCTATGGAGTTTTCCGCATTGATTTTGGCGGCCAGCAGTTCGATTTTTTCTTTATCGATATCTTTTATAGCTGCTTCTATCGCCGGCAGTTTCCTTACGCCACTTAGTTCACCATAGCCCTGCAGTTCCTCCTCCAGATCCTTTAAGGTATCCCCTTCCAGCAAATCCATCAGCTGTTTTTTCTCCAGAGACAATTCCCGGCTCAGATGGTCCCGGCTTTCTTTTTTGGACCGGGCTTCTTTTATTCCCGCTGCACCCAGTTCCAGCAGGGTCTTTTCCATATCCCGCTTGTTATTTTCATATTGGTTCCTTAATTCATTAAAATCTGTTTCCCCGGTCTTTATCTCCAGTGAGATGGTGTCGCTTTCCAGTCTCAGAAAAGCATCGGCTTTAAATTCGGTTCCTTCTTCCAGCAATACAGGTTCCTCCAGGTCTTTGATCATATAAAGATCTCCCTCCCCGGAGTAATGTATGAGCTGACCGAACATGGTTCCGGCCTGCATTTTAGCAGCCAGACTGTGCATCTCCCGCTGATATTCTTCCAATTTGTCCATATCTTCCGGGGTTATTTCTTTCGTTGATTCCAGTTCTTTTTGCTTTACCTCGATTCTTCCCTGCAGTTCAATGAGCCGGCCGATCCTTTTTTGCAAGGCCTCTTTTTCCTGGATCCTGGCCGCCCGGATTTTTTCCTCTTCCAGCTTGTTGTATTCTTCCCCCATAGTTTTAAGGGCTTTTTCTATTTGCTCCAGCTTCTCTTCATTTTTAGGCCATTCTATGTTGATCTTCATCAATAGGCCCAGATCCTTTTCATACTGCCCCAGGAGCGGCTCCATCTGTAATCTGGCTGTCACATCTTCTTCTATTTCTTCCATAGCCTGAAGCTCGTCCTTTTTCTCTGAATACTCCTTCTCCAGATCCTTCAAACTGCTGCATATTTCATCAAAATTCAACTGTCTGGCCAGGGCTTCCTCCATCTCCAGACGCAAGCCTTCCTTTTTATAATAACTGGCCAGGACTTCACCAATTCCTGTTTTATAAGGATTGTGGATACCCCGATTATTTTCCGGATAGTTTTTTTCCCTATCCCATCTTTTGAGGAGACCTTCTATTTCAGTGTCAATACGACTCTCCAGCTCATCGATGGGAACGCCGTCCATTTCCATTACTGCCCTTTGCAAAAGGGTACTCACTTCATTGACTGTTTCAATATCACCGGTCATATTATGCAAAGCTTCCCGGATTTGATCCTGTTTGGAGAAGAGGATATTACTGTAGGTCCCTTCACCAAAAAGCAATATCTGTTGTAAAATCTCGTCGATGGTCCCTTCATTGACGATTTTGTCATTCTGCGGCGTTATCATCTGTATGGAAGGCTCCCCACTCCACACCCGGCTGATCCTGTACTCACCATTATCACCAATCAAGACCAGTTCCCCGTCAAAAACATCCCCATCGGGCAAAGGCCGGAATTTACGTTGAAATTCACTGTCCGCCGTCAATCTCCTGTCATTTTTTATCGATTTGAAGAGCACGGCATGGATCCCTTCGATCAATGTGCTCTTCCCTGATTCATTCTTCCCCAGGATCACATTCATGCCATCTTTAAAATCGATATTTTTATCCTTGATTCCAGCAAATCTCTGGCAATTATAGTTTTTAATGATCATTTCTTTACCCCCATTATCAGCTCATAGGCTATTTGCAGGGCTTCTTCATCTTCGGCCAGAGCATTTAAAAACTGACTGGGAAAAGAGCCCCGGGTAAATTCCTGTTCGATTTTTTCCGGGGTGATTTTGATCCCCAGATCACTGTCATCGATAAGCAGATAAGCCAGCTCCTGTTCCAGCTGTTTATATATTTCCTGTCGATAGATAAAATCATCTTCTGTCAACCGGCCGGCCAGACGTATCCGGGCTATGGTCTCAAGGGCCCCCTCCCCGATCAGGGCATCCCGGAGAATATCCAGATCAGCCCCGCTGGCTGCTTTGTATTCCAGGTCCTTAAAACGGTATAGGCCCGTCCTGATCAGTTCCCCCCGTACAGATTTCTCCTCATTAAGAGTGATCAGCCAGGCATGGCCTTCATGGCGGCAATCCAGCCCATCCGGCTCCGGGGTGCCGGGATTGAATATCTTCCAGTCCTTTACCGATGGGCTGTCAGGATAAGGTACATGAGTATGGCCCAGCAGCCAGAGGTCTACGGGCAGATCCTCCAACTCCTTATGTTCCATATAGAAGTAGGAACGCTCCATATCCGGAGAAATACCCTGCAGTGCCCCATGGGCCAGGCCAATATTTATCATGACCGGGTCGATTGCTTCTGCCCGGATCCAGCCGATATTATTGGTTTCACTATGTTTGGAACGGCAGGGAGCAGGATAAACCATCACATTCAGGCCATAATCTGCCAGAGAAACGGTCGTTTCCTCCTTTAACAGCAGGATTTTATCACTGGCATTTTTCTTGAAAACCTCCCAGAGTTCGATCATATCATTGTCATAATCATGGTTCCCGGGCAGGATCAAAACACATTCCCCCAGAAAACCATTCAGGTGTTCCGCTGTCCGAGCGATAGTCCCTTTATCTATGCCTTTGATATTGTGGAACAAATCGCCAGCGATAACGAACAAATCACAATTCTCTTCATTAGCTCTCTGGATCATCCTGGCAAGGACCTCTATTCTGGCCTCTTGCAGCTTACCCCTGATCGGTTCCGGATAGCCGTTGAACTTCATCCCTATATGTAAATCCGCCGTATGCAATATTTTGACAGACATTCTATCCCCTCCCCGGTTTTCTTCGGTGACAAAGGGACGGTCCTTTTGTCACCCCTGACAAGGGGACGGTCCTTTTGTCACCCTGACCGACTAGCCTGATTTTCTTTTTCTTCCCCCGACCCCAAATCAGCTCCTGCGGATACATAAAATATTCTATCATTTTCATCCAAATACCTTTAAAGCTGAGGTGACGTCGGATCAGTCCTTTGGCCAACTTCAAACAATTGTGACACAGGGACGGTCCACGGTCCTTTTGTCACCCTTGCCCAACAAACCAGCTAAAATACTATCAACAATCCCGCACTTCAAGCGATCATCTCTGCTAAGCAGCGAGTCGACAGTAACGTCGCCTCCTTCAAGCTCACCAGCCCAGGCTGCCCCGATGCCGCTAACAATCTGACTATTTTGGTGACATCGGGGCAATCCTTTGGCCGACTTCAAACAATATTGTCGCCAGTCCCCCCCCCCCTGACAATTCATGCAGGTAATTTGTGGCATTATATAGAACTTTATGTATAAAGCTAATTATTGGAGGAAGAATAATGCAGAAATTCAGCAAATGGCTCCTGGTCACACTTGTATTTATATGTTTAATCGCAGCTCCAGTCCTTTCCGCACCGACAATCGACCTGGACGGCCGACAGTTATCTTTCGACGTTTTGCCCACCATTGATGATGGCCGCACCTTAGTACCTCTCAGAGCAATATTTGAAGCCATGGGGGCAACTGTAAACTGGGATCAAGACAGCCAGACTGCCACCGCAATGAAGGACGGAAACACGGTTATATTACAAATCGGTTCAACTGCTCCGACCATTAACGGAGAAATCAGGGAATTGGATGTGCCGGCAAAGATTATTGAGGGCCGCACACTGGCGCCGCTGCGCTTTGTTGGTGAAGCTTTCGGCGGTACTGTTGACTGGGATCAGGCTTCGCAGCTCATTTCGATTACTTCTGTTCCTGCCCCGGCTGCTTCCCCTGAAACGCCCCCTGCCCCAGAAGATGCTGAAATTATTAAAGTACATTACATTGATGTAGGCCAGGGTGACAGTATATATATACAGCTTCCAGATAATAATGACATATTGATTGATGGCGGCAGCGAAGCCCACGCAGAAACCGTGATCAATTACCTCAAGGCACAGGGGGTTGACGATATTGAATTAATGATCGCCACCCACCCGCATGAAAATCACATCGGCGGACTGCCTGCTGTCCTGAAAGCTTTTAAAGTGCAGGAAGTCCTGGATTGCGGACTGCAAGAACCTTTTTCAGAAGCATATAAAAAATATGCTGCAGCAGTGATGGCAGAAGGCTGCCCCTGGGTATCTGCTTCATTCCAAAAATACATTTTTGGTGATAGTGTTTTAAAAATCCTGACCGGATCGACCAACTGGGTCACCGTGGCAGATAATTCTGTGATATGCAGACTGGAAACAGGTAAGACCCGGTTTCTTTTTCCCGGTAATGCAGGAATGCTGCCACGAAATGCATTAAAAGGAAATATCCCTTCAGAAATATTAAAAGTATGCGGCCATGGTGGTATAAGTACCGTCAATAAAACTTTTCTTGACAAAATCAAACCGGAAACAGCGATCATATCTGTCGGTGCAGATAACAGCTTCGCACACCCATCGGCATTGACCCTGTTTGAATTGGAAGAAGACGGTGTTTCAGTTTTCAGGACAGATCTGAATGGAAATATTGTGGTCACAACTAATGGGGATACCTATTCAGTAAATACTGATAAAAACCTGCCCGCACCAGCCAAACCAAAAGCCGGCAAATTCGTAGCCAATATCAGAATCACCCAATATCACGATCCCACCTGCGAACTTGCACAAAAAATCGCACCTGAATCCCAGGTCTGGTTTGTAACCGAGGATGAAGCCATAAGAAGAGGATTTATGCCCTGCAATAATTGTATCGAAATAAAAGATCAGGATATATTCCCCTTATATAAAATTCCACAAAGGTAACGGTGACACGGGGACGGTGACAAAAGGACCGTCCCTTTGTCAGTCTATCAGCGGCGGTCTCTTTTCAGATCATAAATCGCCTTTTCTATGTACCAGGCCATGTCTTTATTCGGATGTTTTCTTTTCAGTACATCTATCTGCCGGTCCAGTACTTCGGCAGCCGCCATTCGGGTGCCACCATGTAAACTGATAAATTCATTTCTTAATTTGATGGTTTTAGAGTCGAAGTAACCCTTGTTTAAAAACTTGTCGTTCTTGCTCCGCTTATCATTTCTGATTTTAATAATGT
>JAAYZA010000073.1 GCA_012515055.1 Syntrophomonadaceae bacterium | reverse complement strand
AAGGAACATTTTAATTGTCCTCTGTCTTCTCCATACTTATTCATATTACACCTCTTTTCAGGGGCTTACTTTTTAGTAGTTGCTTTTTTAGGCTGAGTAATCACTTCATCTATGATACCATACTCTTTAGCCTCAAGAGCAGTCATAAAATAATCCCTTTCTGTATCTGCTTTAATCCTTTCCAGCTTTTGCCCGGTCCTTTCACTTAGAATCCGATTTAAAGATTCCTTCATATTGACGATCCTGCGGGCGTGGATCTCTATGTCAGTTGCCTGTCCCTGAGTGCCTCCCAGCGGTTGATGGATCATTATTTCAGCATTAGGCAATGCAAATCTTTTGCCCTTTTTCCCGGCCGCCAAAAGAAATGCCCCCATGCTGGCAGCCAGACCGACACAAATCGTTGCAACATCCGGCCTTATATACTGGACCGTATCAAATATCGCCATCCCGGCACTGATGGATCCGCCGGGGCTGTTTATATATAAAGATATATCCTTATCGGGATCTTCTGCTTCTAAAAACAATAATTGAGCAATCACCAGATTAGCTACAGTGTCATCAATAGCACTGCCCAAAAAAATGATCCTGTCTTTTAATAAACGGGAGTAAATATCGTAGGAACGTTCTCCCCTGCTGGTTTGTTCAACTACCATTGGTACCAAATATGACATGATTATTCACCTCTTATTCAAAACTATACTCGCTTACTAATATTTTATTCTTTTTCCACTTCTGATTCCACTTGCGATTCTTCCTCTTCCAGCGATACGGTTTCCGTCTCTTCATCTTCCGTCTGATTATCAGCTTTTTCGCTTTGTTCTGTTATCGTTGCCAGTTCCACCAGATATTCAATAGCTTTTTCAACTTTTAAACCCATCTTGATATTATCCATTGAACCCTGGAGTCTTTCCCGGGCAGCTTCAATTTCCATTCCCATACCCGTGGCAACATCATCTATATATTTATCTATTTCTTCATCGGTTATTTCAAAACCTTTTTCCTCAACAATTTTCTCCAGCATGAAGTTACCCTGGGCAATTTTCTCCGCTTCCGGCCGGATACTCTCGGCAAAGCTTTCCGGATCGCTGTTGGTTATAGAAAAATATTGTTCCAGACTGATTCCCTGTGATGCCATCCTTTGTTCCAATTGGGCCATCATCCTTTCCGTCTGGGCATCGATGACGGCTTTGGGCAGCTCGATCTCACATCTTTCCACTGCCTTTTCGATAGCAGTCTGATGGATCATTTCCTTTTTTTGATTATCACGGACGGTTTCCAGACCTTTTTTAATATCGTTTTTTAATTCCTCGATGGTGTCAAATTCGCTGACTTCCTGAGCAAATTCATCGTTTAATTCCCTCACCCTTTTGGTAGTGATCTTTTTGACCAGAACCTGGAATACTGCCTGCTGGCCAGCCAGATCTTCAGCATGATATTCCTCGGGGAATACTACTTCCACCTCTTTGGTTTCGCCCAGTTTTACTCCCACCAATTGCTGTTCAAACCCGGGTATGAAAGTATCTGAACCTAATTCCAGCGGATAATCTTCATCTTTCCCCCCGGGAAAAGGCACTTCATTCAGGAAGCCTTCAAAATCAATTGTAACCGTGTCTCCCAGCAGTGCAGGCTCGTCATCTGTTTTTTCCTCAACCACTGCATAACGCTGCCGCATTTCCTCCAGCTGGTATTCCACTTCCGATTCACTCACATCAAAGAAGGGGATAGTTATTTCCAGACCGGCAAAATCGCCTAATTTGATTTCGGGTTTTACGGCCACAATAGCTTTAAATACGAAATCCTCTCCCGGATTTAGATCTTCAATATCAAATTCGGGCTGAGCAATAGGTTCAATGTCCACCATTGTCAATGCTTCTTCATAAGCTAAAGGCACGATATATTCCAAAGCATCCTGGAAAAGTACCTCTTTGCCATAATGAGCTTCCAGTAATTGACGCGGGACCCGTCCCCGGCGAAATCCTGGTATTGATACTTCTTTGACGATTTTGCGATAGGCATATTCAAATCCTTCCTCCATTTTGTCTGCGTCAACCGATATTTGAATATGGGCTTCGCTTGCTTCTATTTTTTCTAATCTGGCTTCCATTTATGCTCCTCCCAACTAATAATTACTGGTTAATTCATACTTATACAATTGTAACCAATATTCCCGGAATGTATAATTTATCCTTAAAAAAATCTACCCTACTTTGATAAAAAATACAACACCACGGCTCAAGCCGGGGTGTTTTTTGCAGGAATCCCTTCAATATATAAGAATAAATAATTAAAACCCCTTCGTCAAGTAATATGCGCATTCTTTCGATGCTTATCGTAGGGGTTTATTGGTTTCGTGTAAATGCTCCATCAGCAAATTCCCCAGTTTTAAAAGAAAAATCCCCTGTTCCCATTCCAAATCTTCGTCATCTAAAACATCCTGGCGGAGGAGATTAAGGGATAAATCAGGATTGTTGTGGAAAAACTCAGCCAGATCAGCTATAAATAAGTTTTCAACCGCTTTTAATGTTTTGATACTGGATTTGAAAGGACGGAAAGCTACTACAATATCTGCACTTTTCACTGTACGGCGGATATCTTT
>JAAYZA010000006.1 GCA_012515055.1 Syntrophomonadaceae bacterium | reverse complement strand
GGCTGCGTACCCGGTTTACAATTACCGATGCCACAGCAACCTGTCCGTCAAAAGGTTCTCCCCGGGATTCTGCCGCTATCATACGGGAAATCATCCACACATCATCCGACCGTGGTTCACCTATTTTTCCCTGCACCGGTATCACCGGGATCTCTTCTTTAATCTGGATAAAGAACAGGCCAAATCCCAGAATACATATGAGTAATAAAGCTGCCAGGACTTTTAAACTGTAATCTCCCTGCTTCATAACTTTCCCTCCTTTGCTGTATTTAGTATTGCAATGAATCAAACGACTTATACAGCGAAAAGGGGATAAACCGAATGGTTATCCCCTTAAAATGCCGTCAGCCAGAGAAGGAAAATTATTATGATTCCTCAACAGATAAATCTTCCGGTTTTGTTTTCCGGTAGATATCCCGGGCCAGGAGTTTGTAGATGGTAGCGGCGACGGGTACTCCCAGCAGGATGCCGATGACACCCAGCAGTCCGCCGCCGATGATAATAGCTGCGAATACCCAGATCCCCGGCAAACCGATGGTATTTCCCACCACCCGGGGGTAGATCAGGTTGCTTTCTATTTGCTGCAAGATGATGATGAAAATAATGAATACCCAGGCTTGAATGGGATTGACCATAACGATCAGTAAAAATCCCAATCCGGCACCAATATAGGCTCCTACCAGGGGGATCAAAGCAGTAAGTCCCACAACAGAACCAATGGTAAAGGCATAGGGCAGGCCCAGAATCAGCATTCCAATAGTGCAAAGGACTCCTAAAATGACCGCTTCTTTGATCTGCCCGATAATATAGCTGGAAAAGGCTTCATCAGCAATTTTTAGTCCGGCAGATAATTTATCCCGCCGCCCTGGCTGCAGATAGGCCTGAGTTAGTTTTTGCCATTGCTCCTGCAGCTGTTCTTTGCCAAAAAGCAGGTAAATGCCGAAAACAGCTGCCAACAAAAAAGTGGCGATTTTGCCGAAAAAGGATCCGATCAAAGAGAAGGTACCAAAGGCCCAGTTGCCAATCAAAGAAAATCCTTTTTTGATCAGTTCTTCACCATTCATGTCCAGGGCGGTGATTTGCTGTTGGAGTCCCGGCAGCAGATGGGAGTTGCGTTCCAGCCAGGCCATAAGGCTGTCATACATGGCAGGGAATCCGGCGATGAGCAGCCGGATCGATTCCACGAATTGCGGAATGATGACCCACAAGAGCAGGGCCAAAACAAGTATCACCGTAAGCAGTGTCAGTATAACAATAATGCCCCGGCGGGTCTTCTGTATAAAGGTGCTATTGCTGGCGGGGAAATATATCTTCTCATAGCTGGCGGCCAAAATATTGAAGATATAGGCCAGGGCCGCTCCCAGCAGCAGGGGATAGAAAATATTAAAGATTTTATTTAACAGGGCCAATACCCCGGAGAAATTCAATACAATGAGCAAGACCAATCCTGCCCAGAGAATAACCTTCATCGGGCTGTAAGCGGTGGCTTTTTCAGTTGCTTTATTCATTATGGCTTTGCCTCATAAATAATAATCTCCAGTTCATTCATTTGAGGATTTGGCATAATTCCATTATTGTCGCTCGTAGTGATAGAGAAGATATAAGTAACTAAGATCCTTCGCTAAAGCCCATGATGGCATTTTAAAATGCTGTCGCACAACTATAAGAAGAATATTATGCAAAACGCTCATTTAAATGTTTTTCTAATAATATCATTACCAAAAAGCCGGGTCAAAATGTTTGTAGGAACACACAGCCGTAAAAATCAATGGCTGGAATCCAGGACAGGTGTCGGGCAGATACATTTTTAAAAAAAGTTTTTAGTACAAAGAAGAGAAAAATTAATAAAATTTACAAATTTTAGAGGAATTATAGCTGAGAGTACAGAATATTTTGAAAATGAGTATAGAAAATCTGGGGAGTCACCGAAGGGAGGAGTAAACAGAATGAAACCATACTCGGGAGAAATTCATACTGATGTAGTGGAATGTGTTGACAAAGTGATCAAGTATGTCGGGAAAGACATTGTTATGGCTATGACTTTGGGCTTGGGGAAGCCGGTGCATTTCGTCAACGAGGTTTACCGCAGGGCGAAGGAGGATCCGGAGATGTCATTGGTGATATACACCGCTTTGCCATTGGAAAAACCTACGGGCAGTTCTGGGCTGGAGAGAAGGATATATGATTATGTGGTTCCCAAACTTTTTGAGGGTGTTCCAGATATAGAATATATGCTTGATTACCGTCAGGGAAAAATGCCGAGTAATGTTAAGCATCTGGAGTTTTTCAGCCTGGCTGGCGGCTATCTGCATGATGACGTAGCCCAGCAAAATCATATCGATTCTAATTATACCCATATTGTCCGTGATGCCCTGGGAGCGGGCGTCAATGTCTTTGGTGCCTTTTGTACTTCTCTGGAGGTGGATGGCAAGACCATATATTCCATGGGCTGTAATACAGATATCATAACCGGGGCCATGGCTGTAGCCAAAGAGCTGCGGGCGGGAGGCTATAAATTTGCCATTGTGGGGGAATGCAATCAGAATCTGCCTTTCATGTATGGAGATGCTGTTATTGAAGGAACTGAATACGACATGATCCTGAAAGGGCCGGAATATAACTATAATATATTTGGTGTTCCGAAAGATCCGGTGTCGCTCATTGACCATATGATCGGCCTGAATACCAGTGTCCTGCTCAAAGATGGCGGTACCATCCAGGTAGGTATCGGTTCTCTGGGTGATGCGGTGGTGAACGGGATGATCATGCGTAATGACCATAATGATGAATATAAGGAACTCCTGAAGAAAATAGGTCTTTCCAGCCGCAATGAACAGCTCATCGAGGAATATGGAGGGACAGATACTTTTGAACAGGGATTGTACGGGTCTTCGGAAATGTTTGTCGATGCCTTCATGCAATTGTATAAAAACAAAATTTTAAAACGCAAAGTCTACGAAAGCGTACCACTGATGAAGCTGATCAATGAGGGATATTTGAAGGATGATCATATCCCTGAGGATATCATCGATCGGCTGATAGAGATGAAGGCTGTACACTCCAGGCTGGATGAAGAGGACTTCGATTTCCTGACCAGATTCGGCATTCTTCGTCAGGGTTTAAAATATGAAAATGGAGCCATCATAGATGGGGAAAGGAATTATTCGGCAGATATGAATGATAAGGCTGCACTGCAGGATATACGGGCGTTGCTGGGCAAGAACCTGCTGGAAGGTACCATCATTCAGGGAGCCTTTTTTATAGGGCCCCGAGCGTTTTACCAGGCTTTGAATGATATGCCGGAGGAGGAAAGAAGCTTATTTGGTATGTCCGGAGTGGAGAAGGTCAATCAACTCTATGGAGATGAGGAGCTAAGGAGACTGCAAAGAAAGGACGGGCGCTTCATCAATACAGCCATGATAGTTACCCTGATGGGTTCTGTTTGCTCGGACTATCTGGAAAATGGACGGGTGGTCAGCGGAGTTGGCGGGCAGTATAATTTTGTTTCCATGGGCCATGCTCTTCCTGACGGACGGGTTATAATAATGCTGAAAAGCACCAGAGGTGCAGGGAAAACCCTTAAGTCCAATATCCTATTCAGCTATGGGCATTGCACCATCCCCAAACATCTGAGGGATATCATCGTAACTGAATATGGTATCGCTGATTTACGGGGGCTGTCCGATGCCGAATGTATCGCGGCCATGCTAAAGATTACTGACTCCCGCTTCCAGCCGCAATTATTGGAAGAGGCTAAAAAATCAGGCAAGTTATGGCCGAATTATGAGATCCCGGCTGAAAACACCAATAATTATCCCGAAAAGATCCAGGAAATACTGCAACCATATGTGGAGAAAGGATATTTTGCTACCTTCCCCTTTGGTTCAGATTTTTGCTTGCATGATCAGATTTTGACCAGTTCTATGCAGCGGCTGGCTGGGGAACAGAAGAGTTTCCCCGGCAAAACCTATAAAGGTGTTTTAAAAGAGATGTTCAGATCAGTACCCAAAGAAGCCCAGAGTTTCCTGGAGGCTCTGAAGCTGGATAAGCCTCAAACCACAATGGAAAAGATTTATCGCAAACTGGTGGTTTATGCTTTAAGGAATGCTGGTGTATTAGAAATGGATGCCGCTAAGATTGCCGCCAGCCTTGAAGAAGAACAGATGGTCAGCTGTTGATCGATTATAAGGAACAGAAGCTCCCCTTTTTTAGGGGAGCATTTTTTTATGTGCAGTATCCAATCCTGTTTACATTATTGAATTACGGTATTATTGTATATAGGACCAGCCGTTCAGGGCATCCAGGTAAACGAGTATATAAATATTAAACTTAACATATTTTATAATAAATGATGGAACAGGGTGAAGATGAATAAAGATGACTGATGATGAAAGAACTATTTTGCCGGTACAAAATATTAATTCCTGGCCGCAATTGGGACTGGCTCTGCTTTTGGGTCTGGTCGTCCTGCTCAATTATTATGATATCATGCATACTATTGAACTATGTTCTGCCTTCATGGCCACAGAGGGTAATCCTTTTATGCGGTATTTGCTGAGATTAAGTCCTGAGCTGGCCATTGTTTTAAAAATGGGGTCGGCAATGCTGT
>JAAYZA010000337.1 GCA_012515055.1 Syntrophomonadaceae bacterium | reverse complement strand
GTGTAATCAGAGCCCAGAGGCTTGCGGCCATTTAAAACCCGAAAAATATCTTCGATCCAGGTTATTAGCCCGCGCCCATCCATAACCGCATGGTGAGCCCGAAATATAATGCGGGTCGGTTCACCATAGAATATCAAAACTTCCGCAGTGGGCCCCTGGCGAACGTCATATGTTTTTAGAAATGGTTTTACACCCTGTGAAGTCATGCCATCCCAGGAACTGCCCTCTATCTCTGTTAATACAGGTGCTTTACCGGAATCGACCCAGTGTGACCAGGCCAGATTACCTTTTAAAACCAAACGGCTGCCAGGGTTTGCTGCCGAGGCAATTTGCAGAGCATTGTTGAATTTCAGATGGTTTATACTGCCATGTCCCTCAATGGTAATGGCAGTCCAGACCGGCGGCTTGATCAAATCGGAGGCGATCCATACCCGGGACGCAATGGACAGAGGGCGGGCAGCGCGTTTAAACAGACAATGCCCTTCGGCTCGCAGCTCAGAAATAGTATTCTTATCAGAATTGATACTGAACATGGCAATCCTTTCTGCCCGATAGAAATCGCCATAATCAGGCATTTTGCAAGGCTAAATGTTTATAAAGAAATTATAAATTCCCCATCATTCTACTATATTTAGACTGCTGCCTCCAAACAGGAGAAGAGTCCCATAATTTACAGAAAAAGGAACAAGGAGGAGTTAAATCAATCTTATCGCCTCACAAGATACACAGATGTTTTTTTTGCAGTTTGGTAGGTAAGCATCTTAAATGTAAAATAATGGATATGAACAGCTTTATTTTTAATTTAGGCAAGTCGGTCATACAAGTCCATATTAACAATTTACTTTCGCACCGGGCAATTTTAAGGACTGCAGAAAGGAGAGTAATAGAAGAGGTGCAAAGGGCATATGCCAATGTTCCTTATTACCGCCAGAAATACGATGACTATGGAGTCGATATCAAAAGTATAAAAAACCTGGCAGACCTGCAAAAATTACCGGTGATCACCAAAGATGAAATTCGCGAACATTTTCCTGCTGAGATAGTTTCGCGGCATTATGACATTGATCAATGTCATTACTCAGCGACGACAGGTTCAACGGGGAGATCTTTGCCCTTTATTTTCAGCCAATCAACCTTTGCCTTTTATATTGCTACCGGTGTGCGCTTATACACCATGATAGGTTATCGTCCCTGGCACAAGATGGTGTACATAAAATATACGCCCATCAATTATCCCCGCCTGGGACCTTTTTTCCGCACCGAGCATATTCCTTCAACGATTGCGGTGGATGAGCAAATTGCCATGCTGCGAAAAGCAAAACCGGATTTGTTGATAGGTTATGCATCACTGATCCTGGAAATTGCCATGCGCATGACGCCGGAAGATTTAACCCATATCCGGCCCAAATTCATTGGCTTAAATTCTGAATTATCCACAAAAGACGAAAGAGAATTAATTGCTCAGGTGTTTAATTGTCCAGTTTATGATGAATATTCGACGGAAGAAACCTGGATGGTAGCCTCCCAATGCAAACAGGGGAATTATCATGTTTTTATTGATAATGTCTGGGTGGAATATCTGGACCAGGACGGACAACCAGTCAAACCGGGGGAAGAAGGGGAAATTTATCTAACCACTTCCAGAAGCCCGGCCATGCCTTTTATTCGCTATCGCATCGGAGACCTGGGAAGGGAAAGCTCCCAAACCTGCACCTGTGGATTACCCTATCCCCTTATAGAGGAGTTTAACGGCAGAGCAGATGATAGTTTCATCCTTCCCAGCGGCAAGTATTTATCATCTTTAAAAATATTAAATACTTTCACCAAAAACATTAAAAAATATTTGCATTTAATGGAGGAGTTCAAAGTCATTCAGGAAGAGCCGGGTTTAGTAGTTATCAAATTTGTCAAAGGCAAGGAATATCAGGAACAACAGTTAAGCGAATTAGTCGATGCCTTAAAAGAGGTTTTAGGGGAGCCAGTTACCATCAGGGTTGATTTTGTTGATGAAATCAAAACCAACAGCATCAAACGTAAAGCAATTGAATCACGGGTAGGTAAAAAGCAAGTTGGATAAAATCATTGCAGG
>JAAYZA010000033.1 GCA_012515055.1 Syntrophomonadaceae bacterium | reverse complement strand
GGCTGTACCGATCTTAAAATCGAGCAGGAGGTTGGCATGATAAAAATAGCAGTTCTGGGATGCGGCACAGTTGGTTCCGGGGTAATAAAACTTTTACAGCAAAATGGTGAAACCATCGCAATGCGTGCCGGTGAAGCCGTGGAGCTGAAATGGGCTCTGGACCTGGATAAGGAAAAATGCAGGGCATCCGGTGTCGAGGAAGGATCAATAACGGATCAGTTCGATGACATATTAAATGATGATGAGGTTGATATAGTAGTAGAATTAATCGGCGGGATCGAACCAGCCTTCAGTTATATCATTTCCGCCATGAACAAGGGCAAACATGTTGTCACCGCCAATAAAGATCTCATCGCCGTAAAGGGCCAGGAAATATTTGCTGCGGCAGAAGCCAACCAGGTGGATTTTTATTTCGAAGCCAGTGTGGCAGGGGGCATTCCCATCATCGGCCCGCTGAAACAATCCCTGGCAGGTAACCGTATAAATCAGGTCATTGGTATCTTAAACGGGACCACCAATTATATTTTGACTAAGATGAGCCGGGAAAAAAGGAATTTTGAGGATGTGCTGGCAGAAGCCCAGGAACTGGGCTATGCTGAATCAGACCCCACCGCAGATGTGGAGGGTCTGGACGCTGCTCGAAAAATTGCCATCCTATCTTCAATAGCCTTTAACAGCAGGGTAACACTGGAAAATGTATATGTGGAAGGGATATCTAAAATCACCCCTGAGGATATCAAATATGCCGATGAATTAGGTTTTATCATAAAATTGCTGGCAATAGGCCAGGAACAGGAAGGTCAGATCCAGACCCGTGTTCATCCGGCTTTTCTCCCCAAGAACCATCCCCTGGCAGCAGTTAATGATGTATTCAATGCCGTCTATATTAAAGGAGACGCGGTAGGGGAGATAATGCACTTTGGCCGCGGAGCCGGACAGATGCCCACCGCCAGTTCGGTGATGGGGGATATTATTGAAATCATACGCAATATCCGGCAGCACACCAACACCCGGGTAGGATGCACCTGTTACGAGGAGAAAACCTCTTCATCCATCGACTGCCTGACAGCCCAGTTTTATATCCGCATGAAGGTTACTGACCAACCGGGTGTTTTAGCTGGCATTGCCGGGGTCTTTGGCGACCATAATGTCAGCCTGGCCACAGTTTTACAGAAAACCAGCCTGCAGAATATGGCAGAATTGATTTTGATCACCCATGATGTGGTGGAAAAAGATCTGCGGGACTCCCTGGTGGTTTTACAGAAAATGCCCATGGTCGGCAAAATAAACAATGTGATCCGACTGGAAGGTGTACAGGGTTAATGCAGGAGGTAAGATGGTTACTGTAAAAGTTCCGGCCACCAGCGCTAATTTGGGACCCGGGTTTGATACTCTGGGTCTGGCCCTTGATTTGTTTTTAACTGTGGAGGCTGTTGCTGCCCCGGTTACCAGCTGCGTATTTTCTGGTGAAGGGGAAAAACAGCTCAATAAGAATACCGGGAGCAACCTGATATTAGCAGGTCTGCAGCGAATATATCAGGAAGCTGGCCAGCCCCTTCCCGGACTTAAACTATCCGTTAACAATCAGATCCCCATGGGCAGGGGACTGGGCAGCAGCGCGGCAGCTATCATTGCCGGCCTGTCACTGGGCAATCATTTGCTGGGCGGATGTTTTAATAATCAGCGGCTCATCCATCTGGCTGCTGAGCTGGAAGGTCATGCCGATAATGCTGTAGCAGCGATTGCCGGCGGCCTCATTACGGTTTTGAAGTATGGCGGGGAAATATATTACCAGAAGACCCCCCTGCCGGAAAATATATCTGTAATCATCGCCGTTCCTGATTTTGAACTGCCCACCCATGAAGCGCGGCGGATCCTGCCTGCCACACTGGAGCTGGGGGATGCTGTCATCAATATGCAAAAGACCTGTCTGCTTTTAGCCGGGCTCTTTAACAATGATTTAACTTACATGAATATAGCCATGGATGATCAGATATTTCAGCCTTTGCGCAAACAATACATACCTGGTTTTGATCAGGTACTGGACGAAGCCAGAAAAGCTGGCGCAGCAGGTGCGGCATTAAGCGGAGCCGGGCCTTCCATAATCGCCCTGGCCCGGGACCATTCGCCAGCCATTGGTCAGGCCATGCAGGAAACTTTCCAGAATCATGATGTTTCCTGTCAGATACTTTATTTAAAAATTAATCACACCGGAGTACAAATACTTTAGTGTAACAGGGGAGGAGTTCCATTGTCGCTCATCGTTGCCAAATTTGGCGGGAGTTCAGTCGCCGACATAGAAAGGGTCAAAACCATCGCCCAACGTATCAAGAGAATGCAGGACGAAGGCAATAATATGGTTATCGTAGTTTCTGCCATGGGGGATACCACTGACGAATTGATAGAACTGGCCAGAGCCACCGGAGGGGAACTGAGCGGCAGGGAAATGGATATGCTGCTGGCAACCGGTGAACAGCAATCAGCGGCCTTGCTGGCCATGACCCTTAATAATGCCGGTTGTGATGCCATTTCCCTTACGGGCTGGCAGGCGGGGATCGTCAGTGATTCCACCTACCGCAAGGCTAAAATCAGTGATATCGATACCAATCGGATCCAGACCGAGCTGGACAAAGGGAAAATTGTTATTATCGCCGGTTTCCAGGGAATCACCCCGGGTGGGGACATCACCACACTGGGCCGGGGAGGGTCAGATACATCAGCGGTTGCCATTGCAGTAGGCATCAAGGCCGATCGCTGCCAGATTTATTCCGATGTCGACGGGGTCTTTACCGCTGATCCCCGCATGGTATCCGATGCCCGCAAACTGCAGTTCATCTCCTATGAAGAAATGCTGGAGATGGCTATTTTAGGTGCCATGATCATGCAGCCCCGGGCAGTGGAATGTGCCATGTTAAATAATATGGATGTGGAAGTATTAAACAGTTTCAATGATAATCCGGGAACAATTATTACGGAGGAGAGGAATATGGAACAGGACAGAGTGGTAAGCGGGGTCGCCCATGACTTAAATTGTGCAAAAATAGCGATATTTGACGTGCCTGACCAGCCGGGGATAGCCAGGACCCTTTTTAAAGCCCTGGCGGAAAATGGGATAAATGTTGATATGGTCATCCAGAGCGCCATGCGCAATAATCATAATGACATTGCCTTTACCATCGGCAGGGATGAATTGACCAAGGCATTGCCGGTAGTGGAGGAATTGGTGAAGAAAATTGGCGCCTCAGACTATTCCTACGGCGATAATGTGGCCAAAGTATCCATTATCGGTGCCGGGATGCAGTCCAACCCGGGGGTAGCAGCAGATATGTTTGAGGCCCTGGCTGATGAGGAGATCAATATCGATATGATCAGCACTTCCGAGATCAGAGTCTCCTGTATCATCAATGAAGATCAGACCCAGAAAGCAGTCATTGCCCTGCACAAGAAATTTGATCTGGACAGATCGTAATAAATACCGGGCATAAATGCCCGGCTTTGCTTGACTAAAAGATTGAGGTGTAATAAAATATTCTTTGCGTCGGGGTGTAGCTCAGTTTGGTATGAGCGCTACGTTGGGGACGTAGAGGCCGCTGGTTCAAGTCCAGTCACTCCGACCATTTTATAAGGCCTGTAAGACGGGATTTAGTTTTCCCGTCTTTTTGCTTTTCTGACCCTGAATTTTACTTTGTTAGTAGTTCTGTTAGTAATTGTGTACTGCTTCGATTTTGTCAATAAGTAAGAAGCGGTTGTCCTTGACCAGATAATACAAGCCGTTCCCTTTATTCCATCTTAATGCCTGACATCGGTCTTGATCATGTCTACTATCAATCGGGCCAGGACACTGCGGTCTTTTTCTCCGCCGGCCAGCCATAATTCCTGCAAGAGCCTTTGCTCACGGTTCTCGGGATCGACCTTTTCCGCCAGGATATTGCCAATTTTTAAGGCGATCTTATCAATGTTCTTTTCCGACATACCCACTGTTTCTGCAGCTGACACGGTTTTAGCCAGAGCTTTTTTCCATTGCTCCCAATTACTGAATGTTTCTGAACGGTTAAATTCCATCTCATCTTTCCTCCCAATAAAATCTTATATTTATTATTTGTAAAAACCCTTGAAGTATTTACCGCAATGTTTTCCTGCTTCGCCAAAAACATTAATTTATAGAAATAAACAAAATTATTAGACCAATAATTCCTATGATTCAAAATATTATAATGATATGATTGGAGCAGGGGGGAATAAATATGGAAAGAGATGTTCTGATCATCAATAAAATCCTGCAGGCTGCCTACCAGCTCAGGAACTGTCAATGGATAACTGCCCATACCATCAGACATCATATGGGTGAAACACTGAGTATCAGTGAGCTGAAGCATTTCCTGGGAATTTTATGTGACCGGGATTTGCTCAAAACAGTTCAGGAGACAGCTGGCGCTTTGCCCCGCAGGAACTATCCCGGCCGCAGAAAGACGGGGGAAACGGTACACAGGACCGATTTATATCGCATTACGGAGCGGGGGATCAGATCAGTACAGGCTGGTTTTAACCCCAATTCAAATGTGGCAGTTTTCAAGCGGTCGGCGGGCAGAGGGCAGGGCTTATAAGCGGAGGCGGGCTGTTACCGGCAAATGGTCGGAAGCCAGGGTGTCGACGATAAAAAAATTACTGCATTGCAGGAAATGATTTATAAAAACATAATCTATCCGGATTTGTGGCTCATGGGCGGGGTAAGTATTGATCACAGGTCCGGTATTTTGTTTGAAGGTATCCTTTAGTGTGCGGTTACAGGGTTCAAGTTCGGACGCAGTTTCAGTTGCATTGAAATCACCGGACAAAATCAAGGGGTTATTTTTCCCCATCACCATTGGCAGGATATGATCCTGTAATTGGAGATGCCTCTCCTGCTGCATCAGGCCCAGATGGGTATTGAAAATACTCAGTTTTTTTGTCCCAATTATGATCTCAGCTTCCAGACAGGCCCTTTGTTCACCCCGGGAAGGCAGCAAATGATGGGCCGTTTTGCTGAAGGGGAATTTGCTGAGGATGGCATTGCCATAGGCACCGGTTCGGTAATGTATGGCAGCGCCGAAAACATGATCCATGGAAAGACTCCGGGCCAGATAGGCAGCCTGGTCGACAGAGCCGCTGCGAGGGCGCAGGTGATCAACTTCCTGTAAACCGACGATATCAGGTCCGATTTGTCCCAGCACCTTTGCGACAGCTTTTAAATCCTGTTTCCCGGCGGCATTTAAACCATGCCGTATATTGTAGGTGACATAAAGAATCTCAGTGATGGCAGATACCTCAAGAAATATCTAGTGTAAATTCTTCACGATGATACCCAGACTTTGCAGTTCTTGAACCAGCAATTGTTCATCTTCCCAAAGTTCGGCAGTAACATTGAATACCGGCAAAGCACCGGCCTGGGCAGCACTTTTTATGAACCGGTCGGAGAGCTGTTTTTTCCGGGC
>JAAYZA010000010.1 GCA_012515055.1 Syntrophomonadaceae bacterium | reverse complement strand
ACCAGGCCAATGATAAATGCTGCAATTAATGCCCCGATCAAACTTACCGAAAAATAACTGGGGATAATGAATTGGGCTATATATATTACAACAGCGGCGGTGATAAAACCTACCAGCCCTCTGGATCGGGGCGATATCCTATCCCCCAGTATGGCTTCCACTGCATATCCCAGAACAGCAATAACAACAGCAGCTATCAATGCTCCCCAAAAACCGGCTACACTGACACCGGGGATCAAAGCAGCGATTACCAGCAATACCAGTGCGGAAACTATGAATCTCACTATCAATCCAAGCATTTGCCAACCTCCCTTCGCAATAAATAATTTAATTGCTTTTTATTTCGTATGTTTATACTGCCTATTTTGTTAATAAAATATGTAATTAAATTGCTTTTTGCTGGCTGACTTTATGACCTTATTTCAATTAAGTTCCCTTTTAATCCCAATTTCGATAAATCAGGCAGGATTTTCTCGGCATATCAGCGAAGATTTAAAGCAAACGTATATTCGGAGGAACACTATGTTAGCCGTCCTCAATACTCTTTTTATCAATGGCATTGAAGCTCAACCCGTCAAAGTAGAAGTGGACATCCAGAATGGTTTGCCCGATTTTCAAATTGTCGGATTGGCTTCCATGGCCATTAAAGAAGCCCGGGAAAGGGTACGCTCAGCTATAAAAAATTGTAATTATAAATTTCCCTATCAAAAAATTATTGTTAACCTGGCCCCCGCTGATCTTAAAAAAGAAGGCACTCATTTTGATCTGGCCATTGCTCTGGGCATCCTCATAGCTTCCGAACAAGTCAAGGCCGCCAGTGAACAATTATATTATCTGGCGGGCGAATTATCCCTGGATGGCAGTGTTCGTGAGGTGCCCGGCATCCTGCCCATGGCTCTGGAATTAATGGATATGAGTCATCCGGTACAATTCCTCATTCCCGCAGGCAACACGCCGGAAGCTGCTCTGGTAAACGAACTGGCTTCATTGCCGGTCCAGCATCTCACCGATGTTATCCGCTGGGTGGAAGGCGATATTTCTCTGGACCCGGTTAGGATTGCTCCCCCGGCCGGCCGTTTCGTTTCCTCACCCGGTGATTTCTCCGAAGTCAAAGGGCAGGAAACAGCCAAGCGGGCTTTGCAGATAGCTGCTGCCGGCATGCATAATGCCCTGCTGATTGGTCCTCCGGGGGGAGGCAAAACCATGCTGGCCCGCCGGATTGTTTCTATTTTTCCCGAAATGAGCCGCCAGGAGGTTCTGGAATCTACCCGCATCTATTCGGTGGCCAATTTGCTGAATAAAGACCAACCCCTGATCAATAGCAGACCATTTCGTTCCCCCCACAAAAATGCTTCCAGTGCTAGCATAGTTGGCGGCGGGCGGATACCGCGCCCGGGAGAAATAAGCCTGGCGCAAAACGGTGTATTGTTTTTGGATGAACTGCCGGAATTCAATCGTGATGTATTAGAGGCCCTCCGGCAGCCTCTGGAGGATAAAGTGATTACTGTAGCCCGGGCACAGGGCACCTATACCTTCCCCGCTAACTTTATTTTGATTGGGAGCTTAAATCCGTGTCCCTGCGGCAATTTTGGCTCCCAACTGGAATGCCGCTGTACGCCGATGCAGATAAATAAATACTTAAACCGTATCAGCGGGCCCCTCCTGGACCGCATGGACCTGCATGTTGAACTGCCCCGGGTTAACTTTGAGCAATTGAAGGATCATAATCCCGGCAAGACTTCCGCCCAGATAAAAGAAAAGGTCACAGCAGCAAGGGCCATACAGGAAAACCGCTTTGTCGATCGAAATTATAAAGTCAATGCTTTGATGGATTCCCATGATGTAAAACGGTACTGCA
This sequence comes from Syntrophomonadaceae bacterium, assembly GCA_012515055.1. GTDB lineage: Bacteria > Bacillota > Syntrophomonadia > Syntrophomonadales > Syntrophomonadaceae > UBA1368. Next base: position 8,749 of record JAAYZA010000010.1, on the reverse strand, counting down.
GTTTAAACCGGGATGCTGAACAGCTTTTAAAATCTGCTTTTCAAAAGCTCAACCTCAGTGCCCGGGGGTATAACCGCATATTAAAAGTAGCCCGAACCATTGCCGATTTGGAAAATGAAGCAGTTGTTCAGACCCAGCATCTGGCGGAAGCTTTACAATATAGGAGTCTGGATAAAAAATACTGGATGGTCTAAAAATCTATTTTTCAGGAGGGATACTATTTGCGGGATCAGTATATTCTGGCTATTGATCAGGGCACTACTGGCACAACTTGTTTATTGATAGATCACCATTGTCAAATCGTTTCTAAGGCTTACCGTGAATTCAGACAGATTTATCCCCAGCCCGGCTGGGTGGAACATGATCCTCTTGAAATATGGGCTGTTACTATAAGTGTGGCCAAACAGGCTATAATTCAAGCTAATTTATACAGCGGTCAGGTTGCCGCCATTGGCATCACCAATCAACGAGAGACAACTGTGGTTTGGGATAAAAACACCGGAGAACCCATCAGTAATGCCATTGTCTGGCAATGCCGGCGGTCTGCACCTTTATGTGACCAATTGAAATCGGCTGGCTGGGAACCAATAATCAAAGCCAAAACCGGTCTGGTCATCGATGCCTATTTTTCCGCAACTAAACTGGTGTGGCTCCTGGATAATATTCCCGAGGCCCGTTTAAAAGCAGAAGCCGGTGATCTGCTCTTCGGCACCATTGATTCCTGGCTTCTATGGAAACTTACCCGCGGCCGGGTACATGCGGTTGATTATTCCAATGCTTCACGTACCATGCTTTATAATATCCATAAATTGCAATGGGATGAAGAATTGCTGGCTTTGTTTGATATACCCGCTGCTATGCTGCCAGAGGTAGTGTCCTCCAGCCAGGTCTACGGTTGGGCTGATCCCGAGATTTTAGGCAGTGAAATATGTATCGCCGGCATGGCCGGCGATCAACAGGCCGCTTTATTCGGCCAGGCCTGTTTTCAGCCCGGCACGGCCAAAAACACCTATGGCACCGGTTGTTTTCTATTGATGAACACAGGTAATAAACCAGTCACATCTGAACACGGACTTTTGACCACCATTGCCTGGGGCATAAATGGCCAGATCACTTACGCCCTGGAAGGAAGTGTTTTTGCAGCCGGCGCTGCTATACAATGGCTGCGGGATGGTTTAAAAATAATCAGTCATGTGGCCGAATCAGAATCCCTGGCCCTTTCTTTGCCCGATAACGGCGGTGTCTACCTGGTCCCTGCTTTTGTCGGTCTGGGTGCTCCCCATTGGGACATGGACGCACGCGGGACCATCACCGGACTGACCCGGGGCAGCAAGGGGGAACACCTGGTACGTGCTGCACTGGAATCCATCGCCTTTCAAACTGCTGATGTTTTAAAAGCCATGGGCGAGGATTCCGGAATCAGCTTAAATGTTTTAAAAGTCGATGGCGGGGCAGCCGTCAATAACTTCCTGATGCAATTTCAGGCCGATATACTCAATGTAATAGTTGAAAGACCTGCTATTACAGAGACTACTGCACTGGGGTCCGCTTTTTTAGCTGGACTGGCAGCCGGATACTGGAAGAACCAGCAGGAATTGATGGAAATGAAACAAATTGAGCGGTTCTTTCAACCGTCCATGACTGATGAAAAACGTTCTTCATTACTGGCAGGCTGGGAAAAGGCAATTGCCAGTACACTGTCATCAAGCCATTTAAAAACAATCGAATGATGGATAATCCGGTTGGACGCGGCGGTGAACTGCTTAAAGCCTGGCAGGAAAATAATACCAGGGTATTCCAATAAACAAGGCTCGGCTGACTGGAATACCTGATAATCCGTAGTGAATCCGGATTAAAACAGTATCATTTTTCATTGGCCTCCTGGGAAGGGCTGGTATGATTCACAATCCAGGTGCTGATGATCTTCAGCACTTTGTTTCGTTCCTGTTCAGTTTCGTTCATGGTTTCGTGGTAGAGATCATCAAATAAATGTATTTCCTTATCTTCTGACTGAGCTTTTTCCATGACTGTTGTGCTGCCCTGATAGTCAACAATGCCGTCACCTTTGCCGTGTATGATGAGCAAGGGCAGTTTTAATTCTCCTGCTCTTGCCAGGCACTCCTCCCCGGCAGCAATGAACTCGGTATACCAGCGGCTGGAAACCAGATCATGTACCAGTGGATCGTCGCTATAGGCCTGGACTACCTTTTTATCGTGGGACAACAGCTGGCTTTCTATTCCCGTCGGCATGGACAAGGAAGGCCATATCTTTGATAAAAACAGGGCAGCTTTTGTTTTCCAGGCGGGAATTTCCACTTTATTTTTAAACCCTGCCGAAGATAAGATCAGACCTGCAAAATTCTGCCCATATTTAAGTATGTATTTAAATGCGATTACTCCTCCCATACTATGACCCAATATGATTGTCGGCCGACCTGGATTATGAGTTTGGGCCAGTTTGACCAGCAGATCAAAATCATCCAGATATTGATCAAAGGACATAATATGTCCTCTTTTGCCCTCTGATCTGCCATGGCCGCGATGATCCAGGGCGTAAACTGCTATGTCATCAGTATTTGCAGCCTGGAGGAGATTATGGTAGCGGCTGCTGTGTTCTCCGACACCATGGGATAATACAATAATTCCTCTCGGGTCAGGTTTTTCCCAGCTTTGATAAAAAAGCCTGATGCCATCGGCACTGATTAATTCCCCGGTCTTATGGGTAAATCCTTGCATAATCCCGCCTCCTGTTCATCTCATCCCCGGCATCTGCCCATCACTTCTTTAACCCCTCAATAAAAGACATTACCAGATTGATTTTGCCGAAATCACCTGCTGTGGGTTCGTATAATATGGTCTCTTTCCCTAATAATTTCGCGCGGATCTCATCAGGTTCTATGCCCTGTTGGTATAATCCCCTGACTTTTTCCCGCAAATCTTCCCAATAAATAATTTTTCTCCTGACAGCTTCCCGGCCATCAGTTACTACCATCCCTGAACTGCAGAACAAAGTGGAAAAATCATATTCCAGAATTTTATGCAAAGAAGACAGCATAATTGTCACATCTTCATCACTTCTTAATGTGGGCACCCTTTCCCGGACAAAAAGATCCCCGGAAAAAAGCCATTTTTGCCGGGGTTCAAATATACAAATATGATCAGGGCTGTGACCTGGTGTATGAATGATGTGGAATTCATGCTGCCCGGTTTTAATTACCCCATCCAGAGGGAATGCCTCAGATGCCGGCGGTTCCCCCCAGGCCATATGCTGATAGGGTCTCAGACGGCTGATCCACAGTGCCGGGTTTTTTATCAGCGGTACTGCCAGGTGGTGGGCAAAAATTTCCCTGACCCCTAATTTTTGTTGAAAAACAACATTATTACCGATATGGTCTTCATGATGATGGGTATTGATAATTATATCCACCGGATAATCGGCAAAAGCCGCTTCAATCTCATCAGCCACATGTACTGGACCCGTATCGATCAATAAACCATCAACATAATAACAGGCCATGGAATAAACTAACTGTTCCCCCATGATCCTGCCCATAATGAACTGAGTTATATCGCCATATCTCTGGGTTTTGATCATTACCGACCCTCCCCTTTTAATAAATGACTTAACGGTCAGTTCCCCGCCAGCTTATCTTTCTATTCAGGTTCCAACATCTTTGGCCAATAATACCTTATCTTTTTTCAAAATACATTATTCCGCTGTCACTGGTAAGACTTAGAACACCGGTATAAAACAGGTGATACAGATGGGACATTGCTTCACCGGTAGCAAAAAGTTTCTGCCCCCAGGGAAAATCCCGCCAATCCTTAAAAGACAGGTCCCATTTCATTTGTTTCGCCACTTCCACGCCATTCATCCTGTTTTCACCTAATATATCCATTACGTTTTCGAGGCGCTGGCGATGGTGTTCCTGCAATTCCTTTATCCTGCCGCGGCAATCAGTTAAAATATAACGATGCCCGGGGAGTACCAGGTCAACCTCCAATGCAGCTATACGTTCTAGGCTCTGCAGATAACATCCCAGAACATCCTCACCCAAATCCCATAAGGTTATATTGGGTGTAATTTTACCCAGAATGTGATCACCTGAAAACAGCAGCTTTTTCTTTTCATCATAAAGACATATATGTCCAGGGGTATGACCGTTTGTCAACAGGCATTTAAAACTGTAATCCCCCACGATTATTTCGAACCCGTCTTCGACCATTGTGAATCGGTCAAATTCCTCCGGTGCGTATCTATAGCCAGGATGTCTTTCAATAGTGTTTTCAATTCCATCGGCTATCAGTCCGCTAAACTGGAGAAATCTGCTGAACAGATCCCAATGAGGACTTTGCCTGCTGCCTCCCACAATATAAGCATCAGCCTCATTCATCCAGACAGTTGTCTCCGGTGTAACTAAAAAAGTAAGGAGTCCAGCATGATCGGAATGCAAATGAGTGATCAAAAGGTCAGTATCTTTCATGTTGACGTTAAGTTCATGCAGGGCTTCTGTCATAGCCTGACGAGATTCCTGACAGTTAAAGCCGGTATCCACCAGCAGATTTCTTTGTTTGCCGCGAATAAAATATGAATTGGTTGCTTTTAATGGGTTTTTAGGTAATGGTATTTCGATTCTGAATATGTCGGGTAAAACTTGTTCAATCATAATTTTATCTCCTGGTATAATTATTTGTTATGTTACCTGTTCCCGTTTAAAACCATCACAATCATTATAGAGGAAAACAAATTATGACTCCACTTAATAATTGCTACCCACTACGGTAGAATAATTGATATTATGGTAACAAGAAAACAAATTATGGGGAAGGGGTGTATTATATGGAAGCCCGAACTATTAGTGAGAGTGCCACCTCTTTAAGTCAGATTATTATGCCTTCACAGACGAACCCGGCCGGCACTGCCCATGGAGGGGAATTGCTTAAAATGATGGACAATTGCGCTGGAGCCGTTGCTACCAAGCATTCGCGCTCCATAATTGTAACGGCCGCCATTGACGGCATCAACTTTCATGCACCGGTATTCATGGGCAATCTGGCTAATTGCAGTGCACATTTGACCTATGTGTCCAATTCTTCCATGGAAATAGCGGTAAGCATCGATGCCGAGGATATGATCCTGGGGACCCGACAATGCTGTATCACCGCTTATTTTACTTTTGTGGCTTTAGGGGAAAACATGGTACCGGTTAAAGTGCCCCGGCTCAAACTGGAAAATGCTATGGAAGAAGAGGAGTACGAAGCGGGGAGGCTGAGAAGCATCAGCAGAAAAGAGAATCCCCAGGTATGCTGGCTGTCTTTATATTAAAGGGTTGGCTATAATTATTTTTCGTTTATTTGCTTTACAGGCAATAAAAACCGCAGATGCCCATTTTCGCTCTGCGGTTTTTATTTTGATATGCTTAAACCTTATTCACTTTTATTCTTTAAACTACAGATTTGTTTGAGATTATCAAATAGTTCGGCAACGGTAATTACCCCTACTCCGCCGGGAACGGCACTGGCTATGGCAGCTTTTTCCTTGGCCGCCTCGTCTACGTCGCCAAACATTTTACCATTGTCATCAAAATTAATCCCCGCATCTATTATGATGGTATCTTCTCTCACCATATCAGCGGTAATGTAATTGCGCCGGCCCAATGCCGCCACCAGGATATCGGCATTTAAAATCTCCTTTTTAAGATCTTTGGTACGGGTGTGGCATAAAGTAACAGTAGCGTTCTCCGTCGTCATCATCACTGACAGAGGATTGCCAACTATGGTACTGCGTCCAACAATAGTTACATTCTTTCCTTCAATCTCTATGCCATTTTCTTTTATGATCCTGATTATGGCCTTGGGAGTAGAAGGCTGTATGCCTTCCTGACGACTAACCAGTTTGCCCAGATTGTAATTGTGGACCCCTTCGACATCCTTATGGTAGGCAATTTCATTGATCAACCGATTATAATCCAGATGTTCCGGCAAAGGTTTTTGCAGCATTATACCGTCAATGGCCGGATCTTCGTTCAAGTTTTTAATAAACCTTAATACCTGGCTTTCTTCCGTATCTGCCCCCAGATGCAGGACATCAATTTTAATTCCCGTTTCCCGGCCAAATTTCACTATGCCGTTCACATAAACCTGTGAGGGAGGATCATCTCCTACCATTACAATTGACATACTCATTTTGTTGTTAACTGCATACTGCTGGATCTCGTTTTTTAATCTGTCCCTTATTTCGCGGCCATATATCAGCAATTTTCCTTCCTCCCAATCCATTCTTATTTATTGTTTTTTTAAAACTCATTCCTGACCAACATTCTGCCGTGCTGTGACCAGAATAAAGTGTACTCCAGGTTCAATCAAAAAGCATCTTTTATATGATTAAATTTTTCCTCACCCTTCATCATCAGAATGGTTATAACATCAAAATGCATCTGGGTAAAAGGACAGCCGGTGCTATTTAAATAAATAAAAGCTGCCTTTCTAAGGTTTTCTCTCTTTTTATAGGTTATCGCTTCTTCCGGATATCCATACTTTAAACTGGTACGGGTCTTGACTTCGACAAAATATATATCTTTTCCTTTGGTGCAGATTATATCCAATTCTCCAAAGCGGGTGTAGTAGTTCCGTGCAATAATTTTATAGCCCTGTTCTACCAGATAGCAGGCTGCTTTTTCTTCACCATGCCGGCCTAATTCCTTTTTCATTTTCCCTCTCCTGTTGGGACCCGTAACATTAAAAATTATAATACCCAGCCAGCTCGAAATCTAATAACCAGAGTTTTTACCTGATCATCTTAAAGCTTGAACAACTCCTGCTGGCTTAATGGCGGTAATCCCACCATAGTCTTGATTGGTTCAAAACTGGTCCGGTGTATGGGACAAGCCCCGTGGCAGCTGATTTTTTCCAGGTGTTCGCGGGTCGCATAACCTTTGTGCCGGGCAAAACCATAATGAGGATAGATGGAATCGAAGTTTTCCATACATCGGTCCCTTTCTACTTTAGCCAGTATAGACGCACAGGCAATGGAAATACTCAAACTGTCTCCTTTGATGATCGATTGATAGTCAATGGATAATCCCGGCAGTTTCATAGCATCAACCAGTAAAAAATCAGGTTTGATTGCCAGGCTCAAAACAGCTGTTTGCATCGCTTCACGAGCAGCATTATAAATATTGACCCGATCCAGATAAACCGGCGAAATAAAGCATACGGCCCAGGTCAGAGCTTTTTCCTTTATATGGGCTGATAACTCCAATCTGGTTCTAGCATTAAGTTTCTTGGAATCATCAACTCCTGCCAGATAAAAATCTGGCGGCAGTATGACTGCAGCAGCTGTCACCGGCCCAGCCAGAGGCCCGCGGCCAGCTTCATCTATGCCCGCCAGTAATTTATAGCCGTTTTTATAAGCGGCCTTCTCAAATTCTTTAAGTTTTTCTATCCTTTCTTGTTCTTCCAGGGAGTTTAAATCTTTTTTTCCCATATAATCCTACCTTTTTTCGATAGGGCACTGAATTTGCCGGGCAATACTGTCAGCCGCCATTTCCCCCTGTAAAAGGGCTTCTTTGATTCCGGCCGGCCCGGCTGCGTCGCCGATAATATGTATATGATGCCTGAACTGTGCGGGAATTGATTCCAGAAGGCCGTCCCCGGCTGCGAACCCCACCGCCGCTAATACCATTTCGACACCTATATTTTCTGCATTTCCCTGGGAGTCTTGAATCAAAACCTGACCCGGCTCGATTTTTACCACCCGGCTTTTTTTCCTTAAAACAACCTGCCCTTTGGCCAGTCTTTCCAAGAGTGCCCGCCGGTTTTTTCTTTCCATATTATGTGCTATTATATCCTTTTCTTCTACAATTATGATCTGATTATTGTACGATAAAAGATAATCAGCCAGTTCACACCCGTTACTGCCGCCGCCAATGATGAGGACCCGGCTATCGCTGATCTGCCTGCCTTGCTGATATACATCCGGCAGCAGCCAGCAAAACTGCTCATCCCAGCCTTCTATAGAAGGTTTAGTAGCTGCAGAACCAGTGGCCATAATAATATAGCCGGGCCTTCTTGACCAACATTCCTCTTCGCCAAAAGAATGGCCCAGTATAACCTCGGTCCCGCTTAAATAAAGTTCCCGGATAAGATAGTCTTTAAATTCCTGGATTCGTTCCTTATGCGGCGGCAATGCTGCCCAATTCAGCATGCCTCCCAGGACGGGAGATCTTTCATAAAGGACTGCCGGAATGCCCCGGCGTCTTAAGGCAATGGCTGCATGCATGCCGGCAGGTCCTCCGCCGGCTACAACAGTTTCCACCAGGCTTTCACCGCCATAATGTCTGACGATCAAGTCCCCTTCCCGCCCTGCAGCAGGATTAACAGTACAAGAAATACTGCGGCCCTGATAATGACTGCCAATACAATTATTACATAGAATACAGGGCCGGACAGCCTCACTATCGCCCCTCCAGGCTTTATTCACCCACTGGCTGTCAGCCAGGAGACTGCGGCCCAAAAAAACGAAATCAGCTTTTTGTTCTGCTATAATTTTTTCTGCCATCGCAGGTTTCCTGATGATACCCCCGGCCACTACCGGAATAGATACCTTTTCCCTTATAGCTTCAGCCAGATAAATCCGCCAGCCATCCGCGTAAGAAGCTGGTTCAATACAGTTAAGGCCAGTTTCGTAAATCCCCGCCGAACAATTGATGAGATCAGCACCGCATTCCTGCAGCATTAGGGCGATTTT
>JAAYZA010000031.1 GCA_012515055.1 Syntrophomonadaceae bacterium | reverse complement strand
TCCTTTACAGTATTCGGGGAATATATGGAAGGTAGCCTTTTCCATGGGCGTTGATTTAGCTTCAATTGTTTTAGGCATGGTTGAACACCCCTTCCTGCAAGGATTTGATGGCCAGCTCTTTTCCTATCTCCAATGCTTTATAATTCAATGTTCTAAGCTCCGGGTTGCTTTCAAATTTGTAGCCTAATTTATTTTCCAGTGCTTCTTTGGCCGAATCAAAACCTACAACATTGGTCAGACCTATGACTGCACCCATAATAATAATATTAAATACCCGCGGATGTAATTCGCTGTTGGCAGTGTCAATAGCGGGAAGAGCAATAATCCTTTTGACCTGCCGGGGCAATTCATCCGGGTCTATTTTAAAACTGGAATCGTAAACAAACAAGGTGTTTTCATCAGAATAGGCTGAAGTTCTGGCAATGGCTCTTTCGCTCAGTGCTAAAACCACATCGGCTTTATTAAACTTAGGTGCTCCGATACGGGTATCGCTTACCTGGATAAAAGCGATAGATACTCCACCGCGCTGTTCTAATCCAAAGTTGGGAATATAAATGGTTTGTTTTTTTTCATTATAAGCGGCTTCAGCAATGATTTCGGCCACTGATTGTACTCCCTGCCCGCCTTCACCTGCCAGGGCAATTCTTATCAAAGCCATTATTTATCCCCCCTTCCAAAGGGACTCTTAAGTTCTCCGACAGCAAAGTATTGTTCCATTTCGTCCTCAAGAAAATGCCATGTTTGCTGAGCATTTGTTCTCCAATTGGTGGGGCAGGTGGAGAGCACTTCTACAAAGGAGAAGCCATTGCCCTCAATCTGATTGCGTAAGGCATTACGCAAAAATCTCCTCAATTGTTTATATTTTGATACCGTTGCCCGTGCTACATAAGCACCTTCGGGGGTCAACTCACTGATAAATTCGGGGCCCCTGGTAGGATAACCGGTTAAATCCGGATCGCGCCCATAAGGGGAAGTTTCAGTTTTTTGCCCGGGTAAGGTGGTTGGTGCCATCTGACCACCGGTCATTCCATAGTTGGTATTGTTGACCAGAATCAATGTCACTTTCTCATTGCGAACAGCTGCATTGAGCAGATGTTGGGACCCTATGGAATAACCGCCCCCATCACCCATATATCCAATTGTGATAAGTTCAGGCCGGGCCCTTTTGATCCCCACCATAACCGGTGTGGTTCTGCCATGATGTGTTTGAGTGCTGTCACAGGCCAGAAAATCCCAGGCTAATAATGAGCAGCCAATGTCACAGCCAAAAATGGTCTTATCCTGAATATCCAGTTCATCTATTGTTTCACCTAAAGCCTTAAGCACTATTCCATGTCCGCAGCCGGGGCAGAATTTATGCGGTTTGCTGGGTAAATACCAGGATTTTGGTGTTGCTGGTGCAACCATTGTTTAATTTCCTCCTTTAAAAAGATTAAAGAATGCTTTTAACCTTTTGCATAATATCGTAATCTATTATTCCAACGCCTGGCATAAATAAGGTTTCGAT